>CALVKW010000011.1 GCA_944333345.1 uncultured Bacilli bacterium | reverse complement strand
AAATAAAAATGAAATGTAATAAATGTGGACACGAAATGCAAATAGTTAGTGATACAAGAATAAATACAAAACATAGAGGTTGTTTAATGTGGTTAGTTTGGTTATTTTTAGCATTATGTACTTGTGGACTTATATTAATAATACCATTACTTACTAACACGAAAGTAAAAGGTAAAACATATAATTATTTGTATTGTCCTAATTGTGGGAATAAAAAGAGAATATAGAGGTGTATAGATGAAGAAAGAAGAAATAAAAAATTTTATATACAAATTAAAAAGAGAAAAACATCAATTAAAAACAAGACTTAAAGAAATAGAAAAAATAGAAAAAATAATTTTAATTAGTTTATTAGATAGTAAATTAGCAAACGATATTATAGAGGAGATACTAAAATGAAAGAAAGAGTATTAAAATACATACTAGATTTTGGAAGCGTGAGCACTTGGGATGCCATAAAAGATTTAGGATGTACTAGACTTTCGGCTTATATTTATATGCTAAAAAAAGAAGGATATGATATAAAAAAAGAAACGATTAAATTTACCAACTGATATGGAGAGAAAAGTTTTTATGTTAAGTATAGTTTGGAGGGAAAATAATGAAATATTATTATGAATATAAATTAAAAAATGGTGCAAAAGTTGGAGGACATAATTTAGAAAAAATAATTCTAAAAGATAATGTTATAATATTAGAAGGTGTTGATACTTTAATGGATTGTGATGGAGAATATGACCACCATTGGAGAAGTATAATTAATGACGGAAAAATTGAATATTTAAAAATAGAACCAATGGAGGAAGAACAATGAAAGATAATGAACTAATAGAAATATTAAAAGAATTTGATGAAAAACGAGTAGAACAACTAAATGATAATGCAAGGAAATTGTTTAATGCAATAATGAGTATTGCTGATGAACGAGATAGATTATTAGAAGAAAAACAAGAACTAACAAATTATCTAAAAGAAAAAATTGAAAAATTACATAATGACACTTCAGGATTATATGGTGGTGTTGTTTATGAAAAGATAGAATCTTATAAAGAAATATTAATGATAATAGAAAAGAGTGAAAGTAATGAAATTAGATTTAATAACAAATAAAAGAAATATTGAAAAAAATATGAATCCAAATGATGAGTTTTATACTCCAATTTATGCAATTAAACCATTATTGAAATATTTAGATAATTATAAAACAATATGGTGTCCTTTTGATAATGAAGATAGTTATTTTGTAAAGGAATTAGAAAAAGCAGGACACAAAGTTATATATACACATATTTTAAATGGAGAGGATTTTTTTGAAATTGAACCTGATAATTACGATTGTATAGTTAGTAATCCACCATATTCACTTAAAAATGAGGTATTAAATAGATTGTTTAAATTAAATAAACCTTTTGCTATGTTAATGGGAGTTGTAGGTATATTTGAAAGCAAAACAAGATTTGATTTATTTAAAAATAACAATTTTGAAATAATGTATTTTAATAAAAGAATTTCTTATTTTAGAAATTATGAAGAAGAAAAACCAATGTTAAACCCACCATTTTCAAGTGTCTATATTACTCATAATGTTTTGCCTAAACAAATAATTTTTGAAGAAATAGAAAAGAGTGATAAATAATGAATAATAATAATTGGTTCGAAGAAACACAAAAGCAAGTAGATGAAACATATCAAAAAACTATTGAATATGGAAGAGTGCAATTTGTTAATAAAATAGTCGAATTAAAACAACAATTACAAAAATACAAAAGTCTATATGAAAATGAAAAAGACCATACAGATACATTAAAAAGAATAATTAAAGAAGTAAAAGAAACTTTAGAAAGACATTTAAACGCAAGAAGTTATGGAAATCATAAATACGAATTATTTAGTAGAGAATATTTAGAAGAATTATTAGATTTATTAAAGGAGATAAAATAATATGGGATATAGAAATTATTTATATAAAATTAAAAAAAGTGAAGTTAAAAGATTAAGAATTATGACTTTAGATGAAATTATTAAAAAATATGGAAATAAAGATGATGATAATTATGTATGGTTTTTTGATATATTAGACAAAGATGTTAAATGTATATTTGAATATGGTAAATTATATTGGGATGATACAGTAGAAAGAATCCATGCAACTGGAGAAAGATTATTTTTAAATGAAAACATAAATGAAAGATTTGAAGATTTTGATGTTTATGTTGTTGGTAAAAAAGCATTAGAAGAAACTATTAATATTTATAAAGACAAAATAGTAAAGATGTATGAACATTTATTGAATGATAATGATAATATACCTGATAAAGATTTAATTGACAAATACGAAGAACATTTAAAAGATTATAGATTATGGTGGACTAGACTTAATGCACTTAATTTAGATGATAATAATGATTGTATATGTGATAGTTGGTTATATGAACATCAAATATTTGAGTTAGTAAGATTATATAAAACTATAGATTTTGAAGAATATGATTTATTATTTTTGGGGTGGTAAAATGAATCAAGAAGCAATAACTGAATTAATAAAACTAAAAATAAAAACACACTACAATAAAGATAATAAACAATTTATAATATCAAAAGAACAACTTATACAATTTTGTATTGATTTAATAAAAACTATTGAAAAATTTAGTTAGATATGGTATAATTTATACAGCGGAACAGGAAAAGACATTTTATTTGGTTAATTAGGAACCCTGTTTCGCGATAGATACCTAGTTAACTGAATAAAGTGTCTTTTTTTGGAAAGTGAAGAAAGAGGGAAGAGAGAAAATGGAAAAGTTAGAATTTAGAACTTTAAAAGCTAATGAAATAGAGTGTAGGGTTGGAACTATTAACGAAAAAGGCTTGACATTACTTTTATATAAAGACGCAAGATGTGATATGAATATACTAGATGAAACAGTAGGATGTTTAAATTGGAAAAGAGAACACACAAGAGATAATGCTAATTGCATAGTTAGTATTTATGATGAAAACAAAAAAGAATGGGTGTCAAAAGAAGATACAGGAAAAGAAAGTTTTAACGAAGCAGAAAAAGGTTTAGCAAGTGATAGTTTTAAAAGAGCGTGTGTAAACTGGGGAATTGGAAGAAATTTATACACTGCACCATTTATTTATATTCCAGCGAGTAAATGTAAAATATCAAAAAATAATAAAGATAAATTTATAACATTAGATAAATTTTATATTGAAGTAATAAAATATAGTGATGATGGTAATGAAATAATAGGCTTGGCTATAAAAAATCAAAAAAACGAAAGGGTTTATATATGGAAGAAAGTTTAAAAAAATGGAAAGATATTCCTGGGTTTATTGGTAAATATCAAGCTAACAAAATGGGAGAAATAAGAAGTTTAAGTTATGAAGGCAGAAATATAATAGAAAAACTGAAGCAAAGCAAAAGAAAAGATGGGTATTTACAAGTCCAATTGTATGATAAAAAATATTTAGTTCATAGAATAATTGCAATAACATTTTTAAAAAATAAATTTAATTTCCCTTATGTTAACCATATTGATGGTAATAAACAAAATAATTGTGTCAATAATTTAGAATGGTGTACAGCAAGTCAGAATACAATTCATGCATATAAAAATAATTTAAAGAAAAAACTATTTAATGAACAAAATTCAAACAGTAAGGTTGTTATTCAATTAGATATTAATGATAATATTATAAAAAAATATCCTTCCGTAAGTGAAGCAAAAAGACAAACAAAAATAAGTCATATAAGTTGTTGCTGTTTAGGAACAAGAAAAACTGCGGGAGGTTATAAATGGAAATATGAAGAAAGAGGGTTAAATAATGAAGATTACTAATAAATTAGGTCTTCCTGATATGCTTGTTAGGGCAGTAGAGAAAGAATATAATTATCGTGATAAAAGATACTCTATAACAAGTTTACTTGATAATGATAGGGTTATAATGCTAAAAAGAAGGTATAGTAATTTAATAGAACAAGATGTTAGCGATTCAATATGGATGTTATTTGGAACTTTTACTCACTTTGCTTTAGAAAATATAGAACTTAAAGAAAACGAATTTGTAGAAGAACATTTAGAACATACTTTTGATAATGGTTATACATTATCAGGAATAGTTGACCATATTGACGAAGAATATTGTGATGATTATAAAACGACTAGTGTATGGACTATTATTTATAAGTCAAATGATGAAAAATGGAAAAAACAACTACAAATGGGAGCATATTTACATTATAAAAAACACGGAGTTTGGAAATCAAAAGGTAGAATAATAGCAATACTTAAAGATTGGAACAAAAAAGAATTGTTAAATAATGAAGATTATCCTAAATTACCAGTAGAAGTTATTAATTTTGATTTAGGTACTCCAGAAGAAGTAGAAAAAATGATTTTAAAAAGATTTGATGAAATTATTGAATTAGAAAAACTAGCAGATAATCAATTACCTATGTGTAGCCTAGAAGAAAGATTTAATAATGGAGATAAATATGTAGTTATTAAAAAAGGTGGTAAACGAGCAACTAAAGTACATGACAC
This sequence comes from uncultured Bacilli bacterium, assembly GCA_944333345.1. Lineage (GTDB taxonomy): Bacteria > Bacillota_I > Bacilli_A > RF39 > UBA660 > Faecimonas. The sequence continues at coordinate 15,760 of CALVKW010000011.1, read as the reverse complement.
AAAAGAAGAAGCGGAAAAACATTTAGAAAATTTAGAAAAGAATTATGCAGGACAATACGAGATTCAATTAAGAAAAGGAGAAGATACAAAATGTTTGCATTATTGCAATTGTAATAAATTTTGTCCTTACTACTTAATGAATTATGATAAAGACATTAAAGAAATACACGAAGAATTAGCAGAAAATACTGAAAAAGAAATAAACGAAAAGATGGGAGAATAATATATGTTTAATCTAATTTCAAAAAGCAAAAAAATAGAAGATAAATACGAACTTACAAAAAGCGTTCAATTAATAGATATAAAAGGTTTTTTGCAAAAAGAATATGATAGAGCCAACGAAAGAGAAGATTTTATAAAAACTCTTGAAAATCAAATAGAAAAACTAACTAAAACTGCTATAAAGTATGATGCTATGCTTGTAGTACAAGAAGAAACACAAAAAAGAATTGAAAAACAAAATGCTTTAATTAAGGAGTTAAGGGAAAAGATTAAGTCTAAAGATGATGAAATCAAATTAAGTAGGTCAAAACAAATTGATTTAAAAGTTAATGCTGAAAATAAATTAAAAGAAAAAGATATTGAAATAAAAGAACTAAAAGAACAAATTAAAAATTTAACAAAGAAGACAAAAAACAAAAGAAAAGGAGAATAATTATGGAAGAATGGATTATACAAATGAATGAAATGCAAAAAATTGAAAGTGGAAAAGAATATAATTTAGGTAATTTAATTAAAGATTTAGAAAAATACAAAGATTCAACAATTTTAGTAGAATTTGATAATGGAAAAATACCAACTATTTTTTCAAGTTGGCGTGGTAGTTATTGCGAATTAGCACTAGAATATAAAGATGAAGGCATATGCTTTGCAGACAGTTTGTACATTAACGCTTTTAATGCAAACGGAAGTATATTTGAAGGATACAAAGGTGGAAGTTTTGAAATGGATTTAAATACACCTATACATCAAGCAAATTATGGAGATGTTGGAGTAAAAATTAACAATGAATATAACGAATATAAAATTGTAGGAATTAAAGAAAATAATGGAAAGGTTATTATTATAACTAGAATTGAGGATTAATTATGGAAGAAAAATTAGAAGGAATAAATTTAGAAGACTTTATATTTAATTTAATGTATGGAGAGGTGGAAGAATGAAAAAATTAAGTGATAAATATTATTTAGATAGTGATTCTTGTAATTTAGTATTATTGGAAAAAATGATAGTTGAAAAAGGTGTAAATAAAGGAAAAGATTATTACAAAACAATTGGCTATTATGGGAACTTAAAAAGTTTATATAAATCAATAATTGAAAAAGAAATAAAAATAGATTTAGATTTGTTAGATAATATAGAAAAAATAGTAAAATTAATAGATGAAATAGGAGGTATTAAAGATGAACAATAATTTTATAATAGTAGGAAGATTAACAAGAAATATTGATTTTAAATATACAAATAATAATAAACCAGTAGCAAAAGCAAATATAGCAGTACAAAATGGAAAAGATGATACATCATTTATTGAAACTACAATATTTGGTAAAATGGCTGAAACTACATCACAATATTGTAGAAAAGGAGATTTAATTGGTGTATCAGGAATAATTAAAAACCATAACTGGGAAGATAAAAACGGGAACAAACATTACGATTACACATTTTTAGCGAACAAAGTAACATTTTTACAAACTAAAAATGAAAAAAGTAAACCTGAAATAGTAAAAGAAAGCAATGAAGATATTTTTGCCGATTTTGGAAACGAAATTGAAATAGATGATAATATGTTACTAGATTAGGAGATTAAAAAATGAGTAAAGAAGAAATAGTATATAGAGCAATAGTAGAAACTATTAAGGAAAAAAAACAATATACTGGAATTGATACAACTGAATTAGTAAATAGAGTATTAAGCGAAAATAAATATGAAGAAATAAAAAGTTTTCAACTAAAAAGAGTGGATATGCCTAAAAATGCTAAATAAATGCCTATATAAGCGATTTAGACACAAAAGGGGTATAATGTATTGCTACTGCACTAAAACACGCCAAGAAGTGCCTTTAAATTGTGAAAAACAATGTGTTGAAAAAGAATATAAGAAAATTAAACCAATAAAAAAGGTTAGTAAGAAAAAAATAGGTGTATCAGAAGAAACATATAGAATAGTTTACCAACGAGATGGTGGAAGGTGTAGATTATGTAATACTTATGAAAATTTACATCTTCATCACATTGAATCAAGAAACACACATAAAGAATTAATCGATGAACCTAGCAACTGCATTATGTTGTGTCAAAATTGTCATTTAAACATAGTACATAAGAATAATAAAAAATATAGACCTATTTTAAAGGAGATGATAAAATGAATGGAGAATTTATAAATTTAGATACTGCAAAGAAAATACAAGAAGATAAAAACATGGATAAAGATTTATTAAAAATAATTGAATTTTACGGCGTACTACCACAATTAAAATATTTTCAAAGTGAAGTTTTTGAATTAAATGAAGCTATTATAGAATATGAAGACAGAAAAAATATTAGTGATTTTAATTTAAATATGTTTAAAGCAACTGCTATGCCTGTTAAACAGCATATAATTGAAGAAATAGCCGACGTAATGGTTATGCTTATGCAATTTAAAGAATACTACCATATGGACGGAAACGATATAATGAAAATAATGCGAGAAAAGATAGACAGACAATTAGGGAGAATAGAAAATGAAAGCAAATGAATTTAAAAAAAGATTAAAAGAAGATGGTGCTAAAAAATTAATAGCGTACCATATACACAATATAATATTCTTAACTGGAAAACAACTTAAAATTTGCATAGATAAGAAAAATATGGTATAATATAATTGCTTTAGACAAATATTGTAATTAACTTTCATTTCTAAATTCTTTTAATAAATAATATTTTTTCATTAAATCGTGTCTAAAGTAAGTGTAAAACCTTTTTTTCATAGAGCACCACTGCTCTTTTTTTGTTACTTTGACAATAAAAAAATGTATGATAAAATTATTTTAGGAAGTAACAACTAGGAGGGTGCTAAAATGGAAACATTAACAATAAGAGTAAAAAATTGTGAAGATCGCATAGAAAAATTAGAAAGATATTGTGAAGAATACAAAAACAGGACTAACGAAAATAAAGTTGATTTGGCAAAGGCTATAACAAAGATAGAAGATTTAATTAATACTGTAGAAAAATTACCTGAAAATCTTGAAACATCAATGTTAAAAAGTATTGAACTTCAAGCGAAAGAACACGAAAAAATCTATAACGAAATTAAAGAATTAAAAAAAGATAACGAAGATAATAAAAAAGAATTAGAAGATTTAAAAAAATTAATAGATGAAAGAACAATTGTTAAAGATAGCAAGAACTATCAAAAATATATTTTTGAAATTGTCAAGTATATCATATTGGCAATATTAGGTGCTATCGTGATATTTAAATGATAAAAGAATTTTTATTGAAATTATTTGGAAGAAAATATATAATAAAATATATGAATTCACTAAAACATGATGAAATATTAATATTTGGACATAGGATATATTTAAAAAGGAGATGATATTATGGAATTTACTAGAGGCGACACATACAAATTTAAATTTCAAAGATTAGATAGTGATAATCAACCTATAATGACTAAAACTGAAAAAATGTGGTTTACTGTTAAGACAAACTATTATACTGAAGATATAAAACTACAAAAAACTTTAGATAACGGAATTAAATATACTGAAGATGGATATTATCATATCACAATAGAACATGATGATACTAAAGATTTAAGTTATGGTGCTTATGTGTGCGATATCCAAGTAGAAAACGCAGGCGTAGTACAAACTATTTACAAAGGCAATTTAACCTTAACTAATGAAGTTACTTTTGATGGTGGTGTTGCATAATGGAAGAAAAAACTATTACAATAACACCTGAAACAAGTGAAAATACAATAAACATAATTAGTCAAGAAAATGAAAAACAAGTATTGACTGAAAAAGAAATGACGATAATTGGTGGTAGTGGTGTTTCATATCAAGCGGGAGAAAATATTAAAATAGAAAATAATACTATATCAGTAATAACTACAAATGAAGTAGAACAAGATAATACAAAACCAATAACATCAGCAGGAGTTTATACGACAGTTGGAAATATTAACGAATTGTTAAAAACCATATAGGAGGAACAAATGACAAATATAGCTGAACAAATACAAAGAATAGAAACCGATAGAAATAATATTAGAGCAAAATTAACTGAATTAGGTTTAGCAGATAGCACAGCCAATTTAGACACCTTAACAACAGCAATACAAAGTATTGAAAACCGTGGATCAGTAAGTGCAACAGTTCAAGAAGGCGACACTTATACAATTCCTAAAGGATATCATAATGGAAGTGGTACTGTTAGTGGTGTAGCAGGTGGTGGAAGTTATAACCTACAAAGTAAGACAGTTACACCAACAAAATCACAACAAAGTATTACGCCAGATGGTGGTTATTATGGTTTAAGTGATGTAACAGTGCAAGCAATTCCTACAAATTATCAAGACATAAATGTTACAACAGCAACCGCAAGTGATGTATTATCAAATAAAGTTTTTATTGATTCAACAGGAAAAACCACTACTGGTACAATGGCAAACAATGGTACAATTAATAAAACGATAGATGGACTAAATGCTACAAGTGTAGATATTCCAACTGGCTATGTAGCAGGTGGAACTGTAAGTCTAACAGCTGATATAGAAAACGCTTTAGCAGAAATATAGAGGTGGTATTATGGCAATACAAACTGAAATTGATAGAATAAATCAAGCAAAAGAAGATTTGAAAAATTCTATTAATGCAAAATTAACTGATACACAAATAACAAATGAAACAATAGATGAATATGCTAGTTTTGTAGATAATATAAATTTAGGAACTACTGAAAATTGGACGATAACATTAACTGATAATTCAGTTATTACAAAGGAAGTAGTGATTAAATGATAGACTTTTCAAATGTTAAAAAAATAATAATACCAGAAGGAGAAGTAAAAAAAATAGAAAATTCTAGTGGTATTTTATGGGAAAAAAGTGGTAATATCTTTGATTTATCAAAAATAGATTTTACTGGAAATGTTTATAAAACAAGTAACTCAATAACATTTGATAATTCAGAAATAAAAAATTCATCTTATTTTAATTCTGAAAATGCAAATATATTAAATTTAAAACCAAATACTATTTATTCTACAAAAGCCAAAATAACTCATGAAGTTATCCAGAGTGGTGGTAGCACATCAGGGAGCATGAAAGGTTGTATATGGTTACAAAATGTAGCAAATTACTCATATGATACAAAATATGCTGTTGTTGGAAAAACTTATGCAACAACTGAAATAGTTTATAATAAATTTACTACTCCAAACGATTTAACTGGTTATGATTATTTAGTTACTCGTGTTGATGGATATTCAAAAACAACTTTCGAAGATATTGTAATTGTTGAAGGAGATTATAATCAAGATAATTTTCCTAACTAAAAATTTGACTACTTTTTATTTTTGTTATAAAATATTAGTAGGGGATGACGTATGATTTTATTAAATATTTTAGTATTAGTATTTGAAATATTGTATTATTCAATGTTTATGTACTATGCTAAAGGCGAAGGGAAATTTAAAAGATATTTATTATTATTTAGTTTAATTACTATAATAATGATGTTTACAGGAACAAATAACGTTTATATTTATTTGATGTTTATATTTATGTATTATTATGGATATAAATATATTGTAAAAGAAAAAGTATTATTTTATGATTTGTTTATTTTATATTTAATGATTATTTTAAAAGTAATAGTAGAAATGTTTTTATCTTATCCAATTTATTTTATTGTTAATAATATTTATATTGCGACAATAATAGTTGGAATTTTTAAAAATTTACTAATATATTTTAACAAATTAAATATTAGAAATATTTATAAAAACTTAAATAAAATATGGAATAAAAACAACTTTTATATTAGATATATTTTTGGAATATTAGGTGTATTTTATATAATGCTATCTTGCATATATTTGATTATAGAATGTATATAGGAAGGAGGATTATTATGTGGAATATACCTGGAAAATTATTTTGGGGAAAGAAAAAATCAAAAGAAAACAAAAAAAATAAATAGGGTGTGAAGAAATATGGATAATTTATCTTACAAATCGTATGGAAATTTAGTATTAATTAGTTTGCTAATAATGTCGTTGTTGTTTGATTTATTTCCATATTTTTTTGTTATGACAGTAGTGTATATGATTTCTAGGGAAAATTTTAAAGAACCTATACACGCAAATGGATTAAATGTTTGTTATTTTTGTACAATGCTATTTTATTTTTTAACATTTATTTGTATAAAATTATGTAATAAAGTGGTAGATAGTGAAATAACTTTTGTAATTGTAACAATAATAGTTTTATTTGCTACTTTTGGAACAAGTACAGCATCAAATAAAAGTGATAAAATTGGCAAACTATTTTTTGGTAGAAAAAAGGAAAATGGAAAGTATGCAGATCTATTTAGATTTGTTAAATTTAATCCAACTGATAAAAGATTATGTGATTATGAAGATAGATTAAAAGAAACTAATTTATTTACTTATTACATTTTTAAGTACATATTTAGAGATGGTTTAACATGGGACGAAACAATGGACAAACTAGATATTTACGAAAGAAAAGAATTAGACAAAGAGATATATGCAATATATAGAACATTACAATATGTTTTAGACCTAGAAAGACTTTAATAAACTTTTTGCAAAAACGCTAAAATATGATATTATATAAATAATTAAATTCCGTTATTAACGGGGGAAAGAGAAGCTGAGGCTTCTTTTTTCTTTTTAGTGGCACTTACTTTTAATTTAATTAATGGTATGATTATCCTAGAAAGGAGATAGATACTATGTATGCAGAGCACCTGAATAAGAAATACATAGACCTATCTCTTTTTATTAACGAATTATACAAAATAAAAGATGAACTAGAAAAATTAATAATAGAATTGGAGAAATGTTTAAAGGAGAATAATCTCCTTAATGGGCGGTTATTCAAGTGGCGAGAAGCAAATCTGCAAAATTCTCCACTCCCTCCAAGTGAATTTTACATTATTAAAAAGTAGTGATATACTATATATGGAGATATACTCTCCAGCGATAATTATTTTTTTTGTTGTCCCCTTATACAAGAGAAATTCCCTTTTTCTCTTTTTTTTGCCAATTTTTTTATTTTGTAAAAGTGTGATATAATTATAATAGGGTGCTAAAATATGGAAGAAGAAGAATTAAAAAGGTGTATTGAATATATTGAAGTTTTATATAAGGAGTACAATAGTTTTTTGTACTCTTTTTTTAATAAAAAGGAAGGAATTTTCCATAAAAAGAAGTATAAAGATATAGTATTTAATATGGATCTCCCCAAAAGATTTTACTACAAAAAAGAGCATATTTGGGCATACCTTAATAACGAAGAAGAAATAGAATTTTTAATGGATATTTTAAGGAGGAAATAAATATGAAAGAAGTTACAAAAATAATGATTAATGATTTTAAAATAATGGAATTAGGGTATGATTTTGCAGGATATAAAGTAGATAGGAAAAGTAGTTTGGATTTCCATCATTTATTGGTAGCGAAAAGACATTGCAAAATATTAGGTTTAGGAGAAGGATACGATTATTTTAATGGTAGTATATTAAATCACGATAGTAGCCATCCATATTTACATCAAATTGAAACAAAAGATTACGATAGATTTTGTTATTTAACAAGTGAAATGTTTGACATGAAAATAAAAGGATATTTAGATATAAAAAATTTAAGAAAAATAGCAGATATTTTACGTAGTTTTGAAAAAGAATATTGCAGTGCAAGAACTAAAAAAGGTAAAATATTAATAAAAGAAGAATTTATAAAAGGGAGAATGATAAAATGAAAAAAGGTGGACAATTTGAGAATAACTTTAAAAAAAGTGTACCTGATGATATACTTTATTATAGATTTAAAGATGGCACTGGAAATTGGCAACACAATAATTTAGTCAGATTTCAAGCAAAGAATGTATGCGATTGTATGCTTTATGATGGCGATATATTAGTATTTGCGGAATTAAAAAACCATAAAGGCAAAAGTATTCCTTTTAGTTGCATAAGAGAAAACCAAATTAAGGAATTATCTATGTATCAATATTATAAAAACACTAAATGCGTAGTCATTATCAACTTTGAAGATTTAGAAGAGTGTTATTGCCTATTTATAGCCGATTTAAGCCACTTTATTAGGACAACCGATAGAATGAGTGTACCAGTAGAAATATGCAGAGAAATAGGCATAAAAATAGAAAATAAAAGGTTAAGAACTAATTATAGATATGATATTAAAAAAATGATGGAGGAAATTAAAAATGCTAACTGATTTATGTTTAATATTTTTATTTATATGGTGTATTTATGTTATTTATAGGTATATAAAATGGAGAAAAAATGACAAATTGTAAAAAATTTGTTTTTTTTTGACAAAATATGTTGACAGAGTAAACAATAAATGCTATAATTAAGACACAGTGAAGGGAGAATAGAGAAATGAAAGAAATGTTAAAAGATAAAACAATAAGATTATTTATAGTTATTATGGTATTAGTACCAATTATATTTTGTTAAGGGGTGAAAAAATGAATAGTAAAGAAATAAAAGAAGCATTAGAAATAATAAAAAAACCAATAACAGTTAATTGTATAGAATATAAATATTTTGATGATGAAAATTATAATAAATTGATTGAAGTTTATGATAATTGTTTATGGTTTGCAAATAATTTTGAGCAAATTAATTTAACTGTTGAAAATTTACAAAAAGAAAACGAACAACTAAAAGAAAACAATTTAGCAATGCAGGAAGAAATGGCTAGAACGTGGGCTAAACTAGAACAAAAAGAAGATATTATAAATAAAGCAAAAGAACATTTAGAATTAAAAGTAATTAGATATTCTAATGAAACAAATTACACGCTAGATGAAACTGATTTAAAAGAAATTATACAAATATTAGATAATAAAGGAGAATAAAATATGTCTAAATTATCTAAAGAAGAAATAATAAAAAGAGCTAATAATTATATAGACTTTATGAAAAAAGAAATAAAAGAAAATAAAAATTGTTTTGTTGAATGCAATAAAAAAGCAATAAGTGATTTTGAAGAATTGCAGGGATATATGAGTATTTACAAATATGGTACTAAAAAATATCAAGAAATTGCTTATAATTACATGAAAAAAATATTTAGTTAGGAGAATAGATATGATAGAAGTATCAAGAGACTTAAAAGACATATTAATATGTGCTTTAAGATATGCTTTAGGAAGAAAGACATATATTACATCACTTGTTGCTGATTACATTATGGAACACCAAGAGCTTATTGATGAAAGAGTAAAAAATGTAATGCTTAATGACTTAAACAATTATTTTAGATGTAGAAAAGGAACTATAACACGATTTGGGAAACCTACTGATGATGAGTGTGATTATAATAAATGGTTAGAATTAAGAAATTGGTTAGAGGAGAATAAATAATATTAAAAGACAATTAAATTTTGTCTTTTTTTTATATTATGATAAAATATATAAGAGGTGTAATAAATGAATTTTATAAAAAAGAACATAAATGAATTAAAGTATGCAAATTATAATCCTAGAAAGAAACTTAAACCTGAAGATAAAGAATATCAAAAAATAAAGAAATCAATAGAAGAATTTGGATATGTAGAACCAATTATAATTAACAAAGACAATACTATAATTGGGGGGCATCAGAGGATTACTGTTCTAAAAGATTTAGGATATGAAGAAGTAGATGTTATTCAAATAGATATTGATAAAACAAAGGAAAAAGCATTAAACATAGCTTTAAATAAAATTACTGGCGAATGGGACTATGCAATGTTAGGCGATTTATTACTAGATTTAGACTCACAAAACTACGATTTGGAAATAACAGGATTTGATTTAGATGAAATAGAAGAAATAATGGCTCCATTAGGATTAGAAGAAGAAAAAGAAGTTATAGAAGATGATTTTGATTGTACACCACCAGAAGAACCTAAAGCAAAGTATGGTGATATATATCAATTGGGGAATCACTATCTTATGTGTGGAGATAGCACAAAAGAAGAAGATGTTGAAAAATTAATGAATGGGCAAAAGGCAGATATGGTTTTTACTGACCCACCATATGGAATGAAAAAAGAAAAAGATGGTATAGCAAATGACAATTTAAACTATGATGATTTGCTAGAATTTAATAAAAAATGGATACCAATAACATTCAATAATTTAAAAGACAATGGAAGTTGGTATTGTTGGGGGATAGATGAACCTTTAATGGATATTTATTCAAATATATTAAAGCCTATGCAAAAACAAAATAAAATAACATTTAGAAATCTTATAACATGGGATAAAGGAAATGGTCAAGGACAATTATCAAGTGAATTTAAAATGTATCCTATTGCAGATGAAAAATGTTTATTTGTTCAAGTTGGAATTCAATGTTTAACTTTAAATGCTGACCAATATTGGGAAGAATATGAACCAATAAGAAAATATTTATATGATGAAAGAATTAAATGTGGTTGGGATATACCAACTATGAAAACAATTGCAGGACATAGTGATAAAAGTCGAGACCATTGGACGAGTAAAAGTCAATGGAATTTACCGACACAAGATGTTTATATTAAATTTCAAAATTGGGCAAAAGAACATAATATAGAAGCGTTTACTAAACAATATGAAGAATTAAGAGTAGAATATGAAGAATTAAGAGCATATTTTGATAATACTCATGACAACATGAACAATGTATGGCATTTTAATAAAACAAGTGGAGAAGAAAGAGAAAATGCAGGAGGACATGCAACACCAAAACCAATAGCATTATGTACTAGGGCTATAAAAAGTTCGAGCAGAGAAAATGAAAATGTACTTGATGTATTTGGCGGAAGTGGTAGTACATTAATTGCTTGTGAACAAAATAATAGAAATTGTTATGTTATGGAATTAGAACCAAAATGGGTAGATGTAATAATACAAAGATGGGAAACATTTACTGGAGAAAAAGCAGTAAAACTAAATTAAAGCAGGTGATTAAATGGCTGAAAAAAGAAAAGTAGGCAGACCTAAATTTCAAATAGATTATGAAACAGTAGAGAAATTAGCACATATACAATGCACAAAAACTGAAATAGCAAATTTCTTGGGTTGTTCTGTAGATACACTAGATAGAGATAATAATTTTGCGGAACATTATAAAAAAGGATTAGATGGTGGCAAAATGTCGTTAAGAAGAATGCAATTCAAATTAGCAGAAAAAAATAGTGCTATGGCTATATTTTTAGGTAAACAATATTTAGGACAAAGAGATATTGTAGAACAACAAAATGTTGAATTAGGAAAAGTTACTGAATTATTATCAAAAATTAAGGAAGAAGCAAATGATAATTAGTGATAAACAAAAAGAATTTATTAGAAATTGTAATCATAGAATAAATTTAAAAATAGGTGCTAGAAGATGTGGCAAAACTTATTTAGATGATTTATATGTAATTCCAAATAGAATAATAGAAAGAAAAGACAAAGATGGATTAAATGTAATATTTGGAGTATCAAAAGGAACGATTGAAAGAAATGTACTTCAACCTATGAGAGAAATTTACGGAAAAAACCTAATTGGTTTTATAAATTCACAAAATATAGCAAAAATATTTGGCGAAGATGTTTATTGTTTAGGATGTGAAAAAGTTAGTCAAGTATCAAAAATACAAGGTACTTCAATAAAATATGCTTATGGAGATGAAATCGCAAAATGGAATAAAGATGTATTTATGATGATTTTAGGTTCTTTAGATAAAAGCTATTCTTGCATGGATGGGGCATTAAATCCAGAAAGTAAAACACATTGGTTAAAAAAAGAAGTATTAGATAAAATAAGTGAAAAAGATTTAGACATATATACACAATATTATACAATTTTTGATAATCCTTTTTTATCTGAAAATTTTGTTAATAATTTATGCAAAGAATATGAAGGAACAGTATTTTATAATAGATTAATTTTAGGGCAATGGTGCAATGCTGAAGGACTTATATATAAAAGATTTGCTGATAATCCTCAAAAATATAAATGGACTAAAAAGAAAGAAAATGGAGAATATGATTTGCCACAAGGATATACAATTATTGGGATAGACTATGGTGGCAATAAATCAGGGCAAGCCTTTGTGTGTACTAGAATAAGTTATGATTTTAAATATGTTATTGCTTTAGGCAGTGAAAAACACATGGGAGATATTGATCCTGATAAACTAGAAGAACTACAAATAGAATTTGCAAAAAAGATGATGTATAAGTATAATTGTGATATAGACTATATGTTACCTGATAATGAAGAAGTAGTGCTTATTAGAGGGTTAAAAAGAGCAGTTGAAACAAACAATCTCAATACTTTGGTTAGAGGATGCGTTAAAGAGCCAATAAACGATAGAATAGATTGTGGAAGAACTATGATTGCTTACGACATATTTTACTACATAGAAGAGGAGTGTGATACGTTAGTAGAAGCCATATCAAGCGCTTTATGGGATAGCGAAAAAAATGAAGATACAAGATTAGATGATTTTACCACTGACATTGACACAATAGACGCATGGGAATATAGTTGGTGTAAATTTATAAGAAAAATTAATGACATGATTGAAAGAAAGAGGAGTGATAATATATGCTAAAGAATATATTTCTTTGGATAATACAAACTTTGTTTAAAAAAGAAACAGAAGCAACTAAAAGGGAATTAGAAGATAATCAAAAATACGCAGTAGAATATGAAAGAATAGATAAGATTAATTTTAATGCTATATTTAGTAATAAAATAGCGAATTATGTATCAAATGATAGTTCAATGAACATTACAGGAGATAATGCTAGAAAAGATTTACTTGAAAAGATAGGACAATCTTTATGGAAAAAAAGAAAAAAGATAGTGTCATCAGGACTTGGTTATGGTGGAATATTCCTTGTTCCTTATGTAAAGGGAAATAAATTATTCTATAATAGAGTTCCACAAGGAAGAGTTACGATTGATAGCATTGAAGGAGATTTGATAACTGGTGCTACTATACTAGCAGAACAAAAGGTTATATCTCAAGCGTTCGGTCAAGATAAAGTATATATAAGATGGACTAATTATCGAATAGAAAATGGTAATTGTATCATTGAACAAAAATTTACTGATGGAACTGGTAAAGAAATAGATACACCTAGTTTTTGGCAAAATATAATGATAAAACAAACAATTTCAAATTGTGATAGAGTATTATTAGGATATTTTAAAAGTCCTGTAAATAACCGAAAAATGATGGATAAATATGGAGTTCCTATCACTTATGGTTGTGATGAGACAATAGCAGAAATAAGAGATACATTAAAGAAGATAGTTAGAGAATATGACTTAAAGGATGCATTTATTGGTGCTGACGCCACAATGTTTGGGAAAAATGGATTAGTAGAAAATGGATTATTTAAGAAATTAGACACAACCGAAGATAATTTCTTCTATGAATTTAGCCCAGCAATTCGTGAAAGTTCTTATTATGCAAGATTACAAGAGTTATACCAAAGATTAGAAAAAGAAATAGGAACAAGTGCAGGTATTTTAAGTGAAGTTCAAACTCAAAATGCAACGGCAACTGAAATTAAGAGAGCAATGTATGATACATTCTCAATAGTTGATGATGTAAGAACTAATTTTGAAGCTTGTATGGAAGATTTCTTCTATGCTTGTAATGTATTAGCAAATGCTTATAATTTAAGCCCACAAGGAGAATATGCACTATCTTATGACTGGAGTTATTCATTATTAGAAGATAGTCAAGAAGCATTTAATCAAGCGACCACAATGCAAAGTAAAGGAATTATATCTAAAGTTGAATTAAGACAATTTTATAAACCAAATGAAACGCTAGAAGAAAGCCAAAAAGCAATTGAAGAAATAAGCCAAAACGCGCCTACAATGAGGGAATTATTAGGAACTAGTGAAGAATAGGAGGATAAATATGGAAGTTATAGTAAAAAATGGAGAAGAATTAAAAAAAGGAATTATAGCAATTGGGCAATCATTAATAGAAAGAGCGGAAGAAATATCAAGAGATGTAGATAGAGTTACAAGCATAACTATATTTGCTCAACTAAATCCTTGTGAAATAGTTAATTTTGATATAACTAAAAATTATACTGCTGAATTTAAAGAAGAAAATGAAAAATAATTAGAAAAATAGGTGATGTTATGGATAATAACAAGCTAAAACTAGCCGAAGAAAGATTTTATACGAGATTTGAAGCATTAAATAGTGAAATATTACAAAAATTTGGTAAAACTATATCAAAATTTGAAGGATTAAGCGTTTCTGAAGCCCATATATTAGCCCAACAAATGAAAAACGGTCGTGAAATTGATAAAATAATGGAAGATTTAGAAAAAGCAAGTCAGTTATCAAGGAAAGATTTAGAAGAATTGCTAGAAATAGCAGCCGAAGAAAACATTGAATTTGCAAATGTTTACTATGAAGCTAAAGGAATGGATAAAGTATCATACAAAGATAGCAAACAATTTCAAGATATAGTTAAATCAGTTGAAAAAACGACACAGGGTGTATTTGCTAACCTTTCCAGTACAACTGCTATCAAATTACTAAAAGACAACGGAGATGGCTATTTAAAGGGTATTAGAGAGGCTTACGAAGATGTAATAGATAGATGTGTACTTGCTGTATCAACTGGGCAAAATAACTACCAAAAAGCAATGTATGACACTATTAAGCAGTTATCAAGTAGCGGAGTTAAAAAAGTCTACTATGAAAATGAAGGAAAAAAGCCTTATGCTAGAAGATTAGACTCTAGTGTTAGACAAAATATTCTTGAAGGAGTTAGACAAGTAAATATTGGAGTCCAAGAACAAGTTGGTAAAGAATTTGGTGCTGATGGTGTAGAAATATCGGCTCATGGACTATGTGCAGAAGACCATCAAAATATTCAAGGAAAGCAATATTCAAAAAAAGAATTTAATAAATTAAATAGTAGTTTAGATAGACCTATTGGGACAATGAATTGTGGACATTTCGTATTTAGTATAGTATTAGGAATAAGTAGCCCAAATTATACTCAAAAACAATTAAATCAATTTAAAAAAGAAAGCAACGAGATTATAGAATACGAAGGTAAGAAATATACTAGATATGAAGCAACGCAAGTTCAAAGAAGATTAGAAACTAAAATAAGACAACAAAAAGATTTGCAAATAACCTCTAAAGCAAGTGGTAATAAAGAAGGAGTACAAACTGCTCAACAAAATATAACATCACTAACAAAAAAATATAAAGATTTTAGTGAAAAAGCTGGACTAGATACTCAAATGCAGAGAATGAGAGTTGTTAGTTTTAAAAGAATAAATGTTAATAACATGAAATAATTAATGAGAAAATAATTTTGTTAACATTGCTCTAATGTATAATTGAGCAAACCCGTGTTCGAATAATTTTGACAAAAAAGACTAGAAATAGTCTTTTTTTAGTGGCACTTACAAGTGCTTTTTTTATTGTTAGAATTAAGGTAGAAAGGAGTTAGATATTATGTC
>CALVKW010000010.1 GCA_944333345.1 uncultured Bacilli bacterium | reverse complement strand
CTGTGGCTCCCATATCGGGACTGATTACTAAAATATCTTCTAAATCTTCCTTATTTAATAAATCTTCTAGAATTGTATTTGTAGGATAGAAATTTTCAAATGGAAGATTAGGTATGGCATTAGAAATGGTTGGATCATGCGCATCAAATGTAATAATATGATCTACTCCTAGATTTTGTAATTCTTGTAAAGCAATAGCACAATCAGCCGATTCTCTACCTTTTCTTTTATGTTGTCTTGATTGATATAATAGTGGCATAATTAATGTTATCTTTTCTGAATATCCAGAGATTGCTGATATTGTTCTTTTAATATCTTGAAAATGTTCGTCCGGTGCCATATGATGTGTAAATCCATGCATATTATAAGTAATTCCATAATTTCCTACATCTGCTAAAAGATAGATATCTTTTTCTCTTACAGAATCCTCTATTTTTACTTTCCCTTCACCATTAGAAAATCTACTAGCAGTAATGTTTAGAATATAATTGGTATCTCCCCCTCTAATTTCTTTTAATTTGAAGTTTACTTTTTCTCCAACTTCTTTAATATTTTCCAAGGCTATTATTTTTAATTGGTTCATAGTTATCCCTCTCTTCTTAACATTCTATTAATATCTAAGTTTAAAAAAATAATTATCTTTTAAACTCCTTTACTTGTTTTCCTACATCTATTTTTATTCCACGACAATAAACTTTATTTTCACTACTCTCTGCAAAACCATATCCTGTATAAACCGTATCCAAACCATTATCTATCCAAAGTCTATTTACATCATATCCTTTTTCTTGCAATAACCCTTTAAATATTCCCTCGTATTCTTCAAACGGAATAATCCTTTTCACCGGAATTTCTGTACCTAGAAGAGTTGTTGTTCCAGATAATTCTATTCTAGTTACCGCAGCAATATGTTCATCCTTATAGTAACCCACCTGTTCTTTCGTAGTCCTCATTTTCACTATACCATCAATATCCTCTTTTTCTCTGTAATAATCAGTTAAAATTTTTTCTACTTGAGTTTTATTAAGTGTCATTTCCATAGTATCACTTCTTTCTTATTATATTTTTGTTAATAACAAAATCTGTAAATGATACAGATTTCTTCATCTGTTATTAACATTATATTAATAACTTGCGAAAATGTCAACCCATTTTTTACTTTTTTGTAAAAAAATATAAGATTTGATACAATAACACCGCAAAAGGAGACCTTATATAATGGAATTTTATGACTATTTTAGTAAAACAACAATAAAGCCAAAAGAATTATCTAAAAAAGAATATCCTCCTAAGATTAGTAATGAACAAATCGGGCTATTATCTAGTAGTGGAACCGAAGACATCAACTCCTCTCCTTATCTTTCGTTTGATATTATAAAAAACGACACTTTAGAACGAATTGGAAGAATTGGTTTTCATACATCTAACCTAGACGAACTATTCTATGGAGGAAATATAGATTATACAATCTATGAAAGATTCAGAAATCAAGGTTACGGAACAGAAAGTCTTGCTCTTCTAAAAAAGCATTAAAAGAAAATCCTTATGCAATCAAAGATGGTCTTTTAATATCTACAATTCCAGAAAATATTTATTTTCAAAAAATCGCTATTAAAAACGGTGGTATCTTAATTTATGAAGGAGAAGTACCAAAAGATAACCTACTTTATCAACTAGATCACGTAAAAGATGTAAAAGTCTATAAAATCACTATGAAGAAAAAATAAAAGTAACCCTATTGTTGAGTTACTTTTTCTTTTACTATATATTTTTTAAATCTTTGTTTTGCTCTATCCATATCAAAATTACCATCAAAGTAAGGATTCCAAGAATAATAATCAAAATTTTCTCTTAACTTTTCTATATCTTGGTTAGGATATAACTTACCATCCACCGTATAATCAATAATAATATTTGTAGCAGTAGTTACTTTCTTTTCTCTTAATTCATGCAATAATTCTACCGCTTGATTGGTCGCTACTACATTTCTATTCATCGCTTTTAATAATTCAGGATCAAAACTTTGAACTGGACAATGAACAATATCTAACAAATGATTATCTGCTAATTCTAATAATTCATCTCTACATTGAATCAAATTCTGTGGTTCAATATTTCGAATAGAAATCTCTTGATTACATTCCTTCGCAATCTTAGACCACGCTTTTACTTGTGATACTGTAGGGCTATCAGATGTTAATACAACATGTTCATGATTTAAAAACTCATCCACTTGCTCTTCTGGAACCATTTCATAATTATCTCCTCTAGTATGACGAATAGTACAATATTTGCACTTGCCATGACACCCTGCACCTATTTTTAATGGATAATAATTTCTAAATAAGTTTCCATCTTTTAGATTATCGTCAGACTCTTCGAAATCCGGTACCCAGAAGGGCTTTTCATAATGAACTAAACTTCGGTCATCTAGCTCTTGACCTACTACTCTGACAACATCAAGTCGTTTAATATAATCAGGTAAAGGAATATCCATTCTTTGAGCAAGACAACCACCCATAAAAATATCTTTACCCGTTTTTTCATGTAACTTTTTCGCAACCTCTAAATCATTTAAAACCGCCAAATCTGTCACTTGACAACCTAATACTACAATACTATCCGCACTATCTACATCACTAACAAATCTGTCTTTATATTTATTTGCAAATGATAACATATCACTCCATACCGACATACAAGCAGCACTAGTAGCATAAATTTTTCCTTTTAAATCTTCCTCTTGGTAAAGAGCACCTTCCCCAAATTTATTATTTACTATTTTCATATTCCATTCCTCCTTATCAATATAATATTAATATTACATCTTAAAAGTTAAGAAGATTTCTCCTCTATACTATTATTTTATTTTAATGATTTCATTACAGCCTTATAGTTTTTAGGATTTTCGCCTATAACCAGTGTTGTCAATTTCTCTTGATTTTTTATTATAAAAGGCATTCCCCAAGGAAAGAAATCCCCCATTCTCCTCGAGGAATATTTAATGGTATTTTTAATACTTCTGCAGCCAATCCTAAAACCATTAAATGATCCATTACCGCATGTTCTCCTGTCCATAATGTTCCGTCCCTCGCAATACACATATTTAAAAAATGAGGACCCTTTTCAATATTATCAACTTCATCAATCATTTCTAAAATTTCTGGCTTATGTTGATTTAATTTTTCTGTATTAAAAACTACTTTTCCCATAACTCCAGTTGCAACACTAAATTCTTTTGTAGGCATTTCATCTTTTATCTCATCTTCTGAAAACAAACAATCTTTAAAAATTTCTTCTACTCTTTTTGAGGTTAATTTTCTATTGTCCTGTTCTTCTTTTTCTATATTGTCCATAATTTACCTCCTGATAAATTAATCTTTTATCTCATCCAATTCTTTTAACCAAGCCTCATAACTGGCATCACTTGGCATGCGTAAGTCTCCTCTAGGAGATAAACTGATACTACCAACTTTAACCCCATCAGGAATACAGTTTCTCTTAAACTGTTGCGTAAAGAAACGTCTGATAAATACTTTTAACCATTTTTTAATCTCATCATTACGAAAACTATCTTTAAAAGTATGTTTTGCTAATACATAAATCTTCTTAGGAGTTGCTCCATATCGTAAAAAGTGATAAAGGAAAAAATCATGTAATACATATGGTCCAATACTAGACTCCGTCTTCTGTAAAATATTACCTGCTTCATCCGGTGGTAATAATTCAGGAGAAATAGGCGTTGCTAAAATATCTTTTAATACTTCCTTCTTTTTACCATCAGTAGTATCTGCTACCCAAGAAACTAAATAACGAACCAAAGTTTTAGGAATAGAAGTATTAACCGCATACATACTCATATGATCTCCATTATAAGTACACCATCCTAAAGCAAGCTCAGATAAATCACCCGTACCAATGACTAATCCACCTTCCATATTCGCAACATCCATTAATATTTGAGTACGTTCTCTAGCCTGAATATTTTCATAAGTAATACTTCTATCATCTTCTGGTAGACCAATATCTTTCATATGAAGAATAGATGCATCCTTAATACTGATTTCTCTTAAAGTAGCTCCATATTCTTTTACAAGATCTACTGCATTTTGATAAGTTCTATCAGTAGTTCCAAAACCAGGCATAGTAATACCTATAATATCTTTCATATCCCGTTTTAACTTTTCATAAGCTCTAACAATAACTAAGAAAGCAAGTGTAGAATCAAGGCCACCACTCATACCAATAACGCATTTAGAATTTCCAAGTTGAAGTAATCTTCTAGCAAGAGCACTAGATTGAATTTCTATAATTTCTTCGCATCTTCTACTACGTTCTAATTCATTAGAAGGAACAAATGGATATTCTTTATAATCTCTTTGCAATTCTT
This sequence comes from uncultured Bacilli bacterium, assembly GCA_944333345.1. Classification (GTDB taxonomy): domain Bacteria; phylum Bacillota_I; class Bacilli_A; order RF39; family UBA660; genus Faecimonas. Next base: position 16,329 of record CALVKW010000010.1, on the reverse strand, counting down.
TAATCGTATCCATAACTTCTACTTTAATAAAACGATAATCTATATCAAAAGCCATATTCATATAACTTCTATTTTTTCTACGATCATTCGCAAGCTTGAAAACATCGATATCAGCAGTAATAATATTACTTTCTATTTCAAAGCGTTGATTCATAGCTAACATAGAACCATTCTCATAAATCATACTAGCTCCACCAAACAACACATCAGAAGTAGACTCCATAATACCACTAGATACATAAACATAAGCAGAAATTGTTCTAGCAGATTGACTGGCTACTAAACTCTTACGATACTCTTGTTTTCCAATAAGTTCATTACTACTAGATAAATTAAAGATAATTGTTGCACCAGCTAAAGCATGATTATCACTAGGAGGAGATACTGTCCATAAATCTTCACAAATATCAATTCCAAAAGTAATATCTTTTAACTCCTTATCTTGGAACAATAACTTAGTAGAAATAGGAACAACTTGACCTAAAATTTCTACTTCATTAGTTTTTAAGTCTCTACTAGAAGAAAACCATCTAGCTTCATAAAACTCTTGATAATTAGGAATATAAGTCTTTGGAACAATTCCCAAAATCTTACCATTTTGAATAACTACTGCACAGTTAAATAACTGATTATCATGTCTAATAGGCATTCCCAAAATACTAATAATATCTAAACTTTTCGTCTCTTCTAAAACTTTTTGTAAAGCATTTTCACTATCAACCAATAATTGATCCTGTAAAAACAAATCTCCACAGGTATATCCAGTGATAGAAAGTTCCGGTGTTGTAACAATAGAAACACCTAACTTTACTGCTTTTTTAATTTCCTTAATAATTTCTTCTGCATTTTTCATAGGATTTGCTAATGATAATTTATTAACAATCGCTCCCACTCGAATAAATCCATATTCTTTCATTATGACCTCTCCTTTTCTCTATTTTACCAAAAACTCAGCATTTTGCATCTATTTCTTTCTTATATCCTTCTACAACAAAATAATCTGTAAAAATAATACCATCTGTAAAATAATTATAACTATTAATTGTAGTAGCAACAGTTTTCCATAAACAAACCTCTATACCATAAACATCATAGATAGATGCCGTATAATAATCTCTAAGATAAGAAAACTTTTCCATAATTTCACTTGTTACTTCCTTATAACAATCAATATCTTCTTTTAATTCCTCATATCTTTCATCTGTTGCGATACAACGTAATTGAATATAACTAATATTTTTATATTTTGAAAAAAACTGAATTAAACTTAAAATTTCATTTTTATTATACCTAGTAACTACAATCGCTATCCTTAAAGGTACTTTTATTTTTTTAATAATCATATCCCAATCAGGAATAATACTATGATTTGTTATTTTCTTATTAATATCCGGTGTTAGACTATGAATAGATAATCCCACTTCATCATTTAAGCTATTAATAATATCCATCTTTTCTAAAGCAAGAACACCATTCGTTCGAATTCCAACATAAAACCCTTCATTTTTTAAATACTCTATCAACTCCTGTAAATATTTATATAATAATGGATCTGTATTTTGTCCAGTTAAATATATTTTTTAATTCCATCTCTCTTACATTTCTCTAAATATTTATAAAAATTCTTCCACTTAGAAAAATGTTTATTTAAATAATTATGACAAGACCCAAGAGAAATATCTCTACCTAAACAGAAATAGCATTGATAATTACATGGGCCTTGTAAATTAATATTAGCAAAACTAGGTTTTTCCCTATTTCTATTTTTGTAATTTTGCATTGGCAGTTCTTTGATAGACGTATGGTTTTGCCAGATTTAGAGTATATTTAGTTTGAATATCTGTAATATATCCTCGCTCCATTAATTCTAAAACTTCATCTACACTACATTCAAAATAGCGAATTGCTTCATTATCATCTAAGTTTTGTCCTTGCACCTTCTCACAGCCAAGCGCCAAATAACTATAGTTTTGAGCACATACACCACAAGATTGATCTTGATAGAACTTATCTAAGAAAATCATTTCTTGAGGAAGATACCCTGTCTCTTCCATTACCTCTCTTTTAGCACCATATTCTGGGCTTTCTCCCTCTTCAATATATCCGGCAGGAAACTCTACACAAACAGACTCCTTAGTACTACTTCTAGATTGCACTACTAAAATAGTATTATTATCTTTCGTTACTGGCATAACAATCGCCGCACTCTTATCACCGCCACCTTTAATAATCTTTTCTCTTGGAACAACCATTCCATTCGCAAGTTCTACCATATATTTCTCAACATCCATAAATCCCTTACGTTTAATAGACGTATGTTTTTGTAATAATGTTAATAAATTATTTTTTAAATGAAATAAATACTTTTTTGATCCTTTGGCATTTTTATCATCACAAATATACTCACTAGCTACTAAAGTCTTTTTCACTGTTTGTAACTCTCTTATATAATCATTTAACTCTTCTAACTTTTCAGCTCTCATACGAAACACCTCTTTTATTTAAAACTTTATAATTTCCTTTCTCTTTCCTTGCTTCATCAATCATTTTATTTTTCAAATCCCATAATGGATAGCTTAGACCCACATGTACCGGTTGTGCATTTAAAAGTCTCTTATTTTCATCTGTTAATGTTTCCTTTTCTCCTGTGCAATAATCTCTAATTTCCATAACTGAAGAGCTTTGATAAACGCATTCTCCATGAATAAAAATTGGTTTTAATAATTCTCTGACGGTATAACTACCCGGAGCTAACCTCGTCTCTTTTCCTGGATCTACCTGATCAAATAACACAGCTTCTTGCATTTGATCATATTTTTCTGTAGCAAACCCAATTATATCTCCTTGAATTTTGCCAGTCTCTTTATCATAAAAACGATACACTTGCTTATCACCAGGATTTGTGATTTTTACCCTATCTTCACTTAATTTTATTTTTGGAATCATTTTTCCATCTTTTTTGATAGCAGCCAATTTATATACTCCACCAAAACTTGGACAATCACGGGAAGTAATTAAACTAGTGCCAACTCCCCACAAATTAATCTTCGCACCTTGTACTTTTAAGGATTCAATTAAAGTTTCATCCAAATCATTGGAAGCACAAATAGTTGCATCGGTAAATCCTGCTTCGTCTAGCATTTTTCGAGCTTTTTTAGATAAAGCTGCTAAATCTCCACTATCTAGACGAATTCCATATTTTTTAGGCATTTTCCCTTGTTCTTTTAATTCTTTAAACACTTTAATAGCATTAGGTACTCCAGAATGTAAGGTATCATAGGTATCTACCAAAAGCGTTGCATTATTTGGGAATAATTCTGCATATTTTCTAAAAGCTTCATATTCGGTAGGAAAACTCATAATCCAACTATGAGCATGAGTACCAGCAACAGGAACATCAAATTTTTTTCCGCATAATACATTACTTGTAGCACAGCATCCCCCAATAATAGCTGCTCTGGCTCCAAGTGTTCCAGCATCTGGCCCTTGAGCTCGTCTTAACCCAAACTCCATTACTCCATCACCAGCGGCTGCATGACATACACGTGAAGCCTTCGTAGCAATCAAACTCTGATGATTAATAATATTTAAGATTGCAGTTTCCACTAATTGTGCTTCTATAATAGGAGCTTCCACTTTCAATAATGGTTCCATAGGAAATACTACGGTTCCTTCTTCAATTGCATAAATATTGCCAGTGAATTTAAAATCTTCTAAATATTTTAAAAATCCCTCATCAAAAATTTCTAATTCTCTCAAATAATCAATATCATCTTTTTCAAAATGTAAATTTTTAATATATTCTATTACCTGTTCCAATCCTGCACAAATTGCATATCCCCCATTAGACGGATTGCTTCGATAGAAAACATCAAATACCACTCTTTCTCCATTATGGATATCATGATAACCCTTCATCATTGTTAATTCATATAAATCAGTTAATAACGTTAAATTTTCATCTTTCATAAATATTCTCCTTTTCTTTTTAATGTTTTATTAATATCATATTTTTAAAAAATAATTACTTGTTTTTATTTACTAATTTAATTCCTTGTTGCTTCATCAATAATTTAGCAGCATCTACATATTCACCTCTTACATCTTCACTATATGTTGCGATAGCATCTTCATGTACAGTAATATCAACCTCGCGATTCCACTGATCATAGTAATTAGCAAGTCCCATAATTCCATTAAAATCACAAATATCTGTACAGCAACCTACTAACTCCACCAGTTTAATATTGTTAGTCTTAGCAACCAATTCTCTAAATTGAGGTGCTTCCATAAAACTTGTTGAATTCTTTTCTATTGAAATCGTATCATCCATTTCCTCAAATGGTTTTAACTGATCTACCACTTCTGCTTCTCTAGTACCTCTAACACAATGTTTTGTGTCACCAAAGCGATCAAATTCTACTGCATCTTCATCATGAGTATCTTTAACAAAAACAACGATATAGCCTTTATCATGGGCTTCCTTAATAAGTTCAATTTGTCTCGGAATAATCTTTTTGATATTTTTATCATGCAAAACACCTTCTTCGACAAAACCATTCACCATGTCAACAACAATTAGCATCCCTTCATAAACTTCTAGATTTTTCACTTTGTTCATAATATTTCCCTCCTCTTATTTACATTTTATTAATAACAAAGTTTAAAAATTTTCAAGTGCTTTTCTTCACTTGTTATTAACATTATATTAATAACTATTTATTTTGTCAACCTCTTTTTAACATTTTTTTAAAAAGATTTTTGTTTTTTAAAAATATTGTTATTGATTTATGGTTTTTAGAAGAATAAAATGTGCTATAATAATTGTATATTAAAATGTAGGAGGATGTATGGAAAGAATATCTAATAAATTGGTCAGAGATAACATACCAAATATTATCGAAGAAAATGGTGAAGTTCCTATTACTAGAATTTTAACGGATGAGGAATAAAAAAAAGAATTAGAGAAAAAATTACAGGAAGAACTACAAGAAGCATTAGAAGCGACTGGAAAGAATCGTATTGAAGAGTTAGCTGATATGCTAGAAGTTATAAAGTATTTGGCTAAATTAGAAAATGCAAGTTTCTCTGATGTTGTTGAAGTTGCGAAAGAAAAATGTGGTAAATGTGGTGGCTTCGAGGATAAAATATTTTTAGAAAAAGTAATCGATAAAAAATAGTTTGTTTCAAACAAAAAACCTCACTGAATGTGAGGTTTTCTTAATTTAATAATTAATTATTAACTTTTTTTGCTCTTCTTTTTACTAACCCTACTCCACCAATTATCATACTGAATCCTAAAACAGTAAAAACAATAGAACTATCAGCAGCTGTATTAGGTACAACAACACTATCAGTTGCAATATCGGTACTAGAAGTGGTAGTATCGACAGAAGAACCTTCCTCAGTTACAGTAGAAGAACCACTACTATCTGTAGAATCAGCACCAGTACTAGCATCATCTTCAGTTTGAGTATCATCAGTAGTAGTATCCACATCCAAAGATGGTTTCTCATCCGTAGTAGTTTCCTCTGCCTGATTAGAATTATCTACTTTAGATACATCAGGTTCACTAAATTTATTAACAACAGATATAATTAATAGACCCCCTGCAATAATTAATACTAACAAAACAATATAACGAATATAATTTCTCATACTTCCACCTCTTTTTAATTACTATATTATACTTATTTAAAAAAAAATTGCAAGTATTTATAGATTTTTTATTACTTTGCAAGGATTACCCACCGCTAAAACATTAGAGGGAATATCCTTGGTAACTACACTGCCTGCACCAATGACAGTATTATCACCGATTTCTACTCCAGGTAAAATCGTAACATTTCCACCTATCCATACATTATTACCAATCTTAACAGGAACACCTTTTTCCAAATTTTGATTTCTTCTTTCTACATCCAAAGGATGTGTCGCAGCATAAATATTAACATTAGGACCTAGAAACACATAATCCCCAATCGTAACAGAAGCAGTATCTAAAATTGTTAAATTATAATTAGCATAAAAATTCTTACCAATGTTAATAAAATATCCATAATCGCAATGAAAAGGTTGCTCAATCGTAAAATTATCTCCGATACTACCAACAATCTCTTTAATTAACTGCCTTCGTCTCTCTATTTGAGCAGGATCTAACATACTAAATTGATGACAAAGTCTCTGCGTATGTAGATGCATCTCCTGCATTTTTTTATCAGCTGCTAAATTGTAATATTCTTCCTTCATCTTATTCTCCCTCTTAATCTTTATTATATAACAGAAACCCAAAAAAGTATTTCCTTACTTTTAGAGTCATCTATTCTTGCAATCATTCTGCTACATAAACTCCAGGTCGACTAGTATAACTCCAACGGAAATCCTCATTATCATAATGTTCCTTACTGGTAATTTCAATAGCAGTTAACCCTACTCTATCAGGGTTTTCTTCATCGATAACACAATAATCAAAAGCAATGGCGTATTCTTTCTGATCAGTAACAACAGTATAATGAACTCGCAAATTTCTTTCTACTGTTCTTCCATATTTGCTTGCACGATTAGAACTAGGAAGGCCATCATAACGTTTCATATTGCCTTGATAAAATTCCATGAATTCATCCACACAGTTTTCCAAATTAACGGCCTTATCAATCGCTTCTTTAGAAAACAAATTGATAAATTGATCAACATCTTTCTCTTCGACAGAAGATATAATATTTTCTAACATCTCATCCGAAAGCTCTTGATCAGAGCGATATTTATTGATATTCCCACAACCAGATAAACAAACAACAAGACCAATACATAAAACTAACAATATTTTCTTCATAATATATATAATACCTCCTATCTATATATTATCATGAAGAGAACTTTTAGGGAAAATAATTTTTACTATAGTATATTCCCCTTCCTGACTCTCAATAGTAATATTTAAATTAAGTCTATCACATAATTTTTTACATAAATAAAGTCCCATACCCGTAGAATGATCCTTCTTACGATCACTTCCAGTAAATCCCTTCTCAAACACTCTAAAAAGATTACTTTCTTTAATACCACAACCATTATCTTTCATTTCTAATATCACTTTATTCTTATCTTCACTACCAACAAACAAAATCTTTTTTTCCTTCTTATTCATATATTTAATAGAATTATTGATAATTTGATTTAATATAAAGACAATCCATTTCCAATCACTAGAAACAATAACATTTAAATTTCTTGTCTCAATCACAATACCATGAGCCAAAAAATAATCCTTATTTTGCATCACTACTTGATGAACAATTTCTGATAACTCTATCTTCTTAACAAAATAGTCTTTCTCTGTATTTTCACTTCTAGCATAAAATAAAATTTGTTCTACTAAATTATCTATTTTTATAACTTCTTGTTTTAATTCACTATCCTTTTTATTATCACTATATAAAGATAAAGCAGCAAGTGGAGTTTTAATCTCATGAACAAAACTTTCAATATATTCTTCATAATCATGATATTTATGTTCTAACTCAGTCACTTTATCATTCATCGCTTTTGACGCCTTCTTCAAAGCATAATAATATGCTTCATTTTCCATATTCCTTGGCTTTTTTAATAATTCAGAAACTAAATATTTTTCATCTAATCCATCAACCAAAGTCTTAATTTCATCACTTTTCCTTTTCGTAGCATAATAACTACCAACAAAATAAATAATTAGTAATATGAAATATAGAAAAAATGAAAACAACAAAAAAGAAGAATCCATATCTAACAAAAACATAACAATCAACTGTAAAAGTACAAACAAAGCATACCATAAAATTAACCATATCTTTTCTTCTATATACGCTATCATCCTAATCGATATCCCTTTCCCCGAATCGTTTTAATAAAATCAACAAGTCCAATCTCCTCTAATTTTTTACGAAGCCTATTAATATTTACAGTTAATATATTATCATCTAAATAATATTTCTCATTCCATAAATAATCTAATAATTCTTCTTTCGTAATTACCTTTTCTGGATTAGTAAAGAAATAATATAAAATTCTAAATTCATTTCTAGTTAATTCTGTTGTCTTATCCTGATTACGAACAAAAGAAAGATGTAAATCTAAAACAACTCCATTTACTTTTATTTCTTTATAAGAAAATGGATTACTTACATTTAACGTCCTTTTTATTTTTTCTAACAAAATATCTTTATTATATGGCTTAGTAATAAAATCAGCTCCTCCAGATAGAATACTTTTTAACTCATCTTCTTCCCTAGTACAACTAGTAACAAAAATAATAGGGACCCTTTCTTGACTCTTTACTTTCCTACATATCTCAAAACCATTTTGATTTGGCAAATTAATATCTAATAATATCAAATCTTTTTCTTTATTCATAATTTCATAAATAACATCATTCGTAAAGTCTTCAATCAAGTCCACTTGATAATTATTACTTTCTAATAAAGTTTTTAACTCCTGCCTTATTTTATAATCATCTTCAACAATTAATATCTTCATAATCCCTCCTAGTTTTTTTGATTAGAAAACCTAGTTAATACTTTTCTCATAGCTTGATATCGATAGGTATCTTTTAATTCATCAGGACTCATTTGATTAAAAGTTCGCACTTCATTTTCTAGACAAAAAACAGAATAAAAATAAGGCTTTTTAATTGGTTCTATAATCTGATCAGTAATCCATCCCTTACTCTCACCATCCACTTGAAAATAATTTCCATCAGGATACATACAAGTAACAACACAACGATAAGTTGCACTTCGATTACTTACATTTTTTAATTTATCTAACGCTTTAATAACACATTGATATTTAGGTAAAGTCGGATCTTTTTTTAACTCTAAATCCGCATATCTTGCTGTATGAATACCAGGTTCTCCATCAAGAGCATCTATAAAAATACCAGCATCATCAGAAAGAATAGAATAATGAAAATGATTTTCTCTACAATATCTTAATACTTCACGAGCTTTAATAAGAGAATTTTCCGCCAAAGTCACCCCCGTCTCATCAATTTCTTCCTGATAATTAATATCATCCAAAGTAATAATATGTATATCTAAATTATTTTCTTTAATAATCTCTAATACATCTTCAATTTTTCTTTTATTTGTTGTTGCAAAAAGAATATCCATAAAAACACTTCCTCACTTTCATTATAGCATAAAACAAAAGATGACTTATCATCATCTTTATTCTTCAATATTATTTTTAAATGTCATATAAGTCGCAATATAATAGATTCCATAAATAATCGCAAATATCAAAATAGTAATTATAATAGAAGTAAAATAATTCATAGAAGCACTAGTTACTGCATAAAATAAGCGATTAATAGAATAAGAAGTAACTACCGAAATAATGATAGGATAGATAGCTGGAAACAAGAAATTACAAGTCACTTGTTTTCTAATTGTTTTATAAATCCCCCTATCTTCTACTCCTAATTTTTTTAATAACTGATACTGATATTTATTCTTAGTAGAATCACTTAATGTTTGAATAGAAAGAATAGTTCCAACAACGGTAATAAAGATAATACTAACGTATAATAGTGAGAAAGAAAATATCGTCATAGCGGTTCTATTAGATGACTCATAATATCCTCTTACTGTTACTGGAAAATATGCAAAATAAGCGTCCCCGTCTTTAAATTCATAATATCCTAATTGTTCTAATTTAGAATTATCTTTTTCGGTAGTCTCCTCTTTCGTATCAAAAACATAAAGTTCTGTTACTACTTGCATATTTTTAGCAATACTATCTGGTACTACTATTAAAAAACTATTTCCTGTTGACCAACCCAAGCGAAAATTCTCCATAGTTGTACTCTTTAATGATAAACGCTTCCCGTTGATTATAATATCAGCTTTTTCTTGAGCAATTTCGTCTAAATATTTTTGAACCGTTTTATCTCCAGTGACAAAGTATTCATCATCACTTAATTCTATTGGCTCTGCACCTAACATCTCTAATAATTTATTATAATCGGATACCTTCAAATAGGTATCATAGTCATATAACCCATTATTACCGATATCTTTAATATATTTTGCCACTTGATGATTGTGTTGTGTTAAAATTTGATAATACAATTCATCATCTATTTCGTAGTTTTCATGAATATAATCTATATACTCCCACGCTTTTTTTCTATTATCTTGCTTTCCTGTCCAACTCTCTTCAACATCACTATACATTCCTTCTACTAGAATATCATAGGGAGCCTGTTGCTCAATATTATTTTCAAAAGCATCTTTCATGATAAAAGACATATTCATACAGACTAAAGTTAAAGTAATTAACAAAGATAATGTTCCTAGAGTAAAACCTATCGTCCTCGACTTTGCTTCAAAGTTTTTCACAACAAATAAATTATCATTCTTATATTTAATCTTTTTTCTTTTATTTATAAAAGCTAAAATAAAATCTCCTAAAGTAAAAGTAATACCATAAAGACTAATAATTAACAATAAAATAGAAATTCCTAAATAAGATAACATCCTCGGATCATTAGAAATAACAAACGCATAATCACAGAAATATAATCCTAATATCCCTAAAATAACAAAAATAATAAATAATATATTTCTATTTTTCTTCCTCTTCCATATTTTTTCTTCATTTTTCTTTTCTAAATATAATAAATCATGAATCTTCATTTTCTTCATTCTTCTACTACTTCTAAATAAAGTAAATAGATAAATTAAGATAAAATATAAAGTAGATAAAAGTACTGGTGCTAACGTAATAGACAAATTAATCTGATAAGGCATTTCAAAAAGTTGCATTACAATAGCAGAAATAATATTTCCAAGCACAATACCAAAAAAGAAAGAAAAAAAGAAAGAAAAGAAACCTAATACCATATTTTCAATTAAAAACATACGATTAATATCTTTTTTCTCTATACCAAGAAGCATATAAGTTCCAAATTCCTTACTTCTCTTAGAAAACATAAACTTCATAGTATAGTTAATTAACCAAGCAATAACAAAAACAATAATACAACTAACAAAAATAATAGCGTATTTTAAATTAGTCATCATATCTGATAATTCTAAAATATCACTAGAAAAAGATACAAAATTAAAAGCGAAAATTAAAGAGAAAGCCATCACCACAGTTACAATATAAATAACGTAATCTTTTAAACTCCTTTTTACATTACGAAACGCTAATTTACTTGACACTTGCGACATCTCCTCCAAGAAGTGTTAACACATCTAAGATTTCATTAAAAAATTCTTTTCTACTCTTCTCTCCTCGTCTGATTTCATTAAATATCTTTCCATCTTTTAAAAATAATACTCGCTTACAAAAACTAGCACTAAAAGAATCATGGGTTACCATTAAAATAGTAGCATTGAACTTCTCATTCATCTCGTCCATAGTCTCAAGTAACATTCTACTGCTCTTAGAATCCAAGGCACCAGTAGGTTCATCAGCTAAAATTAACTTTGGCGTATTAATTAATGCTCTAGCACAAGCACAACGTTGTTTTTGACCTCCACTTACTTCGTACGGATATTTATTTAATATGTCCTTAATACCTAATTTTTCTGCAATATCAACTACTTTTTTATCAACTTTATTAACATCTTCTTTATTAATAATTAAGGCAAGTGAAATATTTTCAGCGATAGTTAAGGTATCTAAAAGATTAAAATCTTGAAAAATAAATCCCAAATTTTCTCTTCGAAACCCAGCAAGATCTTTCTCCCTTAATTCCGTAATATCCTTACCATCAACAAAAATATGTCCACTAGTTACTTCATCAATCGTAGAAATACAATTTAGTAAAGTCGTTTTACCAGAGCCACTAGCTCCCATAATCGCAACAAATTCTCCTTCTTCTACTTCTAACGACAAATCATTTACTGCTTTCGTTATATTACTTTTTGTCCCATAATATTTTTTTAAATTTTTTATTTCTAGTGTTTTTTGCATAATGCATCCCATCCTTTATTTCACTAATTTTTTCTTTTAGAAAGGAACACAAGGAAATCATACCTCCTATGATAATACATGGTACCAATATAATTAATAATAGTATCGTAATTTTTAATCCTAAAATATGAAAACCTGACATCTTACTCCTCCTTCTGTTCCTTTCTTGATATCAGTATAACAAAGAAAGGATAAATATAATCTTACAGTTTTGTTATATTTCTTATAAACGACAAAAGAAGAATTTTCTACCAAGTATTAGTTGCATTTAAGAAAGAGTTAGTTGCAAAAGAAAAAAGCCTGATTTTAGGCTTTTCATTACATTGTTTTTCCAGTAGTATCTTGAATACTTGAACTCATATTTTCTCCCGTCATAGTAGCAAGTTCATCTTGATTAGCCTGAGTTAAAGAAGCCATTCCTCTTCCACTCTGATAATAAGGAACCATATCAGAAGGAGAAAAATATCGATCAGCAAGAACTAAATGACCTGTATTATCGATAGAACAATGAGCCTTACGACATAAATCTTCATAATTTTGCATAGCTGCTGTAACATTAGCATTAGAATCTAAAAGTTGATTTAATTTATGATAAGATTGCATTACTTCCTGAGGAGAAGTATATTCAATTCCAGCGGCATTATACATAGTTCTACGAACATCATCAACACTAACACACTTCGAAAAATCAATACCACGACAATCGTAACTACTAGTAAGTTTATCAACCAAGTCGTCAGCAGGCTCACGATCTAAATCATCAGCTTCATACCCTCCCTTCTTTTGAGAAATTTCATCATCAATAAAAGTTTGTACTTGTCTAACCGTATAAGCAGTTAAAATATTAGGATCATCAATAATAGTTTGAATTGCCTTTATCTCGTTTAACACAGCAACAGATGGGTCCTTTTTCTTTTGATAATCTTGCAAAACCGTCCTCCAATATTCTTTTACTTGTTCACTTTTCTCATGAAGTAAGTCTCCCTTTAAAGAAATAACATTGACCAAATTTGGTTTTTCCATATCTAAAATACCTTCTTCCTATAATATTCTTAAGTTCATTATATAATAGAATATAGTTGTATTCAAGTTCATTTGACACACTTGACATTTCCTTTTTTCTTCTTAATACCAATCACTGCTATCCAGAAAACACTCAGAAAACTAAGGATAGCACCAATATTTTTCCATGGAGCATGATAAGTTATTTTTATTTCATGAGTACCTTTTCCTACTTTAAAAGTCATACCATTTTGAACACTCTTTTGATAACTAACTTTTTCTCCATCAACTTCTATTCTAAATCCTTCATCATAAGGTATCGCAACAACAACATTCTCCTCTTCTTCTAATTGAACACTACCATAAATAGTATCCCCTTTAGTTAATTCTTGATTAATAGAAACAGGAATAATATTATTATTTTTTTCTTCTAAGAAAACATCTTTAGAAACAGCATAAATAGAAATATCACCCAACTCATAAAGTCCTTCAGAAAATTCCACTTCCAACTCTTTAGGAGAAACTAATACATAATGAAATACTCTATTTCTATTATGATATTTCCAACCTCTACAAGTTAACTTATTTTTAATACCATTAATTGTAATCGTCTGATCTACTTTCGTATGATTACATCTTCTATTAAAATTATTTTTAAAAGTAACAAATACAACTTTATCCTCTAAATCTTCAGTCGGAGTAAGTAGCATTTTATTATTATTTTTAGCTTTAATAAAAACACCATTGGTAATTGTTTTAGTACTAATATTCTTACTTTCATCTACTTGCAAACTGACCTCTTCTAAAATATTACTATCTTCCAAATTACCATCCGCATAGGAAGAAATAACAGTCATAGGATAAGTAAGATTTTGATAATCACGTTTAGTAATTTCATTTTTTGTAGTATATATAATAGGTAAAGAAAATTCATTTTCATATAATTTTAAAATTCCTACTTCCTTCTTTAATCGATATCCATCTCCCAAACTATGATCCGTAATAATATATTTCTCCCCCATCATCGCATCAGCTAAAATATTACCAGAAATACTAGTCATCATACCATTTCGATAGATTTGATTATTTTTCTGTCTGTTTTTAACCCAGAGTTGATACTCTCTATTTTGCGTAGAAGAATAAATAGAACTCTTATATTCTTTCATATTATAAACTTTATTTAAAGAAGTAGACTCCTCCGTTTGATTACCAATACGATAAAAGGAAGAATCCTCCTTAACGATAAAATCCACTAGAGTTTGATAATCTTTCTCTTGACTACTATCCACTTCCCCCTTAGGAATTAAAATATCATTCATATTTCCAAAAACACAGATAAGACAAGTAGATAAAACTAAATATACTTTTATTTTTTTAGGATGTTTTAATAAAGTATCTAGACTAATCGCAACTAACAATAAAGCAAGTGGTAAAAAAGGAATTAACGATTTCGCATTCAAATAAAGAGTTCCATTAAGTATATAATTAAATATTGGAAACATAAAAATAACAACCACCACAAGTGCTAAAAATCTAGTTTGCTTCCTAATATTTTTATCAATAATTAAAATACCAATTAATATAAACTCAAACAAAGTAATACCAGGAGAATAAGCGGTATACAATGCTTTAAAACTAGGAACAAACAACTCCCAAAACTCAATATTTTTAATAGCTTCTCCTCTACCAGAGAGCAAAGTATAAGCGGTAGGAACCCATAAAATAGCACTTAATAGGATAGATATTAAAAACGGTTTTGCAAACGGAAAGAAAAATTTAATAAATGCTTTTTTATCACTTATTTTATGTTTCTTTAAATATTGATAAATACCATAAATAATTAATACAACACAACCAGATACACTATAATAAAAACTAGTAAAAACCATAAGTGTAATAGAAGTGACTAATAAACCTATTTTTTTCTTTTCTATAAATTTATCAACACCAAAGAATCCCAAAATTAAAAATGGAAAATAATTAATAAACATAATATGTCTTTTCGCATGATACATAATCGGTGATGCAAATAAAAAAAGTAAAGATACCACAAGACAAGTAGAGGGTTTAAAATGATGAGATTTTAAGAACTTATAAAATAAAAAGGTACTACTAACAACAATAATAAAACTAACAATCATTAAATACGTTATCATAGGTATCATAGGAAATAAATAAGATACCAAAATATAAGGACTTAAAAATCCATAATAAGAAAGATTATATATATTCTGTCCCCCACCAAGATGGAAAGCAAAATCAGGAAATAAATCCTTAGTATCATAAAATAAATTCCTAAAATACTCAGGAAAAAGATAATGTTGCATCGCAAAATCTACTTTAGACGCAAAAATAAATTCTCCATGGGTCAAAATAAGTGCAATGACAATATAAATTACACTAAATAATAACAATAATAAAATGTCGTTCTTATATTTTCTTAATCTCTTCATAAATCTACTACTTTCTATTAGATAATTAAGTTTTAGGTTATAACAACCGATATTAGTATACCCCTTTTTATTTATTTTATCTACCTAATTCTAGTTGATTCTTGTCAATTTATAGTTGCTTTTACAAATCAACTACATTTTTTCTTTGATAGTACTTTCTAACTCCGTATAACATAAGCTATCATAAAATCTTCTCTTATGTATAAAAAGTAAAACCAAATTGATAATATAAAACAACAAAACAAAAACAATAATAAAAAGATAAAACGTTATTTTAATAGTGCTAGAAGTAATATAATTACCAATAAATGCAACATCAGCAAAAATACCATAAGGAACACCTAAATAATAAAAATATAATAAATAAGGTCGTAAATAAGAAGTAAATGTATTTTTTAACTTCTTAAATCTAATATTTAAAAAAGCGCTACCCAATGTCTTATAATCTAGAAAAATAGGAAGTATCGTAAAGTAGATAAGAAAGGCCAACAAAGGATAACGTCCTTTAGTAAATATGGTAATAATAAAATAGATAAATAAATCTAAGAAAAATAAAGTAACTCTTCTAAGTGGTGATACAACTTCTCCTTTTTTATAGGCAAGTTGTTTAAATTCTTCTTTACTGGGAATTCTTTTTTCTAAATCTAACATAAATAAATATCCAACAATACCACCAAAGTATTTAATATAAGATCATCAACATCACATAATCGGTAAGGTTTTGGGTAAATACCATAAAGTCTTGTTAATTGAGTAAATTCAAAAAATAAACTAAGCAAAAAACTTACCTTAATAATTTTTCTTAAAGAATAACCCTTATAATATCTTAAAAACATTCCAAGGGAACAAAAAGTAGAATATTAAAAGATACTACATAAAAAGAAGGATGAAAAATAGTCTTAATATAAGTAAT
>CALVKW010000009.1 GCA_944333345.1 uncultured Bacilli bacterium | reverse complement strand
TTTTTCCTTTATATTTTGCATAATTGCATAATATTGTTGCTAGTTGCTCTCTTGTTATATTATCATTTGGTCCAAAGTTTCCGTTTTGATAGCCATTTACTACTTTGTTCTTTGTTGCCCATCTTATTGCTTTTGAATAATATGCTTTTGTACTTACATCTGGATAGTTTCTGACTCCTGTTACAACTGGCACTCCTTCCATCCTACATAATATTGTTACTAAGTCTCCTCTTGTAATGTTCTTATTTGGTCTAAATTCTGTCGCCGTTGCTCCCTTTATTATTCCTCTATTATATGTATATTCTACTGCATTATAGAACCAATCTGATTTTTTTACATCTATAAATGGTAATTTAGGATTTTTTACATCTAAAACATTTATTACTATCTCATTTGTTTCATTGAAAAATAAATCTAATGCTTTTTTTTCTTCCGGTGATAGCGATTGTACTTCTTCTAAATCCATATTTAATATTAAATCTTCTAATTCCCTTTTTCTTGTCTCTACTATTTCTTGAAATGAAATTAAAGAGTCTGTATCTAGATTTCTTTGTCTTTCTAACTCAGCAATTTCTTTTTTTAATTCTGGATAATTATATGATCCTGGATAATGAAACATTTGAGTTAATAGTTGTGGATTCGTATTTAGTAATAATTTTTTACGTTCTTGTTCTGAGCTTTTTACATATTCTAATCTAAATCTCTCTATTATATCTTCCATTGTTTCACCTTTCTTATTTTGGTAAATAAATTAATCTTTTACTATCTTCATAATTTCTTTGTTTTATTTTTCCTAAATCACTACCAAAAGCTACTGTTGCGATAAACTTTGATTGGATTGGAGTAATTTCCCTTCCTTCTTTTTTCTTTCTCATTCTATTTAAAGCATTATTAGCAACTAATATTCTAAGTGGTGTTTGATTTTTTATTCTATACATATACTCTGCTCGTTATTTTAGATTGGGATGTAATATTTCTTGTTTTCCTAAAGATACTCCTTGTCCTTTTCTGTAATAAAAATAATTTTTAATGTAATTTAGAGTATTATATATGTCTTGCGCATTTTCTGTCTTATTATTTTTTCTAGGAATCTGTCTAATATTGTAAATGGTATTTCTTCCTTAAACATACTGATATTTTCATATCTTAATATATCAGAATAAAGACTGTATTCTATGTCATCATATAAAAAAGATAAGTCTTCTACTTTGTATTCTGCTAATCTTTCTTCGATTTCTTCTTCAAACTCTTTTTTATAAAATGGCAATCTTGTATTTGAATAATCTTCTGGAATCATACTTTCTTGTTGCCTTGTAATATATTGTAATCGTTTTCTTATTCTTTCTGTAACATCATGAGGATTTTCTTTTAATTCTTTTTGTAATTCTATTAGTTCTTCTTTACTTAATCTTTCTAAATAATTCATTTTTATTACCCCCTTTTATTTTACTTGATTTCTTTTTATTTGTCTTGGTAAATATAATAATCTTTTAGCGTCTTCATAATTTCCTTTTTGTAATTTTTCTAACGGCATACCAAAAGCTAGAGCTTCTACTAAGTCTTCTTGCCTCTTTGTTAATGGTACTGTTTTTTCTCTTGTAGATACTGTTAGACTAGCATTTCCTACCGATAATCTTAACTTTGTACCTTCTCTTATTTCTTCTAAGTAAGTAGCAATATTTAATAGATTGGCTGTTACAATCCCTTTCTTTTCTTGTTCATCTTTAAAAATATCCTTTTCCGTTACCTCTTCTTTATCTTGAGCACAATAATAAATATAGTTTTTTATGTATTGAAAAGTATTATATAACCCTTCATAATTTTCACGATTTTCTGTTTTAGTAAAGAAAGCTTCCATATCTTCTAATTTTCCTGTACTGTAATATCTTCTTATACTAAGATTATTTAATTTATTATTACCGCTCGTTAAAGAATTACTAAATAAAGATATAAATGGTATTAGTTTTACCTTTTTCATTGTCTGGTCTACTACCGGTTTCTTTCCTCTGTCAAAGTATGGAAGACGGTCGCTTGTGAACTCTTGTATCATTTTACTTTTTTCTTCACGTCTTGTAATTTTTCCAGATATATTTTGTAATAAATCATTTCTTTTTTGAGGATTTTCTATCATTTCTTTAAATTCTTTTAGTTCCTGAGATGATAGTTGTGATAATATTTTATCGATTTCCATAAAAAATACCCCCTTTTCATGTAGGGAGTATTATATCACATTTTTGTTGGTTTTTCAATTATTATATTTTTTACTTTTTGTCGTTGTTCTTGTTCTAGTACACTTGTCGTTACTTTTCTTATTTCAAATTCTGTGATGTTATTTTCTCTTTTACAAGAGAAAGGTCTACGTGTTGATCTGAATAGAATATTTTTTAAGTTTTCATATTCTTCTTTATCTCTTAAATCATATATTGTATTTGGATCATATGTTGCAGATGGATGTTGGGGTGATGTGCCGGTTTCTATCATTGCTTCAAAATTTTTTTGTTCTTGTTCTAACATTTTTTCTGCTAACAATACCCTTAATGCTGATATTCTTACCTTTTTCTTCATTCTTGGATAATCCTCCCAAAATTCTTCTGTTGCGACTATTGTTCTCATTATATCAGCAATTAATAGTGGAAACATTAAATAACCTGTCATAGCATATATTCCCACCATCATAGAAATAGATATTGGTTCAAGTAATGCGGAAAATAATAAACCTCCTGCTCCTGACTCCAATGCTTCTTTTTTCATATGTCCATAACATCTGACATTTTCTTTTTCTTCTTTTATTATTTTATCTAAAGCCTTCAACTTATTTTCTTGACTTAGAATTTTATATACATTTCCATATATTTGTACTTTTGATATTTGATTGTTACTTTCTCTAAGAAGAACGCCCTCTTCGGTTACTTTAAAATCTTTATTCATATTTATCCCCCTAAATAAGTATAATTATTTTAACATATATATAGAAAAAAACAAGCTGTTACTTAGCTTGTAATCTTTTTTTAGTTTTTTGGTTTAAATACTAATGAGAATAAAAAGGCAAAGATAATGGCGGCAGTGATACCTGTTGCGGTTAAGTCAAACATTCCCATTAATATTCCTAATATTCCATATTCGTTGGTTTTAGCTAGCGCTCCATGAATTAGGGAATGCCCAAAACTAGTAATTGGTACTAATGCTCCTCCACCTACTACTTTTATGATTTTATCATAGAAACTGAAGGAATCTAGGAAAGCTCCTAGTACTACAAATAAACTTGTGATATGTCCTGGAGTTAGCTTTGTATTATCTAATATTATCTGGGCTAACATACAAACAAAACCACAGAATAAAAATGAATTTATTAATAACATTATACTACCTCCAAACTAATTGCGTTGGCAATTGAATATATATTTTCTTTTTGATAAACCATCGTAGGGGAAAATAGTGCTCCTGTTGCGACAATTAATACTTTTTTTAAATTCTTTTTCTTCATTTCATGATAGATATAACCAAACGCAACTAGCGCACTACATACAGGTCCACTTCCTCCAGCAAGACATTCTTCTTGTTTTTTCAAATCATATAGCATAACTCCACAGTCATTATAATTGTCTTTTAAGTCTATGTCATATTCTTCTAGCATATAGTCTTTTAATATTTCTTTTCCATATACTCCTAAATCTCCTGTAACAATTAAATCATAATAATCTGGCTTTCTATTTAAATCTTGTAAGTGTCTTTTGATGGTATCAATAGCTGCCGGTGCCATTACTTTTCCCATATCATTTGGATCATTTTGAGCAAAATCTATCATTTGTCCGATAGTTGAGGACTCTACTTTAATATCTGTTTTTTCTTTTGTTAATAGGATTGATGCACTTCCTGTGGCGGTAAAAGTGGCTGTCGGTGGCTTAGGTGCTCCATATTCTGTTGGATTTCTAAATTGTTTTTCTGCTGCCATGTTATGAGAAGAGATTGTAACAATAGCGTTATTTACTTTTTTAGAATCAATTAGAACACTTCCTAGAATCATTCCTTCTACTGAGGTAGAGCAAGCTCCATAAAGACCTAAAAAGCATTTAGAAAAATCATACGCACCATAAGTTGTTGCGCTAATCTGGTTTAATAAATCTCCTCCTAGAATAACATCGACATCTTTTCTTTTTAATCCTACTTTTTTATGAAGTAATTTTAGACTTTCTTTTACTGTTTTTATTTCTGCTTTTTCCCAAGATTTTTCTTTAAAATACAAATCATCAAATGTCTTATCAAAATATTTTTTTAATGGCCCTTTTTTTTCATAAGGGCCTGCTACTGTGGCGGTATCTTGTACATATACATTATTATATTTGAATGTCATATCTTTCCTCCTAACAGAAATCTAATCATCCCAAAGAACCAAGCTGCAATAATACCATATAAAATAACGGATCCTGCTAATTTAAAGATATTAGCTCCAAGGCCGTAAATCGGCCCTTCTTTTCTGTAATCTAATGCGGCACTTGTCATAGAGTGAGCAAAACCTGTAATTGGTATTAAAAGACCACATTTAAATTTTGTTACTAATTTATCAAAGAAACCTAAAGCTGTAGATAAAGAAGCAACAAAGATTAATATAACTATCATAATTGTACCTGCACTACTTCTAGAAATATGAGTATTATAACAAAGTAATTCAATAATTCCTTCTCCTATGAGCCCGACAATTCCTCCAGAGATAAAAGCAATTATTGCATTTTTTATTTTTGGCACTTTTGCTTGATGATCTTTTGCTATTAGTTCATATTTTTCATTTTTCATATTATCACCATTTATAGTGTTACCTATTTTTTTTATTTCATACAAAAAAGAAGTAGTGCTTACTTCTTTCTTATATTATTCTATAAAATATGATTTTTATTTTTTATATCTTATTTTTTTTAGATTAAAGCCTAATAAAATTCCTCCGCTAATAACTATTAATCCTCCTATTATCATGA
Source organism: uncultured Bacilli bacterium (assembly GCA_944333345.1). Taxonomy (GTDB): domain Bacteria; phylum Bacillota_I; class Bacilli_A; order RF39; family UBA660; genus Faecimonas. The sequence continues at coordinate 16,260 of CALVKW010000009.1, read as the reverse complement.
TAATTTTTGAGGGATTTATTCCTAGATTTGGTACTTCTACTAGCTGGATATTTTCTAATACTGCTTCTGTAGTATTATTTTCTGTTACCGTTATTTTTTGTTCTACTACTCTCGCTTGATAGTTTGGTGGGGTTATGGTTTGTTTTACAGTATAATCTCCTACTGGTAGGGTTACCCTTACTTCGCTTTTTGTTGTATTGATTCTATATACTATATTTCCAAAGCCATCATAAATGACTATTTCGGCATTTGATAAATTTTCTTTTGTTTCAGAATCGATTACTTTGATATTTAAATTTCCTACTTTATGGGTGTAATTTAAGGATAAAGTGGTATCTAGAGTTTTGGTTGAAACACAATTTCTATTTACCGTACCACTGGATAGAATATAATATAAATCCATTCTTTCATCTGATGGAATTTCGTATCGACTAGGTGCTGGATATTCATATAAAATTAAGCTATCGAAAGAAAAGCTAGCTTTAATATTGATAGAGTAAGTTAATGTCTTATCTTTTATTTCAGATATTGGTACTCTTATTCTAAAACTTTCCCCTGCATTAAAACTTGTTTTTTCTTTTCCTTGTTCATCTACTACAATCATTGGTGAAGATACGTCTACTTGATAACTTTTAAATTTATTTGCATATACTTTTCCTGTTGCCTTGGGAGTAATTAAATTTGTTTCTATATAATCATTTGTTACCTGATATGAGATATCTTTCTGCGTAATAGAATCTAATTCTATTTGTTGATTTTCTTCTATATACCAATTCACATATTCTTCCCAAGTATCTAGATAAGCTAGCATCTTATTTCCTACGTCTGATTCTTTTAACAATTTTTTATCTCCAGCAGATAAATTGTTTACATATTTCCAATCATAATCTTTATAAGGGAATTCTTCCTCTGAGTAATCATCTATTTCATATTTATCGTCATAAGTTGTATCTTCTACTGTTTCAATTATTTCGGAATAATCAGAATTCCAAATATAATTTTTATCATCTTCATATCCTGCTAGACGATCCATCGCCCAGAGTATTAATAATTGTTTATAATAATCATCTTCATCTTTATCACTACTAAAATTTGTTTCATTTATTAAATAATTCATTAATATGGAATTATTATTTGTTTTGTTTCTAAATTCGCCATCTATTATGTAATATATTTCTTTTTCTTCTGATGTGGTATTTTGAGCAATGCTTTTTTCAAAAATATTATAGTTTCCAACAAAGAATCTATAATCATTTGTTTCTAACGCGGCTGTTGATTTTGGTTGTCTATAGAATCTACCATAGGGTAAATCAATCCTATTATTTTCGTTTTTTACATAGACTTCTTCTTCATTATCTACAACAAAATGTATTTTATTCAAACATTGATTTAAATCGTTGGGATCCGCAAAACTATTTTTATTTATCATCAATGCTACCGATGATAGTAATATAATACTTGCAATAGCGATTAATGTATATCTTTTTTTCATAAAATATCCTTCTTTCATATTATTTTATTTTCTCTAAATAGTTTGTAGTGCTCACTCATATTTTTACTAAGTCGGTTTTGGATGAATGGTTTTAGTTCTATGGTTTACAATACAGAAAAATATATATTTCGGCTATCCATAGCTTTCTTTTCCGGAGGATTTAAAGTATGAAAAGCATCTACACATTAATTGATAGATTCTGCCTTCTAGCTTGATTTATTAATTATGTTTTTTATATTACTTCTCATCTTCCTATTTTATATTGATTGTAACATTTCTTTCCTTTTTTTCAATAAAATATCCATACAAAAGAACTAGGTTGTATTTAACACTCCCTAGTTTTTATAGTGCTGTTTTTAGTTTTTCTAAAATTCTATTTTCTTTTCTGGAAACTTGTACTTGACTTATTCCTAATGTTGCGCTTGCTTCTTGTTGCGTCATATCATCATAGTATCTAGCAATGATTAATTGCTGTTCTTCTTTTGAAAGTTCCGAAATAGCATTTTTTAAATCTAAAATATTTTCATTCATCGCTTGTTCTGTTGTTCCAATACTATCATATAATTCTTGCTTCTCTTCACCGTAAGCATAATCTAGACTTTCTATTTGACTTGTTGCAATGGTTGCTTCTTCTATTTTTTCTTCTGAAACTTCCAAAAATAACGATAACTCTAATGTAGTTGGTTCTCTTTTTAATCGTTGTCGCATTACCTCTTTGGCAGTTTCTAAACTTCTACTCAGCCGGATTAATTCTTTACTTACTTTTATTGGATTACTGGCTGTAATATAGCTGTTTATTTCTCCTTGAATATAGTAGTAAGCATAAGTTGAAAATTTTGTATTTTCGCTCTCTTTATAATTTTTACTTGCTTTCATTAATCCCATCATTGCTACTTGGTATAAATCTTCTTTGTCGAAACTCTTATAGGGATTTATCATTTTATAAATTAGATTTTCATATTCCAATATGTTGTCCATAATCCTCCTTTAAATACTGATATATTGAAATACTTCCTGCTCGTCTGTTACATAAAATAATTGTTCTTTTCTTTCTCCTAATTTTCTTTTTATTTTCTCTTCTAATCCACAGAAAGCTACACTCCCACAGTGTAGGAAAATTTCTGTGAGCTTATTTTGAAAACTTTCTAATAAATTTTGATCTACTTTATTTACTTCTTTTAAATTGAAGACATACATTAATATTCCTTGTTTGTAAAGTAAATAGTTAATTTCTTCTGCCACTTTATAAAAATTATTGGTTGTTAATTCTCCTTCTAATCGAATAAACATAATTCCTTTATTTATTTGTGCTGTTATATCTAACATAAGATCACCTCTTGTTAGCACTATAAAATAAATCCTTTTTTATTTCTACCGTTTCGACAAAAGAAGACAAAAGTTTCGTTCGACAAATTTCGACAAAAAAACAGCACTATGCTGCTTTATCCATTATGGTACTCTAACTCATAAACAATTTCTTACAATATACTTAAATTCAACCTATATATTTTATTGTTTTGTTATTTATTCTATTTATTTTTATCATAATATTTTTTCTGGTTAAAACTTTTATCTTATATTTGTAAATATCAAGTTTCTTCTTTGAACTTTTTCATTACGGGCACAAATCGTTCAATAAATTGATATTCATCACGATCCTTAATATATAAAAATCCGAAAATAGAAAATATTAATGCTCCAATAAAATTTACAATCAAATCTTTCATAGTATCTATAATTCCTAAATCTAAGTATCCATTTTCTATGGTTGCTACTTGCTTATTATCACTATAAATTTCTGTTTTGTTGATATTATTGATTACTACTGGATTATTTTTATTTTCTTTATTTAGTTCTACGGATGATATTTTTTGTACTACTCTATCTTTTTGCATATCTAAATTTAAATATCTATCTGCCGCAAATTCAAAAAATTCCCAACTCACCCCTATGGTCATTGAAAAGCAAAAAGCTACTAGAGCAACAAAAGATGGTGCCATTTTAATATGAAAGCGTTCTGTTCTATTTAATATATCAATTAATGAAAATCCTACTGCGGCTGATAAAAAACCATTTAGAGTATGAAGCATTGTATCCCAGTGTTTAAAAATTCCATAAAAATTTTGAATTTCTCCTAATATTTCTGCTGCAAATATAAATAAATAGACAATAATCTCTAGTGTTGTCGGTAATTTTACTTTAAATGTTTTTGAAGCTATCGTTGGTAAAGTAAATAAAATTAAAGTTAGAAAACACAATGCAACACTATGCCAGTTTCCTTTCATGGCTTGTTCTACCATGCATATAATTACTAAAAATCTTAGCACTAAATAAACAATAATATTGATGCGTAATTCTTTTTTACTCTGAATATTTTTCTTTTTTGCCATTACTTACTCCTTTTATTCCTCAAATAATTTTTTAGCATTTGTTCTTGGTATTAGCATTTTTACTTTTTGATTTACTTTAAAGTTAAATTTAGTATTTACTGAACAATATTCTTCACCATCAATACACCAAGATGTTTTTGGTCTGTCTAAAAATTCGATTTCAAAGTCACTTGTTTGATAATATGTAATTCCTGGTACTTCTTTTACATCTTTCATAGTTACTTGGACCAGCATTCTTAAAATATCGGCTTTCGTTTTAGGATTTGCTAATGCAACTTCAAACATATTATCATCCATTTTTACATCATAATAAATATCATCCACTCCTGCGACACGGGAAGAATTGGTAATAAAGAAGAAGGAATACTCACCTTCATGTTCTATTCCGTCTACTTTATATTTTACGTGGTATTTATGTATTTTATTTTGTAGTTGTCTTAGCCCATATAAGATATATGCTATTTTTCCATATTTTTTCTTTAGATCTCTTGGTGTATTATAAGCCATATCAATATAGTCTCCAAGGCAAGCAACATAGACGAACGGAGTATCATCAATATAACATATATCGACTTTTTTTCTAATTCCATTTAATAATAATTCTAAATCTTTTTGGTAATTTTTTGTATATCCATACATATTAGCAACATCATTTGTCGTTCCCATCGGAAGATTGGCAAGAACTAATTTTTTCTTCCTTTTTAAATTTCCTGTTACTACTTCATTTAAAGTACCGTCTCCACCTGCGCTAATTACTAAGTCGACATCATCCTCTAAATTTGCTACTATGTTAATAGCATCTTTTTTGGCCTTTGTATATTTGATTTCTGCATCATAACCATGTTTTCTTAAAATATCATAAAATTCTTTTTTACTATTAAGACTTTTTACTTTTCCACTTTCTGGATTCATTATAATGATACATTTTTTCATAGTCCTCTCTCCTTGATAGCTATATTATAGCATATTCTTTTACTTTATATTCCTCATAGCTATTTGTTTTTTATGATTTATTATTACTTTCCACAGTTTGGTGATGAAACGACGGCCCCATTCTATGATTAAACATAAAACTAATATAATAAATGAGTAAATAAGTATTTTTCCTATGATAGATCTATCATAGGAAGTATAGTTATTGATTCCTAAAAAAGGATATAACCAGTCTCTAATATATGGATTTTCTGTAATTATATATACAGCAAATGTTCCTAAAGCAAGTTTGTTAATTAATTTATTTTTAAATATAATTGTCTCAAAAAATAAGAAATATGCTATGCTTTGAATAATTAAGGTTGGGTTTTGATACATAAATAAGTTATCTATTATTACATTACATATGTATGATAAAAAATGACTATCGTTAATTATTAATAATGATTCACAAAATTCATATAATAAAAAATTAAACAATCCGAAAAATATAAAAATACCTAAAAATAAAAATGCTTTCTTTTTCTGTGAATAATTTTTAAAATGAATATTGGATGAAATAGGATATTTGTTTAAATAGGCTCCTACTATGTATAAAAAAACAAAATGAGTAAGAGTAAAACCAGTATTACTAAATGTATTTTGATTTGTTACTGTTGGTAGAATAGAAAACATGATAAATAATAGTATAATTAACTTTCTATGTTCTTTTTGATTCAATTTATTTAACATAATATTGATATATGGACTAACTAAGTATAGTGACATGTAGACAATTAAAAACCAATTATTTGCAAATTCTAAGGGGGATAGTATCGTTACTATCTCTGTTAAATTAAATTTATGAGCTCCTGTAATAGCAAAAATCAAGGCAATTATTCCTTTGTAAAACCATGCCATACCAATTAATGATAATATTTTCTTAAAAGAAAATTCCTGCTTACATTGAAAATATCCAGTAATTAAAATAAAAGAGTTGACATGTACAATAATAAATAGACTTATAAAATCTAATATAACGTTAGTCATTCCACTTGTATGATGAATTAAGTCTCCTCCTGTTATAATTATCATGTGATATAAAACAATAAAAAACATAGAAATTAATCTCATCAATTCAAAATTCGATTGTCTTACTTTTTCTTTCATTCTATTCACCTTACCCTTATTAACATTATAGTAAATTTATTATTTTTTAGCAAATAAATTATTCTGATATATGAAAAGCTTGTGAAATTTCTTGCTATTTTGCTATTTTTATGCTATAATATCACATGTCTTTTATGACTATAGAAAGTTGGTGTTTTATGGTTTTTACTTCTTTTCTATTTGCTGCTTCTATTGCTGTTTTAATAGAAAAAAAATTAAAAAAAGAGGATACAAAGGGTAAAGATTTTATTTTAAGTTATTTTACTTATACTTTTTTAATTACTATGCTTACTAATTTCTTTATTTATACTATTCATGGTGGAAAAAATATATTTTATCAAAGCATTCCTTATTCTTATGATCTTGGTTTACAATATATGCTTTTTAGTTTTCTATTAGCTATCATTTTACCATGTCTATGGTATATTTTATGTAGAATTATTCATATTAATATTGAGGTAAAGGAAAGAAAGAAAAATGTTAAAAAAAATACTAAAAATACTAGTAAAAGTTCTAAAACAAAGCATTAAAATATTATTTGTTCTTTTATTTTTCTTTTGTATCTTCCTTTCTTTAGCGCTTAGACTTAGTACAGATTGGGCAAAAGAAAACTATAATTATTCTTCTTTTGATGAGATATTATATACGATGGGAACATCTGTTACTGCCGCAAGTGAAGATGTTTTGGAAGAGTTTATGGAAACTAATATTTATCCACCATTACAAACTACAATTATCCTATTTATAATTTTTGTGGTGATTTATATTGTATATAAATTTATTTCTAAAAATAGTAATTTTTATCTTCAATTAAAACTTTTTCACAAAAATATCAAGCTTCCATTTAATCCTATTATTCTGCTACTACTTTTCTTGTCTTTTGTTCCTTTTCTTATGTTAAGAAATTCTATTGTTTATGCTATGGACAAGTTATATATTAATGAATATTTAGAAGAAAATGCTAAATCTTCTACTTTCTTTGAAGAAGAGTATGTTAATCCATCTAAGGTAAAGTTAGATTTTCCAAATAAAAAAAGGAATCTAATTTATATTTATTTAGAGTCTATGGAAGCTACTTATACTGATAAAAAGCATGGAGGGGCTTATGATATAAACTATATTCCAGAACTTACAGATTTGGCTGAAAATCATATCAATTTTTCTTCTACTAGTTTAGTTGGTGGTGCCCATATGCCATATGGTGCTAGCTGGACTATGGGGGCTATGGTCGCTCAAACTTCTGGAGTCCCTATTAAAACGCCATTTATTGTCCAGTACGATGAAAATCAGGAGATTAATTATAAAAATGGCTTGGTTAATGGCGCTTACTCTCTAGGAGAGGTTTTAGATGAAGAAGGATATCGCCAATATATTATGGTTGGTTCAGATTTATCCTTTGGAGGTAGAAGAACCTATTTTAAAGAACATGGAAATTATCATGTATTTGATGTAAAGACTGCAAGAAGAGATGATATTATTCCAGAAGATTATTTCGTATTCTGGGGTTATGAAGATGAGAAGCTATTTGAATATGCAAAAAAAGAATTAACAAAAATTTCACGTGATGACGAACCGTTTAATTTTACTATGTTGACGGTCGATACTCATGCTCCAGATGGTTATACTAGCTCCATTTGTGAAAATAAATATGACGATTCTTATTTAAATTCTATTGCTTGTTCTAGTAAACAACTGGATGAATTTGTTGAATGGTTACAAGATCAGGATTTTTATAAAAATACGACTATTATCTTAGCTGGGGATCACTTAAGTATGAATACCTATTCCTTTAATGATATTGATAGTGATTATAATCGTGGTGTTTATAATGTATATATTAATTCTGCAGTGAAACCTATAAAAGAAAAGAAAAGAGAGTTTACAACCTTTGATTATTACCCCACTACTTTAGCAGCTTTGGGAGTTAAGATTGATGGAAATCGTCTAGGATTGGGTACCAATTTATTTAGTAATAAAGATACTTTAAGTGAACAATTTGGTAATGATTATATTGATAAAGAATTGAAAAAAACTTCTAATTATTATAATACTTGTATTACACTAAATCAGTGTAAATAGCAAAAGAGGAAAGCTTTTATTACTTTCCTCTTTTATTTTAAATTTCTTCTGATAATCTTACAATAATAATATTATTCTTTACTTTTACAATAGATTCTGTTTTAGGGAAGGATTCTGTTTTATGCTTTTTTACATATTTTTTTGCTTGATTAAATTCTTCTTCCGTTGGGGCTTGATAATCATATCCTAATGTTTTCATAAATGCATTCGCTCTATGATTTGGTCCTACGATATATTGATAGTCATATTCAAAAAAAGAATATCCCATCATTTCCCCTTTTAAATATAAACTATTGGAAGTACAAGGCTTTTGACCTAACAATATTAATGTATATTTTTCATCTTTATTATACCAATCTTTTGCTTCTATTTGTGTTTGGATTTTATTGGCCAATGTCGTATCTTCTTGAAATCTTACATCATCGGAGAAAAATAATCTTCCGGTAATGATTGCTTGTTGGTAGGCAATTCCTAAAGATACTATTATTATAATATAACCTAAATATTTTATTTTTTTACTATTTAATAATATAATAGCACCTATCAATATAATAAAACCGATGATAAAAGAATAGTTAAACTGAGTTCTTTTCATTTGGTCGATACCAGTAATAATCATTAGATAAAATGGAGATAATACCATACTAATAGAACTTAAAATAATTCCAATATTTATTTTTTTCTTGTATAACAAATAAATATTTATTCCCGCTATTATAAGCAAGGCTATTAAATAACTGATATTATAAAATATGGTATCACAACGTAAAACATTTCTAAGTACTTCATATATATATCTGATACATTCGAAACCATAAGTAGACCAGCCAGATTGTAAATAGGTATTATTTCCTCCTATAATTTTACTTATAATTAAATATACAAAGCAAATAATTATAAATTTTATAATTCTGTCTCCTAAAAACTTCCAGCTACTATTTTCTTTATTTATGCATTCTAAGAAGTATGTACAAGCGATTATTACTATATATAGAGGAATTAGTGCCTGATAGATTCCAAAAGTAAATACTGCTAAAGCAACGCCTATGATATTTAAGATTAATTTTTTCCATTTTGTAGTTTTATCTGCATAATATAATAGTAGTATTGATATAATGTCAAATGTAATTCCTAAAGCAATCCCTACATTTTGATTTAAAAAATTATATTGTTCTGCAAATATGGGGCTTGTGATAAAAATAATTGGAAGAATAAATTGGACTTTTAAATAACTATCTTTCCATTTTTTGGGAATATATAGATAAAATAAATACATTAGTAGAATACTATATATCCCTATTAAACAAATTGTTAAAAAATTTGATTGAAAAATAACTAATGGTCCTATAGATAACAGTTTGTTAATTGCCACCAATGCCCAGCGATTTAATCCTATCCACCAGAAAAACGTATCATCTACAGATTGAATATAGATTTCTGAATCTATGGAAAAACTATTACTTATTAATCTTTCTCCAAAAGCTAACAGTAAGAAAAAAATTGTTATTCCTATTGTTATTTTAGATTTTTGCAAATAATTTATTACTTGTTTTTTATTTTCCTTCATTCTTTCTCTCCTAGTTTTACTTTGATGTCATTTCTTAATTTCTGCTCATCTTGAATTTGCACTTCATCTATCTTTCCATTTTGGCTGTGTTCTAAAATAATTCTCGCTAGCTGTTCTGAACAGTCTACTTCTTGTAACCATTCTTTTTCTTTTATCTCTTTTGGAATGTAAGTTAAATTGGTTGTATATAGACGGTCAAATAGACCTTTTTCATATGCTTTTTGAAATTTTTCTATTCCAGCAGTAAATAGTGCGAATGTTGCGACTAGGATTACTTTTTTTGCACCACGTTTTTTTAGTTCTGTTGCGACATCTAGCATAGATCCACCGGATGCTATCATATCATCAATAACAAAGACGGTAACATCCTTGGGATTTTTACCTAAATATACATGTTCCACTACTGGATTTTTTCCATCGATTAATTTACTTAAATCTCTTCTTTTATAAAATAGTCCTACGTCACAGCTTAATATCTCTGCATAATATCTAGCTCTTTCCATGGCTCCCATATCTGGACTGATAGTTAATAAATGGTCTTTATTAATATCTTCTTGTTTAAATATTTCTTTTATGATTGTTTCTGTAGCAAAGACATTTTCAAATGGTAAATTAGGAATTGCATTAGAAACATTAGGATCGTGACAATCAAAAGTTATAATATTATTTACTCCTAGTCTTTCTAATTCTTGAAGAGCTAATGCACAGTCAAGAGATTCTCTTTCTTTCCTTCTATGTTGTCTTGATTGATATAATAATGGCATAATCACAGTCATTTTTGAGAATCGTCCATTGGTTGCGGAAATTACTCTTTTGATATCTTGATAGTGTTCATCTGGTGCCATATTATGTTTAGACCCATAGAAATCATAAGAAATACTATAATTTCCAACATCTGATAAAATATATAAATCTTTTTCTCTAATAGATTCACTAATATATAATTTTCCTTCTCCATTATTAAAACGACTACATACTACATTAATTGTATAAGTATCATTACTTTTTGTTAATCTCTTTAAATGACTATCGATTTTTTCTCCTAATTCTTTACAATTTTCAAACGCAATTATTCTTAAATTAGACATTTTACTTCTTCTCCTTTTTTATTTTAGCAATTCCTCTTCTTATTATATTTTTTACTCTACTAGAATTTTTACTCTTTTCTTTTTCATATAACTCTAATAGATGATGGTATTCTTTTTCCCAGTATTCCTTTGCATAGGTCATATTCGTTAATTCTTGTTCTCTAGCAAATCTTTTTTCTCTTTCTTCATATAAATTCGTTTGATAAATTTTTACTAGTTTATTTATTCTGTGATTGTTTTTTACAAATTCTTCTTCCATATCTAGCTTCGATACTAGAGGTTTTTCATTTATGAACTGGTGAATTCTATTAATTAAGTCTTTTCTTATTTTTAAATGTTTTTTCTTTGGAGCTTTGATAAAATATTTTTCTAGTCCACCTTGTAAAAATTCTTCTTCACTACAATAATCTAGCAATTTTCTAAAGTCCCCAATTCTACTAACTACATCATAATTATTATCATCAAAAATTAATAATACTGGTACTTCTAAGGCAAGATTAGGTAGTGCACAATGAAGTCTTGTGGTAATTACCATTTCTGCACCTTGATATTCTTTTAATAGATTCTCTACATTATTCATTCTTTCTTCATAACTTAATTTACTATTTTTATTTTTATCTAGGCTATGAGTAATTTCTTTAATTTCTCCATCATAAGTTTCTTTTACTTTTTCTTTTATCTTTTCTGATACATCTACTAATATTATTTTCTTTTCTTTTTTTATTCCTTCTATTTTAGGAATGGTTAGTGTTAGACAATGGGAACGATAGGTTTTTATTCCATTATTTGATAATAGAGTTTCGGTTACTTTGTCTCTACATCCAATTGGTTCATATCGCCTCATATACTCTGCTGCATAATCTTCCATGTATTCTGTTGTTACTCCATACATATCATCTAAAGATGAAAAATGGCAAGAAGTGAAAAATGGTATGATATATGGTGATGGTGGGAATCTATATCTATTATGTATGTACCAACCATTAATTAGGGTTTTTACTTTCTTTTTATCCTCTGGAATAAATTCATTCATATGTTCTCGTTCAATGAAATAATCCACTTTGGGAAGTTGTTTCATTGCGGCATAAGACTGAATATCATCCCCAATATTTATACTATCTTTAAATACGGTTATTGCATATTTCATATTATTTCAGTGCCTTTTCTACAAATTTTTTAAAATCTGCTGCTTTATATTTCCAAGACCATTTTTCAATTTTCTTTAAGTTTTCTTTAGAAAGTTCTTCTACTTCTTCTAGATTATTTAAGAATTCCATTATTTTTTTCTTTAATTCTTCTACACTTCGTTCTTTCATAATATATTTTTTCTGTTTTGCTCCAAATAAATCTCTTACTATTCCAACATCTGTTGTGATTACAGGAATTCCACAAGCAAAAGATTCTAGAATTGGGTTTGGTGTTCCTTCATTGATGGAGCAACATACATATAAATCTATTTCATCATAGTATACTGCCATCTCTTCTCTTGATCTTAGTTGAACGTTACTATCCGCTAAATGTAGTTTTATATTATATCCTTCTTTGATTAATTCTTCTACAGCAGGTTTAATAATTGTATTTAATCCTTTATGGTCATTTGCACCATCCCATTTACTATTTCCTACCCAACCGATAGTGACTGGTCTTTTTTTGATATCTTTAAATCTATCTTTTTTTGGTTTAAATAAGTTTAAGTCTACTCCATCCGTAATTACTGCACTTGGATATTGATCTAGGGGCAATTCTTCATACAACTTTTTTAATAAAGTAGATGATGTGTAGTAAGCTTTGGTATATTTGGTATAAGCATTAATATTTTCTTCATCTAATAATTTATGATCATAGACTGCTGTTGTTATTACTTTCGTACGTACAAATTTATCTATAAATTCTTCTTTCGAAAGTCCCATATTGTAAATATAGGATTGGGTAAAATCAATATCAAAATCTAGAAGTATTCCTCTCCAAAACAAATGAATTAGGTCATATTTTTGAGCTAGTAGAAATAAATCAGCTACATTTCCATTTAGTCGATCAATCGCAATAATATCGATATCTAATTGTCCTTTTAATTCTCTTTGAAAATTCGTAGCAATATTATAAAATGCCCATTTTTCATTATCTACTACTAGTAAAATCTTCGTATCTTTTTTCATATTATTTACCTCTCAATCGATGGAATCCATTTTTTATTTTTCTTCTGATTGAATCTTCTGAATTATTTAATATATAGTATATTTCTTCCCGAATACTTGGAAATTCGGGACGTTTTTTACCATTCTTTTGCCAATAGTCTTTTAACATATATTGAAGTTCTGTGTTTTCCATTTCATATAATTTTATTTTTTCCTGGTAGATAATTTCTTTAAAGTCTTCTTCTTTCAATACTTTTCCCATAGCTATCTCCTTACTTACGGATTATTTTTCGATAAAACTTATATATTCTTGGATGATTGGTTCTTAATCTTCTTCCTACAAAGCGCTTGATTGATAAATCTTTTGTTTCATATTTGACATATACATCAAAGAAAAATTTAGATTTTGTTTCTAATACCTCTTGTGTTACAGATGGCATTTCATTTAATTTTTTTACTGTTTTATAGAAATTCATAGAAGATTCTTCCCAAGATACCCAGGATTTAGCTGTTGCGATTGCTCCTTTTTTTAGTCTATTTAGCAATTTAGAATCCTGTTTTAATTTGTTAATATATTCTACTACTTTATCATCGTCATCTGTTTTTACTACTAGACCATTTTTATTATGTTCGATATATTCATCATGACCTGTTACATCATAAACAATCGCTGTTCCTCCACAGTGAAACATCTCTAATGGTGGACCAAACATTCCTTCAATATAACTTAATTTTACTATGACATCGCAAGAACGATAAATTTTTGCACAGTCTACTGGAGGTACTTGAGAAAACACTTTATCTACTCCAGGATAACTATCTATTTTTGATGAGGTTAATAACCATATTTCATCTGCATCACTTTGTTTTACTAAATCAATTGTTTTAGGAACATTTTTAAAGTCTACATCTACTGGACCTTCTACTAATACTCTAAGTCCTTTTCCTTTTTTATAGGTATCTCCCTCTAAGATAAAGATATCTTTTCTGATTCCATTGTGAACTAAATAAGCATCTACACCATATTTAGCAAGGTATTCTTTAATCCAAGTAGCTTCAGTAATCACTTTCATATCTAACATATAAGTCATTTCTGCAAGCATTTTTACGCCTTGTTCATTGTCTTTATAGAACTTTGATTCAATGGACTGTACGAAATATACATATCTTTTTGATTTTACACGATATAATTCATAGACCGTTCTCCACCAGGTAGCAATAGCCATATCGAATTCTTCATCTTTGATATCATCATAAGTTACCCATTTTAATAGATGGGCAGATGTATGCCAAGCATATTCCTCTGGCTCTATTTTTCTATCTGTTACGATATATACATCTTCACCTTCTTTTGCCATCTTGCTGGCATGTTCAAATATTACATTTGTACCTCCACCAATTGCTGGTGAACCTAAAGTAAATATACATTTCATAAATTATAGAACTCCCTTCCTCTTTAATCTTCTTTTTCTACCATGTACATATAATGCTTTTTGAAGATATAATTTTTCATTACAAAGTTTTAATACTGGCCAAAAGGCATCATAGAAGAATGTTTTATGTTTAATAAAATATTTTAAATTTTCTTTTAAGTAATATTTTATACTTAATTTCTTTTGTAAATTAAATTCTGTAAATTCAAATACTCCAAAGTTTTCATAGTGATATATTTTATTATAGAATTTTAATTGTTCCTTATTTGGTAAAAATAACATTTTAAAATGTGCTCTATTAAATATCTTTTCTAACTTTTTATTATCATAATAACCATTTGGTATTATTTTTAATAATTCTTTGAAGGTTTCCATCATTGTGTCTTGAATTTTAGAAATTACATTTTTATAAATATCTTTTTCTTCTTTCTTTTCAAAGGTTAGGACTTCTACTTTACTTCCTTTTTCTACGTATCTATTTGCACTACCATGAGATGCTCCAAGTAATATTTCATAAACACTTCTATTTTCTGCATATAAATCAAAGTTTTTACTTACTTCTGGAACATTGGTAAAGATTAACCCTTGTTTATTATTTAGTTTTGCAACTTTTTTAGGATCTTCTCTTGTTACTAATCCAAGAAGATATCCAGTAACTGTATATTCACTTCCTAAGATATTAGCAATATTATCTTGAATTGATCCGTTCCATCCAACATCTACTACGCAAATTCTTTTTTCTTTGGTCATAGAATGAATATACTTTTTAAATAATTCATTTTGTTCCGTACGGTTCTGTTCATAAATTTCTTTAAATGTTTTATTTTTCTTTAAGAACGTTAATAATTTAGATTCATATAAATAAATAATTTTTTGATCATAATTTCCATCTATAATCGCTTTCATTTCTCTTTCTTCATTTGCATTTAGCTCTTCTTTTTCTATTATCTTTTGGCAATCTTTTCTATAGCTATCTAAAATACTTTGTATATCTTCTTTAGAAAAGTTTAGACTAGCTAGGAATTCTTTTAAATTAATATAACTATATTGTTGAAGTAGACTTGCAAAATCTTCTTTATCTAGTGGTTTTAATGATGGTAAGTAGGTTGCTTTTCTTGATACTAGTAGATAATTTGTTTTTAATTTTTTTCCATAGATATTTTTTTGAAATTCGTCAAATAATTTTTTTAAATATTCGCCTTCTCTTGATAAAAAGAATACTTCCTCTAGGCCATCATCTAGTAGCTGATAGTATAATTTTTCTGTAAAGCTATATAGTGAAAAGATAATGTTTTCAAAGTTATCTGAATTTTTTTCTGTTAATTTTTTTACTTTTTCTAAAGTTAATTCCGGTGTATTTTCCTGTTCAAATTTTTCATATTTTTTATAATTTTTACTTCTATCTAGATGGATTGCTTCCATACCTTTTTCTTTAGGCATAGTAAAATCAGAATGTTCATTATCTCCAATCATAATACATTCTTCTGGTTTTGCTTTTAATTTTTTTAATACAATACTATATAGTTCTCCACTTTTTTTATTTTTTAAGTATTCACAAGAAATAAAAATATCATCAAAATATTCTAGTATTCCTAGATTGTTAAATATTTCTGTTATCATTTTTTTTGATAAATACATATCTGAAATACAGTAGATTTTTTTACCTTCTTTTTTTGCTCTTTTTATTTCTTTTAGTACTTTGTCATCTACTTTTTGTACATTACTTTCTATCTCTACTTCTATTTCTGTTGCGATTTTAGAAAATTCTTCTAGAGATAGGTCAGTCTCTATTTCTTGGTAAAGTTCTGTTAATAAATCTTGATAACAAAACTCCCAATCATGACCTTCATTTGCATTTTTCTCACCAATACTAGCTTCTAATCTATTTCTTTTTTGATAGAAATCTATCATACTAATATTTAATTTGCATCTTTTTACTATATGGTTTGCCCAAATTTTCTTTGTATATTCTGGTTGTACAGTTCTTGATACGA
>CALVKW010000008.1 GCA_944333345.1 uncultured Bacilli bacterium | reverse complement strand
ATTGCAATTCTTAGATACTTTAATCCAATAGGAGCACATAAAAGTGGATTAATCGGAGAAGAGCCAAACGGAATTCCAGCAAACTTAATGCCATATATCGCAAAAGTAGCTAGCGGAGAGTTGGAATGCTTATCCGTATTTGGAAATGACTATCCAACTAAAGATGGTACAGGAGTAAGGGACTACATTCATGTAGTGGATCTTGCAAAAGGCCACATTAAAGCCTTAGAAAAATTAGAAAAAGAACAAAAAGGCTTATATATTTACAACTTAGGAACTGGAATCGGTTATAGTGTATTAGACTTAGTAAATGCTTTTGAAAAAGTAAACCATGTAAAAGTAAACTATAAAATCGCAGACAGAAGACCAGGAGATATTGCTGAATGTTTTGCCGATGCAACAAAAGCTAAGGAAGAATTAGGATGGGAAGCAACTCTAGGTATTGAAGATATGTGCCGTGATGCTTATAATTTTATAATAAAAGAAAAATGTTAGGACGTTTTTATATAATATAAAGAATTTTTATTTGTAGGAAATTTAATATTTAGCATATCCATGGCTAGATAGATGGGATTGATAAAATATTCCTAGCCTTGATTAAACTTACCTATATTGGCAAATAGCTCTATTAGGAATATATTTTATCATTGTGGGAAGCTTAATATTAAGCAAATCAAAAAATAGAAAGTAGAGGATAACAATGAAAAAAATAATAATTATACTAGTGTTAACTATATGTATAACATTAACGGGAGGCTGTTCTAATAAAACAGACGAACAAGATCCACTATTAGGATTATGTGATGAAATAGATACTACCATCAATGACTATAGAAGCCAAAAAATAGACAAAACAGAATTTATTGATACAATCAGAAGTTTTAAAGAGGAGTGTAATGGTAATGAATACTTATGCACTTCAATTACAAGCTTTGATATGGTGGAAGACACATATAGTGATGAAATATTGGATGCTTATATTACGAATCTAGAAGTTGGATGTCAAAAAATAAAAGATCAAAGTGAAGAAGAATAAAATAGTGGAGATGATGGCAATAGTAAAAAAGAAAAATATAAATGAAAAAATAGGCAATAATAAAAATAGAGTCTAGTCTTTATCATATACTGGCAAAGCAGATGGAGAAATTTAATTTTAAATAAAGAGTAAAGGAGCAGAGAAAATGAAGAAAAAATATGCAATAATTACATTGTCATTACTATTGGTAGTAGCGTCAACGATATTATTAATAAATAAATCAAGCTATGCTGCAAATGCAACTATTAATAATTGCCCTACGATAATAACAGCGAATACTTCATCTGATACGTTAACATTAATCGAGTATGGAGATACTAAAATTACATTACCTAAAATAGAAATAACAGTAGATGGGGAAAGAAGGAATACTGCTACAATAGGTGTTGATAGAAACACAGGTACTATCAGAAATCAAGATTATAGAAAAGAAAACGAATTAGTATTCCCGCTCCCAACTTTTAGTAATAATCAGTATGAAAATGCCTATTATACACAAGTATTTATGTGGTATATGAATGATTTAATGAATAGTACTAATTATTTAACTGCAAAAGAAAAAGAAGCAATTGAAAATTCGAATAATGGAAAAAAGATAATAGCAACCGCAGAAGAATATGAAAAATATGGAAATTGGATGTTTTCACAAGAACAGGAGCCAGTACTAACACTAAATAGTATAGATACCACGAAAATAACATATTATGCAACAAATGATTATATAGAAACCAACTTAATAACTCCAGAAGCACCAGAGAATTACACCTATGTATTTACCAATTACAAAGTAGACGTAACATCACCTATTATGGGAGTAGATAAGAATGGTAATGAAAAGACGGACTTTCAAAAAGGGGAAGGATTTAAATTACGTATTCCACTATCAGCAATAAAAAATAATGAAATAAATTTTAAGGCAAATATTATAGGAAGAGGAGAATTTAAAATTTGGGGAGAATATGCAGCAACTGGAGTATCACGCGGGGTAAATTATTATCCTATCTTAGCTATGGATTGTGGAAAAACAGAAGTGATACAAACATTCGAGACATTGAATTTAAACTATACGCAACAAGTAGGAACCTTGAAAATCCAAGTAATCGATGCTGAAAGCAAAGAGGGACTAAAAGATGCTGAAGTAGTAATCTCTGACCAGATGGGTAATATAGTATATCGTTATAAAACCACTGGTAATGAGTTAAATATTACTTTGCCAGTAGGAGAATATACAGTAAAACAAATTGTGACTCCACCCAATTATGAAGCAAGAGTAGTAGAACAAAAAATATCGGTGATACAAAACAGAGAAACAGAAGCGGTACTAGAAAATATACAATTAATCGAAGTGCCAGATACTTCTGAAACCGTAGGAACAATTTCTGTGATTGTAGGATTAATTATTTTAGTAGGTGGAATTATGATTATTATGAGTATTATGAGAAAAACGAAAAATAGACCATTCCCAATGAATAAAAACTAAAAAAATATTAAGTTATAACGTATGTTATAGCTTTTAATTTGTAAAAATATGTCAATAAAACATACCTTAACTAGATGTATAGAGTTAAAGATGATATACTCAAAATAAGATGAGAAAGTAGTGGTGAGAAATATGCGTCATTGTCCAAATTGTGGTGAGCCTCTAAATGATAGTGATAGAATATGTAAAAATTGTGGCGTCTTCTTAGGAAATTATTTAGAAACCAGAGAAAGAAAAGAGTATATAGAACCAATAGAAAAAGAGGAGCATGTAGAGGAAGAGAAAAAAAAGGAAAAAATACATTGGCAGATTCCACTATTATTTCTTTTATTAGGTATCGTGATATTTTTAATAAAACTAGTATTAAAAAAACTAGATTTAGCATCAAATACAATCTCTTCTATACTAAATATAATAGCCTTAGGATCTTGCTTTTTAACCATACCAGCAACCATAATTGTAATAATTATCTATAAAAGAAGAAAAAAGAAAGACAATGAATTTACATCTTCATCAACAGAAAGAAAACAGAAAATAAAAAAAGAAAATAAAAAAGATAATGAAATTATGCATATATTACAATCGAATATCTCACGTATAGAACAAAGAAGAATGGTTTATGTTGGAAAAAACTATGTGAAAATATCAACGAAAAAATTTTCACTACCAGCACTAATCTTTAATTTGTTTTATCTCCTGTATAGAAAACGCTATTTATTAGCCATATCAGGCATGAGTTTGATGGCATTATTAACGCTATTATCTCGTTATTTTCCTATAGTAAGAATCATAACAGGAATAATAGCTATAGTAATCTCTCTTGTCTTAGCATTTACATTTAATCAATACTATATAAAAGTAGTAAATAAAAAACTACAAAAATTACAGAAAAAAAGCCAAGAATTAAATTCAGAGGAATTTTTAAAACTATGTCAAAGAAAAGGTGGAACCAATATTATTTTAACGATACTAATAGGCCTTCTATTTACAGTAACAATATTCTACATTAGTATTATGAAGCTACCACCACTACCAGCAAAAAAAGAACCAGAAAAACCACAAGTAGATACTGTATATAAAGAAAAGAAAGCATTATGTAGGAGCTATGCTACCTCTATTTATAATAGTTATTCTAAACAAAGAAGAAATGTGACCTATATTGGTTGTAACATGGGAAAAGACACTTATATTATTTTAGAAACCACAAACAGAAAAACAGAAGAAGAATATATTGCCAAATATGAAATTAACGAAAAAAGGGAAGAATTAATATTGACGGATACAACGGAAGGAATCGAAACCTTACGTCAAAAAGCAACAGAAGCAACGATTACGGAAGAAGAACAGCAAGAACTAATGGATAAAGAACAATTAGAAAAAGAATTTGAAGATTTCAAAATATCCGCAAAAGAAGATAAAACCGCTTATAAAGAAGATTCTAGTTATGTTAGAAACTATATAGAAATTAAAATCAATCAATTAAAAAAATAAATTAACTATAGTAATCAAACTATAGTTTTTTTGCTATCTAGATTATGTTATAATAAATAAAAAAGGAGAAGTACGAGATGAAGAAAAAAATAGGAATAATACTGATAGTAATCGGATCACTTCCAATATTGTATGTTTTGCTCGGTGGACTATATAATGCGATAAATGGTTGGAACGGACTATGCTTCATGTGTTCTCCTGAATATGGACCAAAAGTATTTTTTGATTTTGTTATTTTGGCAGGATTTGTATTTTGGCCTATTTTATTACTTGGTCTATTCCTAATTATCATTGGTTTGGTATTGGCAATAAAGAAAAATACAAACAGGAGGTAAAAAATGAAATTAGTAATAAAAAATCTAACAAAAAATTATGGTAACAAAGAAGTATTAAAAGAAATAGACTTTACTTTTGAAGAAGGAAAAATTTATGGACTAATTGGTAGAAATGGTGCTGGAAAAACAACTTTCTTTAATTGTTTAAATGAAGATGTAGAAGTGGATTCTGGAAGATTTATTTTATCTGATGAATATGGAGAAAACGAATTAAAAACAGAGGATATCGGTTATGTAATATCAACTCCCACAGTACCAGAATTTTTAACAGCCAAAGAATTTTTATCGTTCTTTTTAGAAATCAATAAAGATAAAATAAAAGATAAAAAAACAATAGAGGAATATTTTGATTTGGTAAAAATAAATAAAGAAGATCAAGATAAACTATTAAAAGAATATTCACATGGTATGAAAAATAAAATGCAAATGCTAATTAATATTATTGCTAACCCCAAAGTATTACTATTAGATGAACCACTAACTTCTCTAGATGTAGTCGTACAAGAAGAAATGAAACAATTATTAAAAAGTATAAAAAAAGACCATATATTAATATTTTCAACCCATATTTTAGAATTAGCTTTAGATTTATGCGATGAAATAGTAATTTTAAATAATAAGCAAATAGAATTAGTAGAAAAAAATAACTTAAATACGAAAAAGTATAAAGACAAAATAATAAAAATGTTAAAGGATGAAGAACATGATAAATAGTTTAAAAATGTCTTTTAAAATTGATATGACATACGCTATCAATTCTTTCATATATAGTCTAAAAAAAATCCCGATATTTAAAGATTTATTTCCAGGAGATAACTTATACAAAAGTAAAAAAGCAAAAAGTATAATAAGAGTCTTAGGACTAATACTTTCAAGTGCAAGAATGATTCTATATAAGATAATTTATTTCTGGGTTATTTACGTTTTAGCAACATTGCTAACTCCAAAAGATATCTCAGCAGGGATACTACATATTTATTTTATATTTACAATTATTGGCATGTTCTTTAATAATAAGGTATTAACAACAAGTACCAAAAAGTATTTCTCGATTGTTCTATTTAACATGGATGCTAAAAAGTATATGAAAGCAATGTTATGGCAGGAAATCTTAACTAATCTCATAAGCCATAGTATTGGGCTATGGATATTAATTCAAAACCCCATTATTTTCTTATTTACTATTTTTGGATTCTTAGGAAGAATAATAGGGGAAAGATTAAATGTATGGCATTATACCAAATATAAAATATCACTAACTTATAATTATCCATTTTATTGGACTGTAATTCTATTAAGTGGTTTAGTAGCACTATTACCAAGAATAGGAATAATAATAACATCCCCAATCATAACAATAATTGACATTATCTTTTTACCAATAGCCATACTATCATACATTGGATTAATGAAAATAGACAATTATAAGTTGATATTTAAAAGACTAAATACCAAAGTAAGAGCTCTAAATAGTAATCAATCTAGAGAATATTCACGTCAAGCTATGATTGATATCAAAGAAAAAGATAAGAAGATAGATGAAAAGAAATTAAAAGGGAAAAAAGGTTATGATTTGTTTAACACCATTTTTTTCGAACGTCATAAAGAAATATTATTACGTAGTGCCAAGTGGTTTGCTAGTATTTCTCTATTAGTGATAGTAGGGGTAGGAATATTAGTAATGATAAATCCAATCTTACAAAAGAATTTAAATAAGTTCTTATTAAATAATATCGCTTGGTTTGTAATTATTATGTACTTTATTAATAGGGGAGCTATCATTACTCAGGCTATGTTTTATAACTGTGATCATTCTATGTTAACATTTAACTTTTATAGAAATCCTAAAGTAATATTAAATGTATTTAAAACCAGAGTATTAACAGTATCTAAAGTAAACTTAATACCAGCCTCTGTAATAGCCATCGGACTACCTATTCTTTTATATATAACAGGAGGGACACCAAATAGTATAGATTATATATCCATACCAATATTTATTATCACATTAAGCATATTTTTCTCAATTCATTACTTAGTAATTTATTATTTATTCCAACCCTATGACAAAAATATGAAAATGAAAAGTATTGCCTATTCACTAATATCCGCATTAACTTATCTAATAGCCTACTCATTAACAGACTTTAAAATGTCTACGACACTGTTTTCTATCATAGCTATTATCGCAACAGTAGCATATAGTATAATAGCATTAATAATTGTTTATAAAAAAGCACCACAGACTTTTAAAATAAAGTAGAAGGAGAAAAGATGAAGTAAAATGGTATATGGAAGATCCAACGGAAATAGAGACTCTTGACTCTTCGGGTCAACATGACGCTCTAAACATTTCATCTACGATTACCATTAAACCAATAGACGAAGTAAGTAATATAGTACCAGAAGAACAAGAAACAAAAAAAGAGACTACTAACAAGAAATTTGAAATTTCTGTTGGACCAAAAACATTTGTAATTGTAGGAGGAGCCCTAATAGGTATTGCATTAGGATTAGGAGGAGCAGTAGCTCTATCAAAAAATAAAAATAAAAACAAACATCATAGACCAAAAAAAGAAAATGTAGAAGTAACACCACCTAAATATACAGATTCACTAGACGAGTTTGGTTTCTTTAGTGATACAACATCACCAGAAAAGGCAAATAATAATCCAAATAAATCGTTAAGAAGACATTAATGAATAAAATAAAAAATCCTTTTAAAAAGGATTTTCACTATTTTTTTACAGTATGTACAGTATGAAAATTATTTTTGATAACAATACCACGACAAACTTTCCTAAATCCTATTAAGCTTGCTACTAATTCAAATACATTACTAATAACAGAAATGTAAGCGCCTACAGCAATATCATACACATTACTCATAACAGCAACAATAATGGCGATAAAATAAGTAATTTTTAAATTTCTTTGCCAAGCACCATAAGTAAACATACATGCTCCTAAAATAGGGATAATAGAGTATAACCCATCATAGGTAAGAATCCCAAAAAATATGAAAGATATTTCTAAAATGATGAAAACTAAGATATTCGTAGTTCTATGTTTACTTTCATCTATTTGGAAAATAATCATCTTAACAGTTGAAATAATAAATGATATCATCCCACTATAAGCATGCAAAACAAAATATTGTAAGACATAAAAAATATTAGCAATCATCTGAAGCTGTAAAAAACGAATTCGTTTTTTTTGTTGATAACTAATAACTAAAACTAATAAAGCAAAAGCTCCAAAAATCTGTGCTAAAACATTCATAAAATCTTACCCTTCTGAAAAATTATAACAAAGAAAAGCAAAAAAAGGAACCGAAAGAAATAAGAAAATATAAAAGACAGTTATCTATTTTTACTAAATCGACAAAAATTGACAAGTTTCATGAAATGAGATACAATGATAATGTTACAAAAAACAATGAGGTGACTTAATGAAAAGAGGAAAACTAATCAGCTCGGTTTTAGCAACCTTAGGAATTGTAATGATCTCTATAGCTTTAGTAGTTCAATCGGAAGATATGACAACATTACAAGAAAACAAAACAATAGTAACAAAAAATAGTGAAGTTGCATTAAAAAATATGGCAACATCAGCCAATACAGTAATAAATGAAGAAACAACCACAGAAGAAACGGTTGCAGAAATAACCCCTATTGATATGGAGATAGCACCAGCGTCAGTAATTATACCTCCAAGAATTGAAGTGTATGAGGGCATGACTATAGATGAGCTAGCTGCGAAACTAAATCGTAATTTAGGAACCGGTTATATTGCTGGAAAAGGTTATTTAATTGCTAGTCAATGTATAGAAAAAGGGGTAGACCCTTATATTGCAGTAGCAATCATGTTACATGAAACAGGATGTAAATACAATTGCTCTACTTTAGTTAGAACTTGTAATAATGTAGGAGGTCAAAAAGGTGCCCCTGGATGTAACGGTGGAGCTTATAAAGCTTATGCGACTTTAGACGAAGGTATTGTTGGATTTATTGATAACTTGTATAGGAACTATTATTCCAAAGGTTTAAATACCATTGAAACGATAGCTCCAAAATATGCAGCAAGCTCAGCTTGGCCAGCAAAAATTAGAAATTATGTAGAACAAATAAGAGCAAATTAACTACCTAAGAAATAGGTAGTTTTTATTTGCCAGAAAAGAAGAAATACAGTATACTAATAATAGAATAGGAGGAAGAAGAATGAGTGATCTGTTACTATTAATAGCAATCCTTCCAGTAATATTATTAGGATTATATATTTATAAAAAAGATAGAAATAAAGAACCCAATTCGTTACTCGTGAAATTATTTGTATCTGGAATCCTATCCTGTTTTTTAGTATTAGCGATATCCGAAATAACAGCTATCTTCTTCCCGTTTGTAAAGAATATCGAGTCCTCTATGAATTTCATTGAATTTAGTTTCTATATCTTTATATTTATAGCTTTAACAGAAGAATTTTGTAAATGGCTAATGACCTACGGTATTGGCTACCAAAATAAAGAGTTTGATGAAATTTATGACATAGTAGTTTATGCTGTATTTGTAGCCCTAGGATTTGCAGCCTTTGAAAATATATTATATGTATTTGGAATAGGCAGTGTAGCAATTGGAGTATTTAGAGGACTACTAGCAATACCAGGTCATGTGTGTGATGGTATTGCTATGGGATACTATCTAAGCTTAGCAAAATATCATGAAAAAGCTGGAAATCAAAAAGAAGCGAAAAAGAATAAGATAAAAAGTATATGGATTCCAACTCTATATCATGGAATATACGATTATTGCTGTCTCACAGGGACATCATTGATATTAATACTTTTCTTAGTATTTATTATATTTTTATATACAACCTCTATTAAAAAAGTAAAGATATTAGCGCAAGAGAATATATCCATAACAAATAAAAATAAATATTGTCCAAACTGCGGTAAAAGAGTAGAAGGAAATTTTTGCACCTATTGTGGATATAGACAAATCTAAAAATAAGAAATAAAAAAGATAACTATTAAAAACTTAAATTTACAATACAATTCATACATGATATAATCATAAAAGGATAAGGGTAGTGAGTTTATGAAGATTTATTTATATTTAGCAAACAAATTTGTAACATTTACATTACCATCGGAAATATTTGGAAGTTTTAGTTTTGATGAAAATGAAGAAGAAGACGATAAATTAATAAATGTAGAAGCAAGAGATAATAAATGGTTTTTATATTCTACAAATGAATCAAAAATAATGGAAAATTATAATTTTTTAGAAGCAGTAGAATTAGAGTCTGATCATTATTATACTATCAAAAGAGAGAATTATGTCTATTTAATTTATGCCATAAATCTAGATGCAAAACAAATGAAAATTTTTCACTATGATTCACTTATGAACTTACAAATTGGTACTACTTCGGATTGTAATTTAATTTATCAATGTCCACTACTACAAGCAGAAACAGTAAAAATCTATATCAAAGAAAATCAGTTAACTTTAGAGCGAGGACCTCATATTCCATTATATATTAATAGTAAACAAACACCAGGATTAAACTATACGTTCAAAACAGGAGACCAAATAGAAATATTAGGTTTAAGGTTAATATTTCTTCCTAGTATATTAATTATGAATGCTCCTAAAAATAAATTAACAGTAAAAGAATTGCTTACCAAATTAGCAGATTACAAATACACAGATGAACCATTACAAACAGTAGAGGTAAAAGAGAGAACTCTATATAATGAAAGTGACTACTTTTCGAAAGCTCCAAGATTAAAAAGAAATATAGAAACGAAAGAGATTAAATTAAGTCCGCCACCAAATCTAACGAAAAGTCAAGAATTGCCATTAATGTTAACGATTGGTCCAATGTTAACTATGGGAGGGATGGCAGGAATAACTTTAATTAATACAATTTATAGACTTTCCACAGGAGAGATTTTCTTAGAAGAAGTATGGCCGTCTTTAGCAATGTCTTTAATTATGTTAATATCGATGACTTTATGGCCAATTGCTACCAGACTTTATAACAAAAAAATGAAAGAAAAACAACAAAAAGAATTAGAAGAAAAATATTCAATATATTTAGAAGATAAAAAAGGCGAATTAATCGCCGAAGAAAAACTTCAAAGAGAGATACTAAACGAAAATTTAGTAACAACAGAAACTTGCTATGACATAATTAAAACAAAATCTCTAAATTTTTGGAGCAAAAGAGCAGATCAAAATGACTTCTTAAAAGTACGAATTGGAACAGGGAATGTTCCTCTAGATGTAAAAATAGAATACCCAGAAGAAGGATTTACCATAGAGGAAGATAATTTAAGAAAAATGGCAGACAAACTAGTAGAGGAATTTAAATATATAGAGAATGTTCCCATTGGTTATTCTTTTTATGAAAATAAAATTACAGCAATTATGGGAGATGCTCAAAAAAGACCATTTTTTATTAATAATATATTAGTTCAGTTGTTATCTTTTTATACCTACGAAGATTTAAAACTAGTGGTTTTTACAACAAAAAGCAAAGAAAGTAATTGGAATTATATAAAATACTTAAATCACAACTTTAATAATGAACGTACATTTAGATTTTTTGCTTCTACTATAGAGTCTGCAAAAAAGCTATCCGAGTATTTAAATATTATAGTACTAAATAGAAAAGAGCATTATGATAAATCATATGACAAATCATATTATTTAGTAATTGTGGATGACTATGACTTAGTAAAACGACAAGAGTTTTTTAAAGAAGTGTCGGAATCAGAAAATGATTTGGGATTTAGTCTTGTATTATTAGAAGATAGATTAAGTAAATTACCAAGTAAATGTAATAATTTTATTAATATTGGTAATAGAAATTCCGGAATCTTGCAAAACTCCACGGAAGAACAAGTACAAGTTTCATTTATAAATGAAATAAACGAAACTATAAATATGAATGAGTTAATTCCTGTTCTTTCGAATGTTCCAATAGAATTTGAATATGATAATAATAATTTACCATCCTCTATTTCATTTTTAGAAATGGAAAAAGTCGGAAAGGTAGAACAGTTAAGTATTTTAAATAGATGGAACACCAATGATGCGACAAGCAGTTTAAAAGCAGAAATTGGTATTGGAGAAGACGGCGAATTAATGTATCTAGATTTACATGAAAAATATCATGGGCCTCATGGATTAATCGCTGGAATGACTGGTTCAGGTAAATCAGAATTAATAATCACCTATATACTATCTATGGCCATAAATTATAGTCCAGATGATGTAGCCTTTATTTTAATTGATTATAAGGGTGGTGGTCTTGCTTTCGCATTTTCTAACGAGTCAACAGGAATGGTTTTACCACATATAGCAGGAGTAATTACAAACTTAGATGAGGCGGAAATAAACAGAGCTCTAGCAAGTATTGAAAGTGAAACCAAAAGACGTCAAGTGAAATTTAATGAAGCGAAAGACTTGTTGAGTGAGAATACACTAGATATTTATAAATATCAAAGTTATTATAAAGAAGGAAAATTATCAGAGCCAATACCTCATTTGTTTATTGTTTGTGACGAATTCGCAGAGCTTAAAAGTCAGCAACCAGAATTTATGGATAAATTAATTAGTATTGCGCGTATCGGTAGAAGTTTAGGAATTCATCTTATTTTAGCAACGCAAAAACCAAGTGGGGTAGTAAATGACCAAATTTGGTCAAATTCTAAGTTTCATATTTGTTTAAAAGTACAAAGTCAATCAGACAGCAATGAAATGTTAAAAAGACCAGATGCAGCTTTATTAAAAGAGGCCGGAAGATTTTATTTGCAAGTTGGGTATGATGAATATTTTGCCCTAGGACAATCTGCTTGGTCAGGAGCAAAATATTACCCATCTGATAAAATAGTAAAACAAATAGATCGAAGTGTAAATTTCATTAATGATAATGGTTTGTTTATTAAAAGAATTCAAATGAACGATAATATGAAGATGAAAAGTCAAGGTGAACAACTATCTTTCATTATGAAAAGTATTATGCAAATAGCGAAAAAAACAAATAAAAAAGCAACAAGACTTTGGTTAGATAGTTTAAAAGAAATCATATTAGAAAACGATTTAGAGAAGAAATATCAATATAGAAAAGAACCTTATAAAATAGAGGCTATAATTGGAGAATATGATGTACCTGAGATGCAAAAACAAGGATTGTTAAAATACTCATTGTTAGAACAAGGAAACACTTTGATTTATAGTATTGATACAGAAGAATTTGAAATGGTTTTAGATACCATAATTTATTCTACGATTAAAAATTATACATCAGAAGAAATCAATTATTATATATTTGATTTTGGTTCCAGAAGCTTAAGTAAATTTTCTCAAGTAAATCATATTGGAGGTATCGTATATCCTGGTGATGATGAAAAATACCGTAATCTATTTAAATTAATAAAAGAAATTATTGAGAAAAGAAAAAAAATATTAGCAGACTATGGTGGAGATTATCAACAATATATTAAAGAAAATCATAACAAATTACCTTTAATTACGGTTATCTTAAATAATTATGATGCTATGCAAGATTTAGATAATAATCTCTATGATGATTTACCAGATTTAATTCGTGGATCAGAACATTATGGAATTATCTACATTATAACAGCAATAGGAATTAGTTCCGTTCCAAGAAGAATATCGCAAAACCTACAAAATACATATATATTAAAAGTGAAAGATCCAACAGACTATATAAGTGCATTTGGAATTAGAAAGAAAATAATTCCTGCGAAAACTAAAGGAAGAGGTATTTTCTCAGACGACATATTACATGAGTTTCAAACAGCATCCATTCAAGAAGAAAATGAAAATCTAAACGAATACTTACGTAATAAAATCCATGATATTAATAACCAAAATCCAGTAAAAGCACAAAAAATACCAGAATTACCAGAACAAGTCAAGTTAGAAGATGTAGAACAAGAAATAAATGATTTAAGTAATGTTCCAATAGGTCTTAATATAGATGATTTAGAAATTAATACATATGATTTTGCGGCAACATATGGAACAATAATTATTGGAAATAGATTAAAAAATTACTTGTTTTTTATCAATAGCTTAATTGATGTTTTCGCTAAGATTCCAGAAGTTCAAGTAATTATATTTGATCCAATGAACCTATTACCAAACCAAAGAGAAAAAATTGCAAATTACTATTCCAATAATTTCACTAATGTTTTACCACCAATTGCAAATTATATTTTAAGATGCAAAGAAGAGAGTACCAAATCTCAAGTTATCTTTATAGTAGGTATCAACAAATTATTAGAACAGTTAAATAATCCTACAGAATTTGCAACTTTCTTAGAAACTACAAAAAAATATGACAAGGCTCATATCATTATTACAGATGATGTCTTAAAATTAAAAAAATATTCATTTGAAAAATGGTACACAGATAACTTCTATACAACAGAAGGAATATATATAGGAAATGGAGTGGCAGACCAAACAACACTAAAAATTAGTAATTACAATCAAGATTTGATGAAAACATATAAAAATAATATTGGTTTTCATATTGTAGAAGGAAGTTATAAAATTGTAAAACTCATAGAATTTGAAAAAGAAGGAGCAAAAAAGAATGAATGACAAATTATTAGTGAAAATAATCATCCCAGAACTTGACGAATCTTATGATGTATTTATCCCAGCAAATGAAGTGATATGGAAAATTTGTAAATTAACAACAAAAGTAGCTTTTGATTTTTTTGAAAAAAGGGTAAATCTACAAAATGGAAATTATATTTTTATCAATAAAAATACGGGAACTGTATATCAAAATAATCAAATTGTAATAGATACAGACATAAGAAATGGATCAGAATTAATATTGGTATCTGTAGATAATAATAGTCAAGTAGTGACAAGTTAGTTGACAAAAAGTTCTAAAGAAGAGTAAAATGAAAATAGATAGAGAAAGTAGGCAGACTTTATCTAAATAGAAGAAAATAATAAAGGAGTGATAATCATGCCAACAGTAAACCAAGATGGTTTAAATAATTTAATGAATATAGCCAATAATAACGCTCAATCTTTAAGTGATACACTTGCGAATGGATCAAAAAATATGTGTGACGCCATCGGAAGTGTTTGGGCTTGCCCACAAGCACAGAGCTTTGCAGCTGAATTCCAATCAAAAATGAATAATGTTTCTAATAATTTTAGAGAAAACATGACAGCTTTTCAATCAAATATTAACACAAACACCCAAAGATACAATCAGCAATCTCAAACTAGCTTAGCTGTTCCTACAGTAAATTATTCAGATCCAACAATCGATGTATCTGGAATCCATGCACAATTAGGAGACGGAAGTGTAGGTATTATTGAAGGAGCGGACGAAAGTGTGGTAAGCGCATTAACAAATGCAATTACATCTATGGTTTCTACGGTAAACACAACTAAAAATGGTATTGGTGCTAGTGGCGCATTTGATGCAGATGAAGCAGAAGCAGCTAGTGGAATGTATTCTAAATTAGGAAGCATTTTAACAACCAGTAGTACAGAATTAGAAGAGAGTGTAAAAAAATATATTCAAGAAACTATTGAACAATATGGTACTATTAAACGTACAAATATTAATACTTCAAACGAAGCATAAGGAAAAAGATGATTTTCAAGCAGCATATTTTGCTGCTTGAAATATATATTGAATTTGAATACTTTTAAACAGGTAACGAGTTATTACCTGTTTAAAAATATTTAAAACAAATAGGGGAAAATTATGATTCAAATAAATATAGAAAATTTAGAAACATTAATTCACAAATACAAAAAATTAATAAATGAATATACCAACTTATCTATTTCCATAACAAATGAGCTCCAAACCATTCAAGAAAATTGGAAAAGTAATAAAATAAAGGAAATGTATATAAAAATAGAAGAACAAGCTACCAACGAAAAAAAAGTAATAGAGGAATTAAAAAGATATATTGAATTATTAAAAACGATTGAAAAAAAATATCAAGAAATTGGTAACAATATTGATGATAGCGAAATATCAGGCCTAACAGTAGAAACAAAAGAAAAAATACAGACAATAGAATCAGAAATACATATAGATTTAAATAAAATGAAAGAGGGAATCCTATGATAGAAAATAAAGATTTTATTTTAAATATAGCAGAAGTAGAACCCTCAATAAAGAAAACGCTGACCTATCTAAAGCAACGCCAAGAAATAATAGAAAAGATGAAAAATATAACAGAATTTGAATTAGCTAAAGGATATCAATCTTCATTAAATAAAACCATAGAAAAGAATATGAATTTATTAATAGCTAAACTAAAGGACATTAATATTCAACAACTAAAAAATTATATGGAAATGAAAAATGAATTGATGATATTATCAGAGATTAAAAATAAAAATATTCAAAGTTTCTTAGACTCAGAAACAGAGTTATTACATTAAAAAGTAAGGTGAATAATATGCGAAAATTAGATAATAACCAATTAAGTATAAAAAACACAGTAAAATCAATAGATAATAATCCAACAGCGGAGTTAAAAAAGCTAAATAGTACAAATAATGAAGTTGAAATAGAATATGTTGGATCTTTTGGTGATGCAATATATGATGCTTTTGGAAGCAATAAAATTACAAAAGGAACAGCCATAGAAATCTTAGAAGATGAAAAATTAAAATTTATTGAGAAAGATGAAGTGGAAGAGGCAATTAAATGTGGCCCAAATAGTGAAAATATAAAAATTACATTAAAAAGCGGGGATGAATTTTTATTTGTACCCAATGGTACAAGTTATAAATTACTAACTTATACATCAAATGGTAACACCGTACATTTTTCTAATGGGCTTTATGATTTATATGATAATATATATGTTGGCGGAACAACAAAAGAAATAGATAGTATGAGCTTATATGGTAATTCCCTAATGATAAAATTAGTAGATGGTGTAAAAATTTTTTATGATACATCTAAAAATAACGAAATAACTTCATTTGCCTTAAATGATAATTTTTATTCTGTCGATGAAATAAAAAGAGCAATTGATACTTTAAAAGAAAATCTTTTGGCACCACTAGAACAAGAGTTAAGAAGAGCTTCTGGAAGTACCCATCCTTATTTCCAACAATTAAAAGAACAAATTCAAGATATAGAAGAAAAATATTCTTATGATAATGCAACAGATTTTTCAATCGAAGACTACGGAGTGGCAATAGATGGAGTAGGAAGTCTGTGGTCTATAAAATTTGAGAATAATAAAGCTACGTCGGTTGTTTATAGAGATAGAAATAATAGTCCTTATTTAGATGGACATGTAGAGATGGAAATATAAATATTTAGACAATAAAAGAGAGAAAACTAACTTATATTTGCTTTCTCTTTTTTGCATAATACTACCTATATTTATAATGTTTTGCTTTCTCCATCGAAATATTTAAAATAATACCAACCAAAATCATATAGGAAAGTAAACTAGAACCACCATAAGAAACAAAAGGAAGAGTAATACCCGTAATAGGAAGAAGCCCAACTGTCATACCAATATTTTGTACCTGTTGAAACAACAGCATACCTAAAATACCGGCTAAGATATATTTATCCGTATCTACTAATTTTCTCTTTGCAAGAAGTACAATCTGAACATCAAAATAAATGATAACTCCTAAAAGCAAGAAAACTCCAAGGAAACCAAAGTTAGAAGCATAAACAGCAAAGATAAAATCTGTAGAAGACTCAGGAAAATAAATTGGTGTCTGATTAAATCCATGTCCAAATAATCCTGCCGAACCAATCGCTGCTAAAGCATTTTCAAGTTGTAATCCGGTACCACTGCTCCAATTAAAAATACGCTCAAAACGATAAAATAAATCGGTACCAAATAAATTAATAAATAAATCCTGATTGAAAAAATAAATACCAAAGATACTACAACCAAGCACCAAAACAATCCCCAAAGCAATGAAAAACCATCGTATTCTAATACCAGATATAAACATCATACAAAAATATATAATAAAATAAATAATAACAGCACCAGTATCAGGTTGTAAAAACGTAAGAATAGAAGGAATTAAAACAATACCTAAGGTCTTTAAAATAAATATAAATTCCTGCTTAAGATTAGGATTTTTATAATCACTTCGAAAGTTATGAATCATCGTAGCTAACATCAACATCAAAAATATTTTCATAAATTCGCTAGGCTGAATACTACCAATCCCAGGAATCGTAAACCAACATCTACTATTATTAACTGGTTCCGCAAAAAATAATAATCCTAGCAATAAAATATTTCCCAAAATATATAAAAAAATAGTATGCCGATATAGATACTCATTTTTCATATGAATTAAAAAAGCAACTAACAATGCCCCAATAACATACCATAGTCCTTGTTTTAAAGCTAAATTTCCTAATTCACTAGAAGTATAAGTAAGAGCACTATAAATAGTAATAATACTAATAATAGCCATAATACAAATAGGTATTAAAATCTTCTTGTTTAATCTTTTTATCGTCATAATTTATCTCCTCGCTATATATTATACCAAAAATGTGCAATTTTTATATCTAAAAAACATAAAATATCAAGAAGGAGAGATATTTTATGAAAAAGTTACCAGAGTTGTATAAAAACCCAAACAGTAAACCAATAGATAATAACAAAAAAGTCTATTATATGAAAGAAGAAAATAGGTCAATAAATAGGAATGATATTGAAGAGGAACTAAATAACATTTTTAATGGATTAGGATATGCTTATAATATTCCTGTAGAGATAAAAACAAAAAATCAAATCTATCATACAAGCCTAGTAACAAAAACAAAAGAAAATATAGTAACCCTAGATAATAATATTATTCCCATATCTGACATTGTTAGTATTACAAAAAAATAAACCGCTATAAAGCGGCTTTTTTTAATTAACATAAATCAATGAATGTATCAGGAAGACAACGTAATGCTCCAACACAATCTAAGTTGATAGTAAAGAACTCGGAAGTACCAACATATCTATTTGTAGTCGTATCTAAGTAAAGAATACGGCAAGTACAACAACAGTCATCAATGGCTTCAATACGGAAAACATTAGAAGTAGAAGTTTGGTTGTTAATAGTAAAAGAAAAACTCCAAGGATTACCAGTACAGCAATTATATAACATGATAGGACGAGTGTTATAACAAATAGTATTACAAATTGGACCTAAATAAGGTTTATCACATCCACTATAATTTTCATTATCATAGTCTTGTCGCTGTAATAACAATATTTTCTTTAATATTTCAGCAAGACAACCACAATTTTGATTTTGATTTACATCCCCACAACTCATATCATCTCCTCCTTTCTATAAACAGGTGATAGAAGTATCAGGATAGCATCGAATAACACAGAAGCATTTAGGAGAAATACTAACAAATTCTCCAGTAGCAGTATAATTAGGATCGGTACCAGAAAGTGCTTGTAAAGTAACACAATCATCATCTACCTTTTCTACTCGAAAAATAGAGTGATTAGATAGTGTATATAGATTACCTTCTTTCGTGTATAAAGAAATAGGACGAGTATTATAACAACTAAAAGTACTAGTAGGACCTAAAAAAGGACGGTTACAGCCTTCTTCTGTGATACATTGATTAAATGAATTTCTTTGAAGTAAATCAATAACCTTAAGTAAATTTAGAATACAATTGTTATTTCTCACATAACCACCTCTTAATCTTTATCTAATATAAAGTATTCAAAAAAATACAATTGGTGTTTATATATACCTATAAAATAATATGTAAACAACCAAAGAAAAATGTTAAACTTTGTAAACAATCTTGACTAACTAAAAAAAAACTCCGTATAATAGACTTATAAGAATATAAAGGGTAGAGATATTCTTAGTGATAAATCAAAAATAAGGAGGTGAAAATATGAGTACAATATCAGCTAATTCAGAAAGCCTTGCAACAATAACAAAAGCAATTGGTACTGCGTATGGTGAATATAAATATAATTTACAACGTTTGAGAAATCTAGTTGAACAGATTACTAATGGTGATATTACAGGAACTTTAGCTACAGAATTTATAAACAAATTTCGAGCTAATGAAGGAACCCTAAATGCTTTAGAACAAACACTTGACGAAGCTAATGAATATATGGGAATACAGACTACAAAATTCGATCAATTAATGCAAGATACAAAAGCAGGTATGAGATAATAAGTATAAGGAGGAAAACTAAATGGATTATGACTTAACAATCAAAACAGAAGCATCACTTGAAGATGCCAGTCAAATTGAGACAATCGTAACTCAAATAAAAAGTGATATGGAAGTATTAAACGATGGCATAAAAGCCAATATTCCAGATCCTGTTAGAACAGATTGGGGAGATACGCTTTTAGAAAATTGGGAAAAATACTATAATATTGATGTTCCAGATGCTATGGATAAAATGATAGCTTCAGCTAAAAATCTAGAACTAGCTGTTGAAAAGGCTATGGGTTATAGTACTGAAAGCTAATAATATAAATACATTGCGTATGCAATGTATAGCAAAGGAAAAAGGTGCATTTTTCTTTTGCTATACATTGAATAAAAAGGAGTGAAAATAAATGTACGGTATTACTTCAGAAAGTCAATTAATTGATATAGGGACGATAGAAAGTGCAGTAACAAAGATAAAAAAAGCCGCAGAAGATTTTCAAGATTGTGCAAACACTGTAAAAAAAGCAGCTGCAACCTGTGATGCCAAGGCATTAGAGGTGGATGGGATGACAATGCAACCCATAATGGAAGAAAAAGCAGAGCTGATTTTAGGGATGGAAGCAACAGTGAAAAGTCAGGCTGATAGTCTTTTAGCAATGGCCAATCAGGTGTATAACAATCAAAGTGCGGAATTACAGGCATATAAAGAAAAATTAAGGAGAGAAGCGGAGGAACAATCAAATGTCTAGATTTGTATATGATGAAACAAAAGTAAATAGCACTTTAGATATATTAAAAAGTGCAAAGCAAGAAGTGGCTGAGACATCGCAGGCATTTACATCTGCTTTATCTGAAATTCAAACAGCTTCTAAAAATTATTTATGGATTGACACTGAAACTTTACCTGCCATGCCAGGATGTATCGAGACAACTATTGAGGAATTAATGAGTCAAATAACTGAAAAACAGGCTGCTATAGAAGAATATAATTCATCCGAATGGTATGAAAAGCTATTTGGAAGTGCGGGCATGATTATTACAAAAATAGGCGAAGGAATTGGTACCGCAGGAGAGCAATTACTAGATGGTGCACTAACAATTGTCGGCTTTGGTGTTGGTTTTTTCTCTGAGGATAGGAAAGAATCAATTTCACAGTTTATAGAAAAAGATTACGTAGGAGATTTTTTTTATGAACAATATGAAACTGGTGCTTTAAAATGGATTAATGATAAATCTTCTTTTTCTCATACTAGTACAGCTGCTAACGTTTTTAAGGGGATAGGCGTTGCCACAGGTTATATACTTGCCGCAGCCGCAACTGGTGGAGCTGCTGGTTTGGCAGGAGGTAGCGGAATAGCCGCAGGAATGGGATCGGGAGTATCCTCTATTGCAGCCAACGCCACATTGGCCGGGGTCGGTGGAATTGGGTCTGGGACACAAACGGGCTTACAAAATAATTTAAGCTTTAATGAGGCGGCATTACAAGGTGTTAAACAGGGAGCTATTCAAGCAGGAACTGTGTTTGTAGCTGGTAAGGCAATAGACAAGATAAGTTCAAGTGGTATTGCAAATAAAGTTACAGATAAAATAGCAACCAAAACATTGGGTAAAGAAACAGTAGAAAGTTTAGCAGTTGATGGAGTAACACCAGCTAGATATGCGAAAGAAGTGTTAAAAACAAAAGTAGGAAACGTAGCATCTAAAGTAACATCACCAATCAAAACGGTTGGTAATAAAATCGACGACGCAATAGGAACTAAAATTCTTGGCAAAGAAACAGTAGAAAGTTTGGCAGTTGATGGAGTAACACCAGCTGGATATGCGAAAGAAGTGTTAAAGACAAAAGTAGGAAACATAACATCTAAAGTAACATCACCAATCAAAACGGCTGGTAGTAAAATCGACGATGCAATAGGAACTAAAATATTAGGAAAAGAGGCAATGGATTCTTTAAAAATAGATGGAGGAAATTTCGCAAAATATGTAGGAACTAAAATCGGTTCCAGTCTCGGAGGAACAACAACAGGAAGCATGGCTGCCGCTGCAGGAAATACCATAGCCACAGGCGTGAACCAAACAATCGTTCAAAATGCCAATTCACAATTTAAAATGGCGATGGACCCAGCCAATCACGTAGAGCTAAACGCAGATGCTCCTGAAACTATCGCAGGAATTGAAGATATCACAGATAGTCCTGCTCAAAATATAATTCCGACAAATGATGTACCTTCTGCAGATAGTATAAATCCAACAAATGAAAATGCAAGTGGTGGTACATCATCAAATGGTGGAACAGAACCAATACCAAGTAATAATACATCAAGTATTACGCAATTTCGCGTAGAAAATCCAACGCAAGTTGTACCGGATGCAAATAATAACCTCACAAATCCAGAATCTAATGTAGAATTAAATTCTGGTTCAAATATTGATTCAAATACTAATACTGATACTAATATATCAGATGGGAATACAACAACCCCAACAGTACCGGAAGAACCATCAACAGACACAAACACTGGAATGAGTGGAGATATGACAATATCAGAGGAACCTGTACCAGAAACACCAAATTCCAATGCACCTATTGATAATGTCGGAGACTATATTACAGATATGGCTGACAAAGTTAATGGTGGAAGTCCAAGTGGAAATTACAATAGTCAAGGATCTAGTGTCGGAAGTTCAATAATAAATGGTTTTAACAATAATGAAAATAGTTTAGAACCAGAAGAAACGTTATCATACGAAAATAAACCTGGCTCTGAAATGCTAGAGGGAAATGATAGCAAT
>CALVKW010000007.1 GCA_944333345.1 uncultured Bacilli bacterium | reverse complement strand
AAAAATATAAACTAAGTCCTTTTCGTTCTATGGAAATTATTAAAGGTGATAAAAAAGTATTTAAGAGAAGAGGTGAGAAGAAATAATGTCTAAAGTTAGTAATGTTTTAGAAATGTTAGAATTACTTAGCAGTGGTCGTAAGTATCAGATATCGGAGCTTGCTGAAAAATTGGAAGTTAGTCCAAGAATGATTCGAGTATATAAAGAAGAATGTGAAAAAGCGGGTATTTATATTGATACTGTGAAAGGTCCCTATGGTGGATATGTTTTACGGCAGGATGTTCATGTACCTCGAAGGTTTATTACTCCTGATACTATCGATGTTTCTGACAAGAAAATTTATAATTTGGTAAGTCGTGCGATTAAAAATCAAAATAAGTGTTTTATTGAATACTATTCTAAGGACAGAAAAAGTACTTCTAAAAGAGTGATTCGCCCTTATGAGTTAATTTTATTTGGAAACGAGTGGGGTGTTGCAGCTTATTGTGAGTTAAAGAATGAAATTAGACATTTTTATCTTAATCGGATTAAAAGTGTTGAATTATTAGAAAAATTTTAAACTGACATATATATTACCTCTTCTTTTGATATATTGATATTGAAGGAGAGGTTTTTATTATGCTAAAACATGTTAATACGGAATCAGCGGATGTTAATTTTTCTAAGTTAGAAGAGAGGTTACTACAGGTTAATGATGTAATAGCAAGAACAAATTTTCAGTTTAGTAGACGACTTCCTAATTTGTTAAGACAGATGCCAACCTTAATTATGGCAACCGGAGGTTCTGTTGCTTCGGGTATGTATTTAAAAATGTTTTTAGAAAGCAAGGATATATTGTGTGAAGTAATTGAGCCTAGAGATTATTTTTATAAACAAAATATTTCTGCTTATCAAAGATTAATCGTTTTGTCTAATAGTGGTAAGTCTAATGGGATGTTGGATGCTTTAAGAACATTTCCAGGGCAAGCTACTTTGATTACTAGTGAATATGTTATGCAAGAAGAAGATTATACCTGGGAAGGGGATAGGAAAGTTCCGCTTTTTGAAACTATTTATTGGAGTAATGGTTTTTACCATGATAATAAAGAGAAGAGTTTTATATCTATTGTTCCTACGCTTGGACCTAATTTGATGTTTTTAGAGTTAGAACAGTTATTAGAAGAGAATAAGGAAGAATTAATGAAAGAAGACTATATAAAGATTAATGAGAAGTTGAAGGAACTTATATCTAAAAGTAGAGAAAGAGTAGACCGACTTGATTTTGATTTTAAAGATACCAACTTAATTCAAGTTGCTAGTGGTTATGATACGAAAACTTCTTCTTGTATTTTGGAGTCTAGTTTGATTGAGGTTGGGGCGACGAGTGTATGTGTTCATGATAAGGGTTCTTATTGTCATGGAAGAAGTAATTTATTGTTTCAAAATCCTGATAGTCCTATGATATATTTAGCACATCAGATGAAGCCTTTTGATCAGGAATTGCTTCATTTGTTTATGAAGGAATATCCTAATATATTTTTATTTCATACTTTAGATGAAGAACAAAATGTTTTTTGGAAAGAATTTTATTTATCTTTGCAAATGTATTATTTATCTAAAAAAGTTGCTAATGATAAAAAAATTGATCTTACTATGCCTGAGTATAATCCTACTGTGATAAAAAAACTATATAAATATAAAGGTGAAATGTAATATGGAAAAGTTAATTTTTGTTTCTGGAAATTCTGGTAAAATAAGTTCTGTTAAAAAATATGCCAAGGCAAAGAATATTCTTATTAGCTTTTGTTCTTTAAATTTTTTAGAACCTAATGTTAATGATATTTCTTATATTTCTAAAAAGAAGGCAGAAGATGCTTATCAACAACTTGGACTTCCTTGTTTTGTATCTGATAGTGGTTTTTATATTGATCATTATCCTAAGCATCCAGGATATCCAGGAGCTTTTGCGAAAAGAAGTAAAGTGAGTTCTGATGTAGAAAAATTACTTCAAGATATGAGGGAAGTCAAGGATAGAAATTGTAAGTTTGTCGATTGTATTACTTATTATGATGGGTGCCAGTTTGTTCAATTTTTTGAGGAACATCATGGAGTTCTTGCAACAGAGGTTTGCGGAGATGATATGAGAGGAGCCAAATCTAATTTATGGAAAGTATTTATCCCAGAAGGATATACTTCTACTCTTGCCTCAATGACTTCTTTAGAAAAGTTACAATATCAAGAGGAAAATAAAAAAAAGAGTGCAATCGTTCAGTTCTTGGAATGGTATCAGAAAAATAAATTAAATGAGAAAGATGTGAAAAAATTAGATTCTTTTGGTATACAAAAAAAGAAAAGATAAAAGTGTTTTTTTCTTTTCTTTTTTTTGTATTTTTATGAGTGACATTTTATTTCTTTTACTAATATTTGATGTTCTTTACTATCTCCATCATAAGTTCCTTTTCGTTCATTATCGATAAAATATCCGTAATGTGAATAGTCTGGTGTTTGGTAAATTTGTGTGGGATAATTATTATTTTTTTCTAATTCTTCTATTAATGCATTACGGTTTGTTCCTGTTGTTATGATATGAATAGGATTTTGTTTGTTATTTTCATTATAGTTCGTTAAAAAAGCGTCGCTTCCTTCTATAAAAGCTTGATATATATTGTGTATAGTTTTTTCATTTTGTTCGTTTTCATTTACTTCAATGTTATTAAATACAGCATACCCTTCTTCTTTGTTTACCCAGATGGTACTTTTCGCAATGATTTCTCCAAGTGGATTTAGGATAACTAGGTTTTGGCAATTATCCAAAATCATACTAGCTCGCATAATTCCAGCACCAGCACCATTGATATGGGCACAACTACTACAATGTTTTCCTAGGATGAGGTTTGTTAAGTCTTGTTTTGGTAACCAGTGATAAGAGAATCCACTTGGTAGGGTTTTTATTAAATCATTTGCAGGGTTTTTGTCATAAATAGGATTTCCATCTTTGTTGTATTTTATTTTAGTATAAATATTTCTTGGTGCTTTTTCCGCTTCTTGTAAAATACTTTCTGCAACTTCGAATAATTTTTCGTCATCGTAATATTTTGCAAGTAATGTTGCTAGTTTTTTGTTTTTCTTTTTTTTATTTGAAAATACATTCATTAAAAAGAACGTCTTACATTTTTCTACCGTTACTTCTAATGCTCTTCCATTTCCTTTATTGGATGTGGAACATTTGGATATTTCTTGAAATGAATTATATACACGAGATATAAAACCATTGGTTGTATTATCTATTGTGATTAATTCTTGATAGTTTTTTATGAAAAATGAAATAAACTTTAAATCTAATTCTTCTCTTGGTTCTAGTTCTGAAAATTTACTATGAATTTTATCACTGGTTAAGTAAAATTCATTTTCTTCTCCGTTCTCTTTTGTTTTTGTAAACAACTTTTCAGTCATGAAAGTTGTTGCTTTTTGTCTTAATATTGGATTTGGAGAAAAAGCTCCTAATATTTCCATTAATTTTATTAGGTCATTAACATTTTCTCCTAAATATCCAGAAGTAATGAGTACTTTACTATGTTTTAATAGACGTTTTGTGTTTTTATCATAGTATTTTATTAGTTTTTCTTGGTTTTCTTTAGGAACTTTTATAAATAGGACTGGATGATATAAGATACTATCTTTTTTTTGATATTTTTCTATAATATTACAATAGGTAAATAGTTCTTTTATGTGTTTTAGTGTAGTGGCAATTAGATATTCATTTTCTTCCTTTTCCTTTGGATTCCATACTTTTGAAAATTGGAAGAATCTTTCTAAAGAGGGATTCCAATTTCTAATTATTTCTAATACTTCGTTTTTTTGCATATTTAACATCACTATTTTTTGATAAATGTCTTCTTTTTGTATATGATTTGTATTTAATAATTCTTGAATTTCCATGTTGTTTTTTCTTTTGACTATTTCTTTTATATAATCTATATCATTTATCAATTGTTCAAAATTTTCTTGTAATTGAGGATTGCATATTATTGTAGTTATTAGACTATTATAG
Source organism: uncultured Bacilli bacterium (assembly GCA_944333345.1). GTDB lineage: Bacteria > Bacillota_I > Bacilli_A > RF39 > UBA660 > Faecimonas. Next base: position 18,595 of record CALVKW010000007.1, on the reverse strand, counting down.
TTTTCGATTTTACCTAGAATATCTACTAAATATTTTGTGAATTTTTCAGGATCTTCTTCTAATTGATAGGTGGAACTAGATAAAGACTCTATTTCTTCTTTTGTAATTTTTATCATGGTGTAATCGTCTGTTTTTGCATAGTAGCTACCATCTTTCAAAGAAAATATTTTAGTATTGTTTTTATTATTGATATATTCTTCATAAAATTCAGATGGTTTAGTTTGTAGCATATTAAATTCTCTTGCTAGTATTTTGTTTGTTTCATCAAATATTAGTAGTGTACTCGGATAAAATGTTTCTGGAAAAATCATTTTTATTTCTTTTGGTAATTTTACTTTTATTAGTTTGGAAGATTTTGAAAATATTTTAAAACCAATACTTTCTAGAGAAGAGGGAAGGTCTATTTCTTTGATATTTTTAAAAATTTCTTCCATATTTTCTCCTAATGAAGTAATTCCTTCTTCTAGTGTAATTTCTTCAAAAGGAATGGAAGGTTCTTGGAGAAAACTATTATGTATATGAAACATTAAAACTTTTCCATACGGAGTAAAAAATATATTTAATTTTTTTAAATTTAGACAATTTAGAAAGGTGTTACATCCAATACTTTCTAGTTCTGATGGAATATTTAAGACTTTTAGATTTTTCGCACCAGCAAAAGCATAGTCAAGAATATTATAAGTTAGTGAGTGCGTAAATATTTCTGGTTCTATTTCTATTTTTAAATAACCAACGGTATATTCTTCTTTTGGTGATGCGATAGCGTATTGTAAGATTGCTCCTGTTTCTTTGTCTATTAAAGCTACTTCTTCATCACTTAGATAGGCTTCATTTTCCATATCTACTATGATTTTTTCTAATTGCTCCATTTGAGAAATGGCACCTATTTCTATGTTGGTTAAGTATTTTGGTATTTTTAGTTCTTTTATACTATTACATTTTGCTAGAGCCATTTGTCCTAAACTTTTTATTTTTAATGGTAATTTAAAATTGGTCAAGGATATACAATTATATAGACCGTAGTCTTCTATGTAATTTATGTTATCGTGTAGATTTAATTTTTTTAGATTGATACAGTTTTGAAATAATCCATAAGAAATATAATGTAGGGTAGGAGGAAAAGTAATTTCTTCTAAAGAGATACAATCACGAAAGGCTTCTTGCTCTAGTAGTTGCAGATGGTTCGGTAAATTTTTTTTTTAAAGAGCTACATCCAGCAAAAGCGTGATGTTCTATTACTGTTACGGAATCTGGTAGAATGATTTCTTCTACTGATTTAAAATCCTGGAAAGCGTTTGCTGGAATTGTGGTTACATCATCGCGGACTTTTATCGTTTTTGTTTTACTATCGTAGTTATAGAATTCATTTACTTCCATTTTCCCAATCCTTTCTTATTTTCTTTTTAGTATTATTTTTTCTGGTTTTTTACTTAGTACCAATCTTTGACCTATCATCCAATCTCCTTTATGAAAACCCCTTCCACTAAGAGAGTAGGTCGAGTAGTCAAGTGAGGTATGGACGTTTGTTTCTGGGTACTCCTTATTGTCCCATCCTTCAAAAACAGTATTTCTCTTAGTTCCAACATAGATATTTTTTAACATTTTTTCTGGATTGTTTTCGTTATAAGCTATTAAAAAGGCTTTTGTTCCCTCAATAAATGCTTCTCGAAGATTTTGTAGTTGTTCTTTCTCTCTGTGGTCTAGAGATACTTCGATGGTGTTAAATACTGCATACTGTTCACTCCTATTTACATAAATAGTTGCTTTCGCAACGATTTCACCATTTTCCATTTTTAATGCTAGGTTCTGAGAGTTTTTGTCTATCATGCTAGCTCGCATAATTCCAAATCCAGCTCCTTCTAAGTGAGCACAACAGCCACAGTATTTTCCTAATACTAAGTTTATGTAATCTTGTTTTGGTAACCATTCGTATGAATATCCACATTCTACGGTTCCTTTTAAATCGTTATTTGGATTATTATCGAATATCTCTTCACCATTTTCATTTTGTGTCTTTTTGGCAAAAATGTTTCTTGGTGCTGTTAGTGATTCTTTATATACTGCTTGGGCATAATTCCAAGTTTCATTGCTATCAAACCAAGATCCTACTAAAATTGCTAGTTCTCTATTTTCTTTTGTAATATTATCGAATTTTTTTGTATTTAAATAATTGATACATTTTTCTATGGTTACTTTTAATTTTCTTTGTTCTCCTTTATTCGAAGTGGAAGTTTTTTTAATTTCTTGGAAATTTGAGTAAATTCTTTTTATGGTACCTGCTTTTCTTTTTTCTAATTTCATTAATTCGTGATAGTTTTTCATAAAAAATTCACTAAAATCTTTATCAAAAATAATATTTGGAATTAGAGAGTAATCGAAAATAGTATGTATCTTGTCTTTAACAATTTGGTCTTCATTTTTTTCTCCATTTGGTAATTTCTCTGCAAATATTTTTTCTATGATGAACATCATTGCTTTTTGTCTAGTAATAGGATCTTCTTCTAGGGCACCTGTTATTTTTAATAAGGTTAGCAAATCATTTAAATTTTCTTTTATAGTGGAAGGATTTTCTTTTATTTGACTTTTGTTAATTAGATGTTTCATATTTGTATCAAAATATTTAAAGAAGTCTTCTGCATTTGGGTTGTCCATAATGTATATAAACATTTTATTTGTTAAAAAGTTATCTTCTTTTTGATATTTTTTTAATAATTCTATGAATTTTATAATTGATTTTGCATGTTCATTTTGTAATAGTCCTTGAATTAGAGAATCATCTTCTTCTAATAACTTACTTTTCCTTAGTATTTGAAAAGCAAAGGATTTTTCTTGTTCTAAATAACTAAATAATATTTCTCGGTCTTTTAAGTCAATATTTTTCATTAGAATTCCATTTGTCAATAATGGAGTATCTAAATTTCTATTTATTAATTCATTCATAATGTCTAAAAAGGCAATTGGATTATTTTCAATTACTTCTGGGTATCTACAGACTCTACGAATTTGTTTTTTTGTTAGTGTTGTGATTACTGATTCTTCTTTTTTTGTTTCTTCTATATAATATTTTTCTGGTAAAGTATATAATCTGTAGTTTCCATAATAATTGTTATTGATGCTGTATTCTAGTGGGGTTATTAGAGAAAATCCGTTATCAAAATTTACACTAACATTTTCTTTGAATGTTTCTTTTTCGAATCGTGTGATATTCTTTGGTACTCTTATGGATTTTATACCACATTCTTTAAATGCGAAATTTCCAATAGCACAAGGTGTGGTGTTCTCTGGTAGAATAATTTTTGTTACATTTGTAAAATGTGGTAGTGCATTGTGATTTATTAATGTAAAGTTTCCTTGGTATTCTACTTCTTCGAAAGGTAGAAATGGAGTATTTTTAGAAAATTTTTCCATGTAGAATCTATTGTTATCTTTTAATTCAAATCCATGACTAGTATGTAGAGGAATTTGTTTCAATATTAATTTTTTTAAATTTGGACATCCTTTAAAACTGGTGATATCTAGACTATTTGTACAACTACAGATGGTTAATTCTTCTAAGTAAGGATTTCCTGCAAAAGCATAAGCTCCAATAGAGTTTAGAGGTTGTATTGTTTCAATATTTTGTGTAGTATCGACGCAATAGTCATATAAAGAGTAACTTTTTTGTTTTAATCCTCCGGCATAGAGAACTAATTCTCCTTCCATACGTTTAATTAATATTTTATTGTCTGGTGTTAGAAACTTTTCATTTTCTGGTGATACTTCAATTCGTTCTAGGGAATCCATGTAGTTTAAGGCAGCAATACCTAAGGTATTTAGGTTGGCTGGAATTCGAAATATTTTTAAACTTATACATTTTTGAAAGGCTTTCTTTTTTATTGATTCTAGTGCATCTGGAATATTTATATCTGTTAATGAGATACAATTATAAAAGGCCATGGTTCCTATTTCTTTTAAGTTGTGACTTAATCTTACTTTTTCTAGTAGAAGACAATGGCTTAAAGCTTCAGAAGATATCTTTATACAGTTTTCTAAGTTTATTTGTCTTAATTTTTGGCAATTAGAGAAAGCAAAACTTTTTAATACTTCTATTTTTTCATCTCCTTGGATGATTTCTAGATTTTTACATCCTTGAAAACATGCAAAAGGAATTACCTTGTCCATAATATTTATAGCTCTGATATTTATACAGTTTTTAAAGGCTTCTTCATTAAAATTTTGTACTATTTCAGGAATGGATGGTAGGCTTTTACAATTTTTGAAGCATCTTTTTCCAATTGTTACTTTTTGATTTTGAGTGTGGTTTATTTTAAATAAATTTGTACAACCTTCAAACATACTATCTGGAAATTCTGTAACTTCAGGGTTTATTGTGATTTCTTTTAAACTCTTACAATATTTAAAACAATTCTTTCCGAAACTTACTACATGTTTTGGAAAATAAGTCAGACGACTACATCCTTCGAAAACAGAATCTTCTAATGTTTTTATGTGATCTGGTAATGGAATATTTAATTCTTTACAACCTTTAAAAAGAGAATTTGGTAAAGTATCTATTTGTTTTGGAATATTTATTTTCTTTAGTTTTTTACAGTTCATAAATGCTTCTTTTCCTAATTTTTTTAGAGTACTTGGTAGGACAATTTCTTCAAGATTTTCGCATCCAGCAAAAGCACCCCAGTCGATTTCTTCTACACCTTCTGGGATAATAACTTTTTTCAGACTTTTACAATTAGCAAATGTTCTAGAATTAATTTTTTTTAATGAGTTTGGTAAAACAACTTCTTCAAGGTTTTCACACCCTGAAAAAGCGCCTCTTCCTAGATTCGTTAATCCCTCTGGTAGAGTCAATTTCTTTAGTTTTTTTGCATTTGCAAAAGCTCTCTCTCCAATCCTTATTACAGAATCAGGAATTGTTATTTCTTCTAAATCTTCGGAGTTTAGAAAAGCAAAATCTTCTATTATTATTAAATTAGTTGAAAATTTTATTCTTTTCATGTTTAAATTGTGTACTGCATAACTACCAATTACTTGTATGTATTCTGGAATATTCAGTATTTCGTTTATAATTTCATCCTTGGTTATTTTTATCAAGACATTATTTTTGACATTCATTCCCATCTCTTCCTTTGTAATGGATTATTATATCAAATTTATGGAAATATTCAATTCACTTTCTTGCAAAAGAAAGAAGTTTTTGTTAGTATAGTAAAACAAGGGAGGGATACTATGGCATTAGAAGGGAAAATTTTACGTCCACCTTTAATAAAATTAGGAAAAGAAAATAAAGTTATTATTCAGAATGGAAATAATCAAGAAGAAGAATTACCTCTTCTTCCAGGGGTGTTTTTTGACACAGATAGTTTTTATGGTTTTGTTGTTGTTAGTGAAAACAATCAATCTCAAGATGAAGTGGTTTATTCTACGGAATGTCCGGTCCAAGCGGTTGGAATGAGAGGCAACGCGGTTGCTATTTATGAATATGGTAAGAAATCTTCTTGGCTTTTTTCCCAAAAAGGTAAATTACTTCAATCTATTGAAGGAAATCCTAGTGTTTATTTACCATCACAAGATCGACAAGAATATTTGCTTCATAAAAAAGCGGAGATTAAGGATCCTGTTGTTATAAAAGTGGAAGAGGATAATAATGTTTTTTCTTCTTCTGTTTTAGCGGATGATAAAACTGGTGAATTTTTACCTACTTATCCAGGTGCTGTATTTGGTGGAGAACATTATGGTTTTACTTTTATTATCTATAAAAATGGTGAAGAAAAAGTTAGGAGAACTTATCCAACCCAGAATAGGATTTATGGTATTGAATCAAATTCTGAAATATATGGAGATATTTGTGTTCATGAAGATGCTAAATATTTTCCTTGGAAATTTAACTATACTGGAAATTTAATAACAATGTCTTCTTATAATCCATATTCTAGGCGAGATATTGCTGTTGCTGGACCGGAATTATTAAAACAGGTAGATAGTAAGGGTAAATAATATGCGGATTTGGAAGTTTGTAGCGAAAGATTTTTTAAAACAAAATTATGAAGTTGTTTCTTCTGATATGGAAGAAACTAATATTGATGATACTCGTTTAGAAGATATTGATACTTCTACAATGACTGATAGTGAATTACAAAATAGTGAAGAACAGTTAGGTGAAACAGATTCTTCTTCTGAGCAAGAAGAATCTATGGAAAGTTCCTCTGAGAGTTCGAATGAATTTAATGGAGACGAACAGAATTCTGAAAAGTCGGATTCTTTTGATGGTTCTTCTCTAGATACTGAAGAATCTAATGGAAAAGAACAAGATGGTGAACTTGGTCCTACTTCTGAACAAGGGGAATCTATAGAAAGTTTCTCAGAAGGTTCGGATGAATCTAATGGAGAAGAACAGAATTTTGAAGAGTCGGATGCTTTTGAAGAATCTTCTTTCGATACCGAAGGGTCTAATGGAAAAGAACAAGATGGTGAATTTGGTCCTTCTTCTGAGCAAGGAAAATCTATGGAAAGTTCCTCAGAAGGTTTGGATGGTTCTACTGGAATAGGGAATAATTCTGGAAATGCAGACTCTTTTGACGGTACTTCTTTAGATACGGAAGGGTCTAATATTGAAGAACAGGATGGTGGACTTGGCCCTTCTTCTGAACAAGGAGAATCGATGGAAAGTTCCTCAGAAGGTTCGGATGAATCTAATGGAGAAGAACAAAATTCTGAAGAGTCGGATGCCTTTGAAGAATCTTCTTTAGATACGGAAGAGTCTAATGGAAAAGAACAGGATGGTGAACTCGGTCCTATTTCTGAACAAGGAGAATCAATAGAAGAATCTTCTGAAGGTTTGAATGATTTTGATGATATGGAACAAAGTCATGAAATAAAACTAAATAAAGATGATAAAGTAGAACAAGTTTCGGAAATGAATGTTGATAATCAAGAAATAGATTCAGAGGAGAGTGAAGTAGATTCTGATGAAATTGTTGATGACAATGCGGAAGTATTATCTTTAGAAAACAATCAGTTTTTACAGGAGTTAAAGGAACTTCCATCTTTTAAAAATCGAGAACGTGGCGATGGTTATTCTATTGATACGGATAGTCTTACAGAATTACCTGATAGTTTAGTTCGAACTTTAATTATTAAGTTTTTAAATCAAAGATTTTGTAATAAAGCTAGTGATTTAAATCATCGTAGTACGGATTTAGAAAAAAGTTATGGTTTTTATAAATGGGATTTAAAGAAAGTTATTTTTGATTATACTACATATCAATATACTAAAGTATTACGTGATAAGTATGGTTATCAATATGCAAATGGAAGATTTCAAAATGTTCCTTTGTCATTTTATTTTGATATGTCTACTAGTATGAGTAGTTATACTAATATGTTGGCTGTACTTGCCATAGAACTTTTAAAAAAAGATGTTAAAGTTTTGATAGGATTTAATGAACGAGTAAATGTTCAAATTGATTCTTTAAAGCAAGAGATTGATGTTAGTGAACTTGCCTCTATTTTGTGTAGTGCTGGTTATAGTTCTATATGGGGGAGTTCAGAATCTTTTAAAAAAGATTCTAGGGTAGAGTATAAATTTGTTAATCAAGATATTGATCAATATTTAATTGAGAAGAAAGCGGAAAAATGTGTTGTTTTTGCAGATTTTGATCCATTAAGTGAAGTGGTACAATTATCTCAGAAAACGGACGTTTATTGGTTTTGCTTTGAAACTGACTTTGAAAGATGTGATTTAGAGGGATATAAAGGATTTCTTTATCCTGTTCAAGATGCTAATGATATTGTTCATGGACTTATTAAAGTAAATGAAAGAAGATTTGAAAATTTATGTTTTGTTGAAAATCCAAAAGTGTTGAAAAAAGGTGGGGAATAGGTATGAATATATCAAAAAGTAAATTAAAAGAGATGTTTGAATCTGATGGATATTATATTGATAATTCTAGTCTATCGAAAGCCTATGTGGCGTTAGAATATTTTATAGAAAAGAAGAATGTTGGACAAGATGTTTATTCTCTTTGTCTAGATGGTCCATCTGGTGCTGGAAAAACTAGTTTTGTGGACGCTTATCGAAAAGTTGCTTCTGAATTATTAAAACAACCGGTGAAATTTATTAATTTCCAATTGGATGGAGAAACTGGGAAAACTGATTTGTATGAGGATATTGATATTGTTGCGGCAATTTCTGATGATCCTGATAAAGTTCGATTGGCTGGGGCTATATTAAAAGCTTTTCAATTGGTTAATCAAGGCTATTATGTAGTTTTAAAAATGGATGAATATGATAAGGCAAGAGATTCTACTGATACCTTTTTTAATAATGTCTTACAGGAAGGATTACTTAATACGGTACAACATGGAGATGTTCAGATTGCCCCTGAGAATTTAGGAAAGTTGCAAGTGTTCTTATGTAAAAATGATATGAGAGCTGAGTTGTCAGAACCTATGATTCGAAGAAATAGGATTATTCGTTTGGACTATATGAAGCCAGATCGTATGTTTTTAATATTAGAAAAATTTGCAAATGATTATCAGTGTGATAGTGGATTGTTAAATTTAGTTTTATTAATGTATGAGAATATGTATCAAAATAGAGAAGTGTATCGAAAACTTCCTTCTTGTTCTGAATGTAAACAGGCGATTATGGATGCCCATATTTTACTAAGAAGTACGGGATTTTCTAAGACAGATATTTATCAGAATATTATTGATAATATGTTGAAGTTTGAAGATGATATAAAAACATTTGAATCGCAAGTTGGGAGTAGTAAAAATGATAAACTATCTAGTCTTATTGATTCTATGAAAGATGCACCTGCTGATGAAGATATCAATATTAATAGTTTAATTGCTCAGAAAATATTTACTGATGAAGGAAAAAATCTTGCAGAAAAAACACAAGAGATGAATGCTTTGATTCAAGAATATCGTGAGAAGTTTGCTTTGATGGAAGAACAACGTAAAGAGGCAATTGAGCAAGAAATTCAAAGGATTTCTTTGGAACATGGTACTTTAGTTTCTACGGTTGATTATCCTAATGCTCTTAGAAATTTTGAAGATGAAAGTGCTCGTATAAAAAGAGGATACAATATTTTTGAATTATCTCCTAAAGAGTGGACGGATGTTGGTAGTGTATATTTTAATGGTTTATCTCATCATGATTTAATTCAGGGTATTATAAAATATGTTAATCAAATTGATACGGTTGTTTATGAAAATGGAATAGTATTAAAAGAAGATAAAGATAATCAACAGGAACTTATTGTTATTTATGAAAATGATCCTGATGGAAATTTACGTTATCGTATTATGTCTAGTCAAGCAGTTATTCCTTCTACCTTTGTTGCAGACATTAAACATTTTTTAACCACTTGTAATTGTACTTATCAGTTGCAAGAAGCTAAACCTACGAAGAATGTTGTTAACTCTGCTTTAAATATGTCGATGGGGCGTTATTCTATTGATACCTTAATTTATAATGATACTTCTCTTGATATGGATGAAATATCTTCTCATGTATATCATTTTACTTTTGCAGATCAAATTTTTGAACCATTTAGTACTCAAAAACTTGATTCTAATCTTGAAAAGTTTTCTTGTTCTAATATTGAAAATGCTACGAATGCTTCTACACAATTAATGAAAGGTAAAACAAAACAAATAACTTATGGACAGTAAAAATATTTTAGAAATTGAACAAGAAAGATTAGAATTATTAAAAAAATATAAATTGGATGAAGAAAGTAATTTGGAATTTCGGAGTACAATAAAGAAAGTTTCGGAAGAAGAAGCTGATAAATTGGGAAAAAAGTTATATAATATTATTAATAAAAAAGATTATAATGAGCAAGATGATACACAATTTGATGAAGTTGTTAATTTGGTTTTTGATGGTGCTAATTTAGAATATAAAACAAGTCAGAAGAAAATATTTCCATTACTTGTTTGTTGTAGAAAAGGATATATAAAGACATTCATACTCTTGGTTCGTGCTGGAGCAAATGTTAATCAGGTAAATGATTATGGTACTACTTGTTGTATGGCTGCAGCTAGACATAATTATGTTCGTATTTTAAATCTTTTAATTCTTTTAAGAGCGGATATTAATGCTAGATGTTCTGATGGGGATACTGCTTTGTTTAGTGCTAAAATACATAATAGTAAAGAGGCTTTTCAAGCGTTGGTTCAAGCTGGAAGTTATTTAGGAAATCGTAATAGTCTTAATCAAACAATTTTTGATGTTAATCCTTCTTCTTCACTTACTATAGATAGTAAGTTCATCGCGGATAAAAATTTATCTGTTCCTTCTGTTTCTTTTCAAGATACTCAAGATTTGTTAGAGGAAGCAAGCCAGAAAATGAAACAGATATTGCAAAAAAAATAATATTCCTTATTGAATATTATTTTTTATTTTTATATATTCTTTTTGTAATAATTCTTCAATTCCTTTTTTACAGTTGGCAGGGGATGTACTTGGTAAAGGTATATCTTCTATTTTTATTTTTGGATAGATATATTTTTTATATAGTTGGTGTGCTTTTGTTCCAGTTGTAAAGATTGTTTTTATATTTGAGTTTTTTAGTATTGGTTTCAAGTTGTTTGGTATTACATTTTTAATAGATGCATCACTTGATGAAGTTATATCACATTCTTTTATTACATCGAATAAAGCTATATGATGCTTTTTTAGAAAAGTAATTTTTTCTTCTACTGTTTGTCCAACATTTTCGGAAAATACTCTTTCTAATGTGCTCCAAAATCTATTTTTAGGATGTCCATAATAAAAACCTATTTCTCTTGATTTTACAGATGGAAGACTACCTAATATTAAAACTTTAGAATTTTCATCATAAATTGGTTTTAAAGTATGTTTTACTTTCATTTTATCACCTAGTGTTACTATAACTTTCTTTTTTGTTCTTTTCAAGTTTTTTAGTTTTTTACATATAATTTATTGGTGATGTTATGAATAATGGGATACAAGTAATTTATCCTAGAACAAAGTACAAAGTTTTAAATCAGGCTGTATATGAAGTGGTTCAAAATAGTATCATGGAATTTATGAATTTTGCGAAAGAGCCAATTCAAGAAAACTTTACATATACTTTAGATATTTCTCATGATGAATATTCTTATCAAGATTATTTATCTATTATTTTGTATATTTCTTCTTATACCGGAGGAGCGCATCCTAGTCATCAGATTTATTCTATTGTTTATGATATTTCAAGAGATAAGATTATTACTATGCAAGACTTATTATTAGAAAAAGAAAATTTGCTTTCTATTTTATCTGAAGAAAGTAGAAAAATATTATCTAATAATCCTAAGATAACAGATTCTAGTTTGTTGCTTAAAGGTACTAGTCCTGATATTTCTAATTATCAAATATTTGCTTTTGCTCCCACGGGTATTATGATTTATTTTCCTGAATATCAGATTGCTCCTTATTCTTCTGGTGCTTTTAAAATTGTTATTCCTTATACTAAAATTTTTGAATAGTAAAATCCTAAAGAGTTGTTTCTTTAGGATTTTGTATTATAGCTAAAGTAAATCTTACTGATTGTGTTTTGGTAGATGATAAGTTGCGTAGGGATTTAAAAAAGAAAATGGACTTGTTTATTCAGGTGTTGTTAATCATTCAAAATGAGAAGGATATGGCTTTTTTCTTGAAGGAGCAGAAAAAATTAAGCCTATTTATGAGGGTGGAAAACTTGGGTTGTGGGATTATCCATATCATGAAAATAAATAGTTTCTTTTCTTATTTAATTTTTGTATAATAAATTAAAGGAGGAATATTATGAAATGTCCAGTTTGTAAAGATGTAACATTATTAATGTCAGAAAAAAGAGGCGTTGAAATTGATTATTGTCCAGAATGTCGTGGAATTTGGCTTGATCATGGAGAACTTGAAAAATTAATTGAAAAAGAAGAAAAGACTTATCAAGAGGCTAAAAAAGAATATGATGATTATGAAGATAAACATCAACATAATAAATATTCTAAAAAGCGAAAAAAAGAATCTTTTTTAGGCGAAATATTTGAAATGTTTGGTGATTAAAAAACTACCTTATGGTAGTTTTTGTTATAATTTTATTGAGGTGAAATGTATGAGATTGTTTTTGTGTGGTGGTGGATCTGGCACTGATGCTTTTTTGGCGTATCAAAAATTAAATGAAATTATTGATCATAAAAAACCAGTATTATATGTTCCATTAGCTATGAATAAAGATAGATATGCCGGTTGTTATTCATGGATTAAAAATGAGTTAGAAAATATAGATGTTCCTAATATTGAAATGGTTACTTCTGGTTATGATTTAGCAAGTCGTAATTTAGAAGATTATTCTTTTGTTTTTATTGGTGGAGGAAATGCTTATAAGTTGCTTAATGATTTAAAAAGTAGTGGTGCTTTTTCTAAGCTAAAAGAGTATATAGAAAATAATGGAATTGTGTTTGGCGGAAGTGCTGGGGCAATTATCTTAGGTCAGTCTATCGCAACTTGTAAATATTCTGATAAGAATGATATTATGCTTAATGATTTAGATGGATTTAATGCTGTTTCTCAATTTTCTTTTTTATGTCATTTTACTAATCAAGATGAGGAAAAACAAAGTCAGAATACCAAGTATTTAAAGGATTATACTAGTCGTTATGAAAAGGTAATTGCTTTACCTGAAGAAGATACTATTTATTATGAAGATGGTGTTTTTGAAATTTTTGGAGAACGTCCTTTTTATGTTTTTGATGGAGGGAAAGCTATTTCTTTTTTAGAAAAGAATCATAGAAAAACAGAGTTTCTTTCTTTAAAGAGTCCAGAGGAATTGATGGATTTTATGGATAAAAATGTTACTTATGGTTGGATTGGCGATAATCAAGGGTTGCATTTTAATAATTTAAAACATTTTCGTGATATTTATCGTACTAGTTCTATATCAGAGATTTTAGATACAGGACTTGGCACTTGTATTGAACAGGGAAAATTAATTCATGAATTTTTTGAGCAAAGAGGAATTGAACATAAGTTATATTGTCATAGACAATATGAAGATTCTAAAAATGAGGGTAGAGATATTCATATGCACTGTTTTGTTTTATTTAAAAGTGAGGATTTTTGGTATCATTTTGAGCATTCTAATACACCTAAAAAAGGAATTCACAAATATCTTGATGTAGATAGTGCTATTAATGATATTACAAGTGAGTTTCCAAATCGTGAATTGACTGAAATTCCTGATATTCCAGAGGGATTGAGTTTTATGGATTTCAATCAATATGTGAATCAATTTCAAAGAGATGGTAAGAAGATTTTGTAGTTAAATTTTCTGTCATAATTTTTGATTATGATAATTATAATAAAATAATATTTTAATTATATTCTTTATTTTTATATACTATTGTTGTGGTTAGAGAGGTGTGATTTTAATATGTATAATAGAATGCAGGATATTAATTCTGATGAGGAAAGTCTTATTGATTTGCATATTCATAGTAACTATTCTGATGGAGATAGAACTCCCAGACAAATTCTTTCTTTGGCAAAAGATATTCAAGCTAAAACTATTTCTATAACAGATCATGATACTATTTATGGAATAAAGTCTCTTACAAATAAAACAGTAGATATAATAGATGGTATTACGGTTATTTCTGGTGTGGAGTTATCTGCAAAAGTAAATCATGGTCGTATGCATATTTTAGGATATGGAATTGATTTAAATAGTGAAGTGTTAATTAATGCTTTAGATTATTTACATGAACGCAGTATTTCAGTTGTTTTAACTATATTAGAACAAATTAAGAAAGATTATGGGATTGTTTTTACTAATTCAGAGATACAAGAACTTATTAATACTCCACGTAATATTAATCGTGTTGATGTTGCGAAAAAGTGTATTGAGAAAGGTTATGCAAGTAGTGTACAAGATGCTTTTGATAAATATTTAGTGGATGCTTTTTTTAAGACAAAAAGCAAAAATGATAAGGGATTACCATATCCTGAATGTATTTCTTTAATAAAGGATGCAGGTGGTATTCCGGTTCTTGCGCATCCTAAAACTTTAGAATTGGAAAAAGATGTATTTTATCGAAAGTTGGAAGAATTAATAGATTTAGGACTGGAAGGGATTGAAGTATACCATTCTAGTTATACAAATGATGAATTTCAATTTTATAAGGAAGTTGCTGATAAGTATCATTTGCTATGTAGTGGTGGAACCGACTTTCATGGTGAGTCTGTAAAACCTGACATTAAATTAGCAACCGGAAAAAATAATAATGTTAAGATTAAGCGTTTATCTATTTTAGATAGATTTGTTGCATAAAGCTTTCTTTTATGTTATAATCTGGAAAATTTATGAAGGGGGAGTTTTGGTGGGAGAAGAAAGTCAAATTTTAAGACGAGTATTAGAGGAAATTAAACGATTAGAAAAAAGTAATTTATCTTCTGAAGAAATGGTTGCCTATCTTTCTAGTAGTGACATAGACTGGTCATCATTACATGCTTATTCTTTAATTTCTGGTAAGGAGATGCTTGCTGATTAAATAATAGAAGCTAAAAGGGAAATCTCTAGAAGAACAATAGCATCTTATGAACAGGCTATTTTAGAAGGTGATACCTCTAGTATGTTAAGTAATATGTCACTAGGTGATAAGAGATCATTAAGAAGTGATTATCAAAATCCTTTTGTAATGCGGGGACGTTTAGGGGATGAAAAGGCTTTAGAAGTATTAGAATCTTCTATTCAACAAGAGTTACTTACTGTATCATCTATTAATGCAAGTACTTCAGGTTCAGTAAAACGTAGATAGAATTGATTTTGCTTGAAGATATTAAATTTTGATATCTTCTTTTTTATGTTATAATTTTTTTAGGTGATAGTATGGAAAAAAATAGTGAGGAAATACTTTCGGCAATCGCTCCTTGTTCTATGTTTTGTAGTACTTGTACTGGTTGTAGTTATGGTGATATTAGTTATCATGCTAAAGAATTATTACATTTGTTAGAAGGACATGAGGAGTTTTTGGATAAAAATCTGAAGGAAAAATATCGACATAAGTTAGATGAATATTTGGTATTTCATAAGAAATTAAAGAAACTCGCTACTCCTAAATGTGGAGGATGTAGAAATAAAAGGGTAAGTAGTTGCTGTATCAAAGGATGTATTATTTCGGAATGTGTAGAAGAACATCAAGTTTTATTTTGTGCTGAATGTAGTCTATTTCCCTGTGATAAAGTAAATGAGAAGATTTATTCAAAGAAAACTATTCAGAAATGGTTAGATGGTAATCTGGAAATAAAACGTGATGGAATACATGCATATTATGAAAATAATAAAAATAAACCTCATTATATTGATTATGTAAAAAATGATAATTAAATAATGAAAAGTATAAAATAGTGTGGTGTTTTATGAGAGATGAAATATTAAGAAAAGTAGATTGTTTATATAAGATGTGGAAGAAAGGAGAGCTTGGTGGAGAAGTGATGCCAGAGGATAGAAATCCTGGTTTAGATAAATCATCACTAGAAAATTATTTGTATTTTACTTTACCTATGGCATTAAATTATCAGAGAAACTCTTATACTTTATGGGAATCTGCAAATAAGACTTTTTTAGATGAAGAGACTAAATTTGTATTTTTTCCTAAAGAAGTATTAAAACATTCTTTTTTAGAAGTACAAAATGCTTTAGTAAAATATAAAGTGGCTCTTCAAAAAAATAAGCAAACTGAAATATGGATAGCATTATGTCAGACTTTTGTAGATTTTTTTGATGGTGATATTAGAAAGTTATTTGATAGATTTGATAATGATGTTAATAAAATTAGGAATTTTATTCAAAAAGAAAATAAAAAGAAGTTGCCTTATTTATCAGGAACTAAAATATGTAATTATTGGTTATATGTTATTTGGCAATATACGGATAGAGAGTATCAAAATATAGAGTGTTTGACTGTTGCTCCTGATACGCATGTAGTGCAAGCTACTTATAGGCTTGGGTTAATTACAGAGGAAGAACTTGATAGGAGTGATGTTCAATTAATTGTAATAGATCGTTGGAATGAATTGTTAGAAAATACTAAATATAAGCCAATTGATATTCATACACCTTTATGGTTATGGAGTAGAAATGGGTTTATAGATATTAAATAGGTGATGTTATGAAGGTAATTAATACTTTAGAAAACATGGATTTATCTACTAGTAATTTAGTTGATTCTTATTGGGCATCAGATATATTGAATGATATTTATTTTATTCCTAAAAAAATAGATAAACAAAAAATTTGTAATCTTGTTAAAGATGATGAGTTTTTAAAGTTATTAAAAATAACAATTTCTTTTTTGAAAAAATGTGATGTTGTAAAAGTTATAGAGGAGTTGTTTCATGAGTTTGAAGATGATACAAATTATCAACTTAAAGATGAAAGACTTTATCTTATTTTAGGATATCATACTACTACCATTTATTCCACTGTGGTTAATTCTGAAGAAATATCTGTACTATGCTTGGAATCTTTAGAGGGGAATATGGATAAATTAAAGATGTTACTTGCTCATGAATTTACGCATTATATTAGAAAAAGATTATTAGATTGTGATATTTTTGATGGGTGTATAGGAGAAAGAATCGTTACAGAAGGTATTGCGAGTAATTACTCAAGAGAAATGGTTCCTTCTAAAGAAGATAGTTTTTATTGTATTGTTTCTGAAGATACTGTTTCCTGGGTAGCTATGCATACAGATTTTATTAGAAATTATATTAAAGATAGTTTATGTGACAATACATTAATGCGAGATTTATTTTATATGTATGCAGATATTTCTTTTCCTGCGCGATGTGGATATGTTTATGGATATTTTGTTGTAAAAAAATATTTAGAAGAAAATGGTGTGTGTGTCAAGGATATTTTAGGAATTGATTGGAAAGAAATTTTGAAAGTGTAGGAGATTTATTTTGAATATTAATTATGAGAAATGTAAAAAAATAATATCTTTATTAGATAGTTATTTTCAGGATGAAGGAAGTATTGCTGAAGTAGAATATCCTTCTAGTGTAGTTTATGGAAGTAATGATTATTTCTTATATATGTTCTATTCCTGTTTATTAGATTATGGTATGCGTTCTAAAATTTATCATCGGAATTTAATTGATACCTATATGCAATATCCTTATATTTTTAATCCTGATTATGTGATTCATATGCCAGAAGAAGAAATAAAAAGTATTCTTATTCATCATGTTCATCCAAGATATCCTAATATTGCTGTTAAAAAATGGATGATATTATCCCAGGTATTGGTAAAGTATGATTGTCTGTTAGATTATTTAAAATCTTTAGAAAGTTTTAGCTCTTTAGAACAATTTATAAAAAGTATTTCAGGATATGGTCAAAAAACAGGAGGTTTATTGATTAGAATTATATGTGATTCTAAAGTTTGTAATTTTAAGGAAGATTTAGCAGTTATTCCTATTGATAGACATGATATAGAGATTAGTTATTTTACTGGTATTATAGATTCTAAGAAATTAAATCAGAAAGATATCAGGCGGTTATCTGATATTTATATTATGCTTGGAAAAGAGTTAACGGTTGATGCTAGTACTATTGATAAATATTTATGGGAAGTAGGAAATAATTTTTGTAATAAAAGAAAGTGTAGTGAATGTCCTTTAAAAGAAATTTGTAGTGTAAGTAAAAAAGGAGAAATTATTATGAATATTTTGTTTCGAGAAGTTCAGATTGATGATAAAGAATTTATTTTAGAAGCGCATAAAGAGATTAATCGAGTTTCAGGACTTAGTGAAAGTCATTTTTCTGAAAATATTGATAAAGATTTATTTCAAGATAGAATATGCAAGGTAATTGTTGCGGAATTAGATGGGGAAAGGGCTGGTTTTCTTTTGTATTCTTATTTATATTTTGCGGATTCTGGACGTGGTATCTATTTATCGCAAGCTTATGTAAAAGATGAGTACCGAAAACAAGGAATATTAAGACAGATGTTAGAAGAGTTAGAAGCTAGAGAAAAAGAATGCAGTTTTATTATGGATTTTGTTGGTAGGGAAAATAAAGTTATGATGCGAGCTTTAGGTAAGTTAGGATTTACTTCTTCTGATATGATTACTTATTATAGAAAAATTAGAAAGTAGAGAAAGTATATGGAATTTAGAAAAATTACTAAAGATAATCTAGCTATTGCTAGTAAAGTTCAAAATGAAATATTTCCTATGGAAGATGGGACGGAGAATTTTATTGAGTGTATTGAAAAGAATCCTTATCGAAAAGAAATGGATTATTATCTTGTTTATGTTGGTGATGTTCCTATGGGTGCTACTGGAATTTATTCTTATCATGAATATCCTAATGATGCTTGGCTTGCTTGGTTTGGGGTTTTACCCAGTTTTCGAAATCAAGGATACGGTAGTCTCATTTTTGATTGGACTGTTTTATTAGCAAAGAACAAAGGTTATCAAACATTACGGCTTTATTCTGATGAAACTTTTAGGAATGCTCATCAGTTATATAAGAAAAAAGGAATGATTTCGGAAGTTTATGATAATCCTGAAGATAAGGATCCTTATGAG
>CALVKW010000006.1 GCA_944333345.1 uncultured Bacilli bacterium | reverse complement strand
ATGCAACTAGATAGTTTTACCCGATTAAATGCAACCTTTTACAAAATTAGGGTTGCGTTTAGAAAAACTTTTCACTACTGATACAAAACATGCATAAACAAGCATGTTTTTCTTTTTCTATCGTAAAATATATAGTATAATAACTTCATTAGTAAAGAGGAATTAATATGATAAAAAAAGAAATAAGTATGTTGGAATTACATTATCAAGTATTAAAATTTCTAAAGGAACATAAAGAAGACTATACAGAAGAAGAAAAAAAAATGATCTTAAAAAATTATGCCTGGGGTAAAAAAGAAAAAGCGTTAGTTCCAGATATCTTAAGACAAATCTATGATGAATTAGATTTATTGTCCCCAGATAAAAATATTTATCTCGGATTTTTAAAATTAATAGAAAAAAACTTTAGTATAAATGGTAACTTAGTAGAGCTAGGTGGTGGAAGAATCCCTAGTTTAGCTAAGAAAATAGCCCTACAACAAAAAAATGGAACGATTACTGTTTATGATGATAAATTGATAACAACATCAGTCGAACAAGAAAATCTCATATTAAAAAAAGAGAGATTAAAAAGTGATACAGAAATCAATGCTGATTTATTGGTTGCCTTTATGCCGTGTGAAGGTACAAAAACAGCTTTTTCTATCGCCAAGAAAAATAATTTAGATTTTATAGTTGCTTTTTGCGAAGGCTCTTGTCATCAAGAAGAAACCGATTTATTTGGTGATGACTGGGAAAATGATATGTTGTTTGAAGCAAGGAAAGCGGTAAGAGAAGGGAATCTAGGAACGTTAGAAATGACAAATATGGAAGAATATAATAATCCTTATCTAGTAGTATACAATAACAGAAATAAGATACCTCACGTCAACCATAAATAATGTAGACTAACAAAGGATTGCAGAACAAATAAATTTGATATATAATCAAAATAAGAACAAAAGTAAAAGGATGAGGGATATGATGAATGTAGAGTTTTTAAAAGAAAATGGAATTGATGTTGATAAAAGTTTGGAATTGTTTGGAGATATGCAAACTTATAATGATACCATTGGAGAATTTATTATAGGGGCATCTCAAAAATTGCCTAAATTAGAAGAATATAAAAATAAAAAAGATATGAACAATTATGCAATTTATGTTCATTCTTTAAAAAGCGATGCCAAATATTTTGGATTTACAAAGCTTGCAGAACTTGCTTATAATCAAGAGATGAAAAGTAAAGCAGGAGATGTTTATTATATTTATGACACTTATGATGAATTAGTAAATGAAACAAACAGACTAGTTCATATAGTAAAACAATATTTAGGAAAAGAAGAACCTCAAGGAGAAGAACCAGAAATACTCTCAGAACCGATGATTGTTGCGAATAGAGAAGTATATACGGAACCGACAATTTTAGTAGCAGACGACTCTAACATAGTAAGAAATTTTGTTAGTAGAATTTTTGATGGTATGTATAAGGTCGGTGTCGCAAAAGATGGAAAAGAAGCTCTAGAAATCATAAAATCTAACCAAAATAATGACAACTTAAAAGCGATTCTTCTAGATTTAAATATGCCAGACGTAGATGGCTTTGCTGTCTTAGAATATATGAAAGAAAATAGATTGTTTACCGAGTTCCCTGTATCTATTATTTCAGGAGACTCCTCTAAAGAAACCATTGATAAAGCCTTTACTTATCAAATTGTAGATATGATAAAAAAGCCATTTAATGATACAGATATCAAAAGAGTTGTTGAAAAGACAATTTATTTTAAAGAAATGAATTAAAAAAAGGAAAAATTAATTTTCCTTTTTTTCTGCTTCTAATCCTTTTTCTACTCGTTTCTTAATAATATCTACAAGTTGATTTTTTAACTCCTGATCTGCATTTTCCCAAATAATTTCTAAAAACACCCCGAGTCCAGGTAAGGTTACCTCATCTTGTGAAGCAACAGACTCATCAATTGCTCTACGTAACGTATCATAATCATCCCCCTTAAAATTATTAATAATATGTTCTCTAATACTTAAATCCATAAGTTTTTCCTCCTCATAGATAGATTGTGACAAAATAGAAAAAATATACATAAAAAACAAAACGGATTGACAATATTGTTATATATCGATAAACTAAACACAAATAGGGAGGTTTTTTATGAAAATTTTAGGTTACGAAAACGGAAATCCAGTTCTTTATATGGAAAACAAGGATAAAGCCCTTTATAGAGTAAGATCAAATATTCCTATCTCAGATAGGAATAAATTTGAAAAAGTGGATAATTTTAACTTACGTAGACAAATTATGGAAGATGATAAAATAGTAGATTTTACAGAAACATATAATATGGGAATGGAAAAATTATATGAAATGATGAATTCGCTAGATAATATAGAAGACCCAATTATACAAAATAAAAAAGAGGATTTACAAAGAATATATCAGTTTATGATGGGAAGAGGAGAAATTGCGTTTCCACTAATTGCAAGAGAAAGTACAGGGAGCGAAGTAGTATCTAATAAAATTGTATATGAATTAACAAGAGGGGTAAACCCGTTTGCTATTTTAATAACCAAAAAAAATAAAGATGAAATGAAGCAAACAGATAAATACCCAGAAGAAGCAATTACTATCAGAGTAGGATTAATGGCTACTTCTTTAGGCCTAGAAGGTTATACTGCAAAATATGAACCACTGGTAGAATTAAGCGAGGATGAAAAAACCATATCCTATGGAGTAAAGTTTGCTAATTATCCCAGGTTAATGCAAGAAAAAGAACAAGCAATGCTAAGGGAAATAGAAGCAGAAAGAACAAAAGAACGCAAAAACACTCCCTTCTTTCAAAAAGTAAAAAGCTTTTTACAAAGAATAAAATAATATAAGAAAAAGTTAATTAGACGAGTAAAAGAAAGGAAACTTTCTTTTATTTTCTTTTTATAGTACAATAATCTTGGTGATAACATGAAATTATGTATAGACGATAAAACTTATCCAATAGAAATAGAAAGAAAAAAAACAAACAAAAATACTTATATCAGAATAAAAAAAGATATGACAATTCAAGTTACTACCAACTATTTTACTAGTGATAAAGCAATCACCAAATTAATAGAAGAAAATACCAAAAAAATAAAAAATATGATAGAAAGTCAAGAAATAAAGAATAAAAATAATACAGGCTTCTTTTATCTAGGGAAAAAATATGATATTGTATATGTAGAATATTGTGATATTTCTCTAGGAGAAGAAAAAGTATTCTTAAATAAAAAATTTGATGTTGATAAATGGTATAAAAAACAAGCTCAAATAATTTTTAAAGATCATTTAGATAGAATATATCATAGGTTTTCAAGAAAAATTCCATATCCAGAGTTAAGAATCAGAAAAATGACAACAAGATGGGGTGTATGTAATGTAAAAACAAAGACTGTTACCCTAAATCTAGAATTGATGAAAAGAGATGTAAAATATCTAGATTACGTAATTGTTCATGAATTATCACACTTAATCTATGCTAATCACTCATCTAAATTTTGGAGCTTAGTAGAAGAAAATATGCCAGATTATAAAAAGTATAGAAAGGAAATGAAGGAGTTCTAATGTTAATTACAAGTTTAGAAAATGAAAAAATAAAAAAGTATAAGAAATTAAAAAAGAAAAAATATCGAGAAGAATATGGGGAGTTCATGGTAGAAGGAATGCATCTAGTACTAGAAGCATTTCGAAGTGGCATTATTATTGAATTAGTAGTAGAAGAAAATGCCTTATTGCCATTACCTTGTCCCTATATTTTTGTAACAAAAGAGATTATGTCAAAAATTAGTAGTCTTGATACCCCTAGTACAGTAATGGCATTATGCAAAAAATTACCAGACAGAGATTTAATAGGAAAAAAATATTTAATACTAGATGAAATACAAGACCCAGGAAATCTAGGAACTATATTAAGAAGTGCTAAAGCTTTCGATATTGATACAGTAATATTATCAGAGAATACAGTGGACTTATACAATCCCAAAACTCTACGTGCTACTCAGGGAATGTTATTCCATTTAAATGTAATAAGTAGAAAAATTGATGATATTCTAGATGTATTAAAAAATAGAAACATTCCTATCTATGGCAGTAGTGTTGATTATGGAATAGATGTATGTGATTTAAATAAGAAAGATAAAGAAAGTTTTGCGTTGATTGTAGGAAATGAAGGGAATGGAATTCGTTCTACCACTTTTGAAAAATGTGATAAAAGATTATATGTAAAAATGAATGAAAGAGTAGAAAGTTTAAATGTCGCAGTCGCAACAAGTATTCTACTATATGAGTTAAATAAGTAATATGGAAAAAGTATATTTAGGAAAAATAGTATCAACACATGGAATCAAAGGTGAATTAAAAATCAAAAGCAACTTTCCCTATAAAGAAAAAGCATTTAAAATAGGCAATCACTTAATCATAGATAATAAAAAATATGAAATAAAGACATATAGAGTACATAAGCAATTTGATATGGTAACATTAGATGAGTATCATGATATTAATGAAGTATTATTTTTATTAAAAAAGAGTGTATATATAGAAAAAGAAGATTTATCCTTAGATAAAAATCAAGTATTAGATGAGGAATTAATGACTTATCAAGTCTTGACAACCGAAGGAAAAAGGGGAATAATAAAGGAAATATTCTTTGCAAGCCCTACCAATAAAATTATGAGAGTGGAGTTAGAAGATGAAATACTAGTCCCACTAAACTCTCCTTTAGTAAAAATAGATGTAGATAAAAAGGAAATCATAATAGACGCAATGCTAGAGATGTAGGTGAAATATGAAAATTGATATTCTAACCCTTTTTCCAGAAATGTTTGAAACAATCTTTTCTCACTCAATTATAAAACGAGCAATCACTGAAAAGAAAGTAGAAATAGAAATTCACAATTTTAGAGATTATTCTAAAGATCCTCATCATAAAGTAGATGATACACCATATGGTGGAGGATGTGGAATGGTTTTAACATGTCAACCGATTTTTGACTGTGTAGAATCATTAAAAACAAAAGATAGTAAAGTAATTTTATTAACACCAGATGGCCTACCTTATAAACAAAAAGTGGCATACGAATTGTCAAAAGAAAAACATTTAATATTGATATGTGGTCACTATGAAGGTTTTGATGATAGAATCCGTACACTTTGTGATTATGAAATTAGTATAGGAGATTATGTTTTAACAGGAGGAGAACTAGCGAGTATGGTGCTAACAGATTCAATTGTAAGACTCTTACCAGGAGTAATAGAAGAAGAGTCTCATAAAAACGACTCGTTCAACAATAATCTACTAGATTATCCAACTTATACGAAACCAAGTGTATTTCGAGGAATGGAAGTGCCAAGTGTTTTATTATCCGGAGATCATAAAAAGATAGAAGAATATAGAAAAGAAGAAAGTATCAAGAAGACACAAAAAAGAAGACCAGATTTATTAGAGAAGTAGGTGAAAGTATGTATCAGGTTGCTAGAAACAAGAAAAAATTAAAAAAAGTAAAATTTAGTGAAAAAATAGTAGGATTTCCTATGGGAAGTGCCAAAAAGACATTTGTAATTGAAAAAACAGAAGTAAAAAATATTATCGTAATTAATACTAAGTTAGCCCATCCCTTAGTGATAAAAAAAGTGTCCAAAGAATATCAAAGGTTAATTGCAATATTAATGGAATTATTAACTAGTGACGATGATACAGGAGAAAGCCTAAGAGAAGCATTAAACAGAATAGAAAAATTCCGTCAAGAAATAAAAAATAAATATCGTGATTTCTTAAAGAAAAAAGAATTAGAAGAGATGGCAACCCAATTAAAATTATTCCAAAAAGAAGCCCAAATTAGATTTGTAGAATTACAAAATGCTATCTATGAAATGAGCATGCAACAAGGAAAGGGTAAATAATATGCAAAACCTAGGAGAAATAAAAAAAGAAGAACTAATAGAATTATTAAAATGGAATAAAAAAATTCTATCCCCCTCTATGATAGAATATTTAAATTCTTTAATAGAATTGGAGTTTTCTGTATTAAGAGATGAGTATATTGAACCAGCAGTAAGAGAGGTATTAGAAAGCCTAGATATTTATAAAAAGATAGCTATCTATAATATTATTGGTAGAGCTGAAAAAATACTCCAAGAACAAACGTTATCGACCAAAAGAATACTTCATCCATCTTCTATCACAATATCTTTTGCCCCTATAGAATCTCTTAATATTTTAAATCTTGATTATAGCGATAAACAAGAATCAAAAATAGGTACGATTTCTCTATATCATAGTACAGAAGATAAAAATCAAAAAGAAGAGGCAATTAGAAGCTTAAAAGCTGAGATTGAATTAATGAAAAGTATAAATAATCCATATTCAGTAAATAAAAAATCAAAGATAAAAAAAGGAAATCTAGCATATTACGAGGACCATCTTCAAAATCTAGAATCCCAAAGCGAAATCACAGACGAAGATAGACGAAAAGCAGAAATAAGTACAAGAGCAAACGAAGTTTTACTAAGAGACTATGATATTACAAGTTTTGATAAAGAAGAGATACCAGCTCCAGTATACATATATGCCAAAACATTAGAAAAAAGAAAAAATGGATTTATAATAAAAGATCATATTAGATATTTATAACAGAAAAGGAAACAGTATGGAAAAAAATAATGATTTAGATACAATAAAAAGTGAACAAAAACTATTATACTTATTAGGGTATACGGCAATAGGACCAGATAATCAGAATCGTTATTTGATTTTTGATGAAAAAGGACAAGAAGTAGGATTTATTCAAAGAAAAAGAATTCATAAAAGAAAAGATAATAAAGTTTTTGGCTATGTAATGGAAATCCATAGTGATAATGTATCTTGCTCCAACGTAAGAAAAATAAGTAGGATGAATGAGCATGATTTTTATGATAAAAGTTTTAGCTATGAATTTGATATTAGAAATAAAAATGGAAATATGGATCATGTAAGACTACAAATGAATGATAGACCATACTTAAAAATAGATAGTAAAGATTATAAGGAAATGACATCCGAATTGATAAGTGACAAACTATATACTTGCTTTATAAGTGAGAAAGAAGACTTTAAAATGCAAGAAATATTAGTAGTGAAGTCAGAAGCAGGAAGTGAAGATAAAGTAGAATATGATTGTTCTTATAGTTATACAGTAATGGTCTGTGATAAGGACCAAGATATTGACGATATTTTTGATAAACAGGGTAAAAAATCTATGGAATTTGAAGCAATTCATAAAAGATATTATTATGATAGTAATAATGATCCTTATGTATGTGTAAACGTAAGAGAATGGGAAAATGGCCATCTTACAGAAAATAAACAATACGATATTAAAAAAATGCTACTACCAGAAGTAATAGAAGCTCATAAAAATGAGTATAATCCATTCTCTCATTTTCGATATATAGTAAATGAACGTTATCCATGGAAAGAAGAATTAATTGGAACAATGTTGGAAAATAGAGGAGTACCAGAAAAAGAATTTCAAATATTTATTCCAGATATAGCAAAAACGTCTTCCAAAAAACGTACAAAAACAGTATAAAAGGAGTATAAAAATGGAAAATAAAAAGAGTAATAAGGGGTTAATTATAATAATTATTATCTTAATAATAGCTTTACTAGCAACATCAGGATATATTATTTATGATAAAGTAATAAAGAAAGAAGAAGTAACAGAAGAAAAGAAAACTCCAAAAGAGGAACAAGAACAACAACCAGTAACAAGAAATATAACCGAAGAGGAACAAACAATATTACTTAATCAAATAACAGCCTATACGACTTATTTTGCCGATAGTTATCCACTTTCTGAAAAAAGTTCTTTCGATAATCAAGATGTTTTATATTTTGCATCGATGCAATTAGAAAATAGATTCTCTGATTTTATGGAAAGTGACTTAGAAAAAGTGTTAGAAAAATATTTTGGAAAAGACCATCCTTACGTTCATGAAGATATAAATTGCTTTGCTGGGGATGGAGTGTTATACAAATATGATAGTGCAAAAAGAACATATACATATGAAGATATGCATGCTCATGGAGGAAAGACCATTTTTCGTCCAACAATTTTCTTTGTCGAAGGAAAGTCAGAAGACGATACTATCTATGAAATACAAACACAAATATTATATGCAACAAGTGCCGGAGATACCGTAGGCCCTAGAGAAAGATATTATATCAGTGCAAATCAAGATTATGATGACTACATTCTCGGACCATATGGAGGAGACCATGAGGTAACCGAAGAAGAATATCAATCAATAAAAGAGCAAATCCCAATAACAGCATTTACTTTTGAAAAAGATGAAGATGGTAACTACGGATTAAAAACAGTCAAATTTTAATACTATATCTTGGCTTTTTAAAAAAATATAGTATAATAAGAATACACGCTTTAAATAGATAAAGCATAAGAAAGAGGAGATATTATGGAATTAGCAGAAATACAAATAGAATTATTAAAAGAAGAAATAAAGAAATTACATAGAAAATTAGAAACAGATGCTAACGATCAAAAAACCAAACAGAGTATTAGGGAGATACGTTCAATATTGCAAACTCCTGAGGTTGCAACGCCTACTGAAAATGATCAAGTAGAGATTGGGAAAGAATTTACTGTACGTCTAGATTATGGTGATGATGATACGGACACGCTTACTAGTATTCTAGTAGAGAAAAAGCTAGTAGCGAATCCCCATTTAACATCAACAGAGTCTCTGGTAGGAAGGGCGATTCTTGGTCGTAGTATAGGAGAAAGTTTTAGCTACAAACTTGACAATATTACAGTCAATGGTAGAATTTTAGATGCTAGAATTCCATCGATGGAACGTGCAAGAACAATCGTAAAGGCAAAATAAGAGAAATTACAAACTGTCAATAGCCTTATTGATAGTTTTATTTTGTTGAAAAACAAGAGAAAATGTGCTAAAATATACTCTGCCCAAGGAGGAATATTATGAAATTAATTCCAGAACAAGTACATATGTTACAGCAAGAACTAATAAATATAAAAAAACAGTTAAGGAGTTATAATGATTATTTTTCAGATATACAAGCAATAAGTGGAGATAGAAATTATACCATTGATAATGGTAATGACAGCGTGACAGCGTCACAACATCATCATCTAGAAAAACAACAAAAAGAGTATAAAGAACTCTTAAAATATGCAGATCGTGTTTTAACAATAGATACAGAAAAAATAGAACTAGGAACGAAATTTTATATACAGTTTGATGGAGAAGAGGAAAAAGAACTATTTACACTAGTAGAAAAAGCATTAGGATTAAATCTAGAACACATCAGCACCGATAGTGATATAGGAAAAGTACTATGTCATTTAAAAGAAAAGGATCGTTTTGAAACACAACTAGCAAATGGAACAAAAGTATCTGGTACAGTAACAGATATTATTACAAATCCAAAAGAGTATGTAAGATATATCACATCAGTCCCAGAAGAAAACAGAAAATCTTGTTTAGCAACTTATCCAAAGAATTTAACATTAACGGATAGTCAGTTTGAGCTATTACAATTAGAACAAAACTTATTAAGAGAAAAATTGTCAAAAGAAGAACAAGAAAAAGAAGGATTACACGTAGGAACGAAAGTAACTTTAAAAATAGGGGCCAATCAACCAAGAATATATACAATTGTAGACAAAGAGGAAAAAGATATTGATTCAGAATGTGAAATAAGTATAGATAATAGTCTAATAGATAGAATGTATCATAGAAAACAAGACGGAAGATTTTGGATATATGTAGGGAGTCCAAAGAAATCTTCTGCTAAAAGACTTGGAAAAGTATTAGAAATTAACCAAGAAAACGTCTTTTCGGAAGAAGAAAAAAACAAAGAAATTCACAGATTAAAAACAAGAATTGGCTATATTGACAAATTATTAACTACTTCCATCCGCAGTCATCCAGAAGAAAATGCAAATGAAATTGGTATCGGTAGCAAAGTAAGACTAACCGTTGAAAACGGAGATGAGATAGAAGAAAAAGAAGTAGAAATAATTCAAATAGCGGTATCATATGAATTAGATTCAGAATATATAGAAGCTAGCAGTCCGATAGGGGAAATACTATTAGGAAAAAGCGCCGGAAGCGAAATAGAATGTCCTAGTAGTAGTGAACCATATAAAGTAACAATAAATGAAATAACAAACGGAACTACCACATTCAAAGGTTTAAAAAAATAAAAGGAGGAAAATATGAAACATTATCAAACTGATAAAATCAGGCCAGAAAATTATATTAAAAATGTACAAATCTCTAGGGTGTTAGATGATACTTATGTATTAACTTACGCAAAAGGAAGAAATAAGAAAAAAATTCCTATTACCAAAGATACAACAGCAGAAATTGAAAACCAATTGCAATTACAAGTGCAAGAAGGACTAAAGAGTATAGATATGTTACACAGTGAACAGACTAGCGCAATGAGACTGGTAAGTAAAGGCCTATTAATAAATGCCACTGGATCTTTTCTGGCTACTTTCGCTATGCTAAATGAAGCAGATCTAAAAGTAGTGTTGGGAATGTTTGGGATAACATTAAGTAGCAGTATTCCAATCCTATTAGGTATGATGAAAACTGAACCAAGTAAAAATATAGAGTTATTAACATATAAAAAAATACAAACAGAGCTCCCTCTAGCAAATGAATTTTTTATGACATTTCCTAATGCGTATCAATATTTAAATGGAGAAACAGAAGAAAAGAAACGTTTCCGGGACAAATACTTAAAAAGTATCATAGAAGAGGGAAGAAAGCCAATCTCCTTTTTAGAATTAGAAACCAAAAAAGGTGCAACCAAAGAAGAAATTGATAATCTATTTATAGGAGCCATGCTAAATAATTGTCCGGTACCACGAGGGACAAAAGAAGTAAAACAATTGATTAGATAAAAGGCATCTTCTTGTCTTTTTTTTGATTTTTAGATATAATGAATAAGTCGTAAGGAAGTGACGTTATGAAAATAAAATATAACTTATTAAAAACAGAAAAAAATACTAAAGCAAGACTTGGTACTATTGAAACAAATTATGGAACCTATGAAACTCCTATGTTTATGCCAGTAGGTACTCGAGCAACCGTAAAATCTTTATCGAAAGAAGAATTAAAGGCGGAACATGCTGGAATTATTTTATCCAATACTTATCATTTATGGCTAAGACCAGGACCAGATGTTATTAAAAACTGTGGTGGTCTTCATAAGTTTATGAGTTGGGACCAGCCTATATTAACAGATAGTGGTGGCTTTCAAGTATTCTCTCTTGCGAAAAATAAAAAGAAAGATATCACCGAAGAAGGTGTTCACTTCAAGAGTCATATCGATGGACAAAATCTATTCTTAACACCAGAAAAATCAATTGAAATTCAAAACAAACTAGATAGTGATATCGCAATGAGCTTTGACGAATGCCCTCCCGCGAGTGCTTCTTACGACTATCTAAAAAATAGTATCGAAAGAACAATAAGATGGGCAAAAAGAGGGAAAGCGGTACATAGTAATCCAAATCAAGCTTTATTTGGAATTGTCCAAGGAGGCGCTCACGAAGACCTTAGAAAATATTCCGCAATCGAGACAGTAAAACTAGATTTTGATGGTTATAGTATTGGAGGAGTTGCAAACGACGGAGAAAGTAAAGAAGATATGTATAAAGCGATTGATTACTCTATTCCATACTTACCAGAAGATAAAGTAAGATATCTAATGGGAGTAGGAGAACCAGTAGATATTATCGAAGGAGTTATTCGTGGAGTAGATATTTTTGACTGTGTCCTACCAACAAGAATTGCACGACATGGCCAAGCATTTACAAAAAACGGAAAGATTAACTTAAATAATGCTAAGTTTAAAGAAGATTTAGAACCAATCGAAGAAGGCTGTGACTGTTATACTTGTAAAAATTATTCTAGAGCCTATATCAGGCACTTAATCACAACCGGAGAAACTCTAGGAGGAAGATTATTATCAATTCATAATATCAGATTTTTAATTCGCTTAACCGAAGAATTAAGAGAAGCTATAAAGAATGATAATATCTTAGAATATAAAGAAGAGTTCTTAGCAAAATACGAAGCAAAACAGGAAAAGTAAAGACACTTTCCTGTTTTTTTGATATACTTAAAGTAAAAGAAAAGAGGTAGAATATGAGAGAAATAAAAATACATGGAATCTATAGACATTTTAAAGGAAACTATTACTTAGTAGAAGAAATTGTAAAAAATAGTGAAACCCTAGAAGATATGGTAGTATATAGAAAATTATACGAAGATGGAAGTTGCTGGGTAAGACCATTAAAAGACTTTCTAGAAGAAGTAGACCACAAAAAATATCCAAAAGTAAAACAAAAGTATCGTTTCGAATTACAGGAAATAGAAAGTGTTATGGATAAATTTAAAGGAGAATAAAATGAAAAGATGCACCTGGGTAAATCTAAATAATCCATTATATATAAAATATCATGATGAAGAATGGGGAGTGCCCGTATATGATGATAATAAGTTATTTGAAATGCTATTACTGGAATCTTTTCAGGCAGGTCTTTCCTGGGAATGTATTTTGAATAAAAGAGAAGCATTTAAAAAAGCATTTGATAATTTTGATTATCAAAAGATAAGTAACTATAACGAAGAAAAAATAGAAGAATTATTAAATAATAAAGATATCATAAGAAATAAAAGGAAAATTACATCAGCGATTACAAACGCTAAAATATTTATGGAAATAAAGAAAGAATATCAAACTTTTTCCAATTATTTATGGAATTTTACAAAAAATAAAATTATTTATGAATATGATAAGACAACTTCAAGTTTATCAGATAAAATATCCAAAGATTTAAAAAAGCGTGGTATGAAATTTGTTGGTACAACAATAATTTACTCCTACTTACAAGCAGTAGGAATCATTAATTCTCATGACCCAAACTGCAGATTTTATAGAAAGGAAAAGTATGAAAAAAATAGAAAAAGTAATTATTATAATATCGATTATAATA
Organism: uncultured Bacilli bacterium; assembly: GCA_944333345.1. Taxonomy (GTDB): domain Bacteria; phylum Bacillota_I; class Bacilli_A; order RF39; family UBA660; genus Faecimonas. The sequence continues at coordinate 10,139 of CALVKW010000006.1, read as the reverse complement.
GGACTATTAGCCATCATTTTCAGTTTTACAAAAAATAAAATAGAAAATCCAGAAAAAGTAAAAATAATAAAATATGAAAATGGATTTACTATCGAAAAAGAAATAGAAATCTCAACACAATCGGAATTAAAAAAAATACAAAAAGAAATAGAAAAAGTAAACTTAGTGACAGAAAAAGAATCTGTACAACTTGATATTATAAGAAATATAGAAATTCAATATAACGATTCTATTATCATAGGAATACAAGAAGGCGAAAAAGTTTACTGTTGGTATCAGAATAAAGAAAAAAACATCTCTAGACTTGCTTACTTACCAGATGAGTTATATGATTTTATAATAAAAAAAATAAAATAGCGAGGCTGAAGTCATGAAAAAAGAGGATGCACTAAATAACATAAGAAAATATATAATAACAGAAGATATTAATATGAAAGATAAAGAAGGCCACGACTTAGTATTTTTATCTATGGAAACAGGAGATGAAGAGATTGCTTTACAACTGTTAGAAAATAAATACTTTGATAGAACTCATTTAAATAAAAGAGAAAATAAGACAAAAAATAAAAGGGAAGAGGAAGAAACTTTACTTGCTACAGCATGCTACTACGCTTGCCCTAAAGTTGTGAAAGTATTATTAGAAGATGAAGAATTTATAAAACAAGTAGGAAAAGGATTAAATCCTTATCAGGCTCTAGTAGAACCTTTCTATGAAATAGAAACAAGAAAGGAAAATAGCTGGACAGTAGCGAAAGTAGAGTATATAAAAGAATTAGAAAAAACTTTAGAAGCGAGACTTAGTATATTTTATGAGCTCTTAAAACATGAAGATATTTCTTTTGGTATGATGGAGTTTATAAAGATTCATGATATCACACGAAAAAAATTTACTGAATGGAAATCAACAAGACTAGTACCATTTCCCTATAATACGGGTAAAATAAAGAGCTTTGTAACCCAAGGACTAAAAGAGGTAATAAAAATAAGAAAAAAATCAGATTGGATGTCACTAGATAACTGGGGAGATTATACATTACCAAAATATATGTTAGATGCAGACTCTTTAGATTTGTTTTATGACATGATGAAAAGAGAAGATTTTGATATAAATCAAACTAGAGAACAAAGTAAAATAGAATATCGTAGAACACTGGCAACGCATGTTCTAAAAAACTATATTAACCCTAAGAATGGAAACTTTTATTCAGAAGAAACAGAAATATATCCAGGAAGTCTAAATCTTTTATATAGTATAGTTTTAGATGAAAGATTTTCTCCACTCTTAACACTAGATATCATTAACAGGTTAGAATATAGTAATATAAAAGAGAAATAGTAAAAAGGATTCTAACAACAAAACAGTGGCCTAAAGAAGAAATCTATGATGAAGTGGCTCTAGCTTGTGCTTTTTATCAAGATATAGAAAACTACACTTTCTTATTAAATCATCCAAATATAGAAATAAAGACCACAACATTAGAAATTATCGCTAGATATATAGAATACTATCCAAAAGATTTAAAAGAAGAGGAAAAAGAAGAAATAAAAGGATTAACAGAAGAAAAACTACAAGAAAGAACAAATCGATGGGAGAAAAAAGATAGACTGGCCTACGCTTTATTATTCAGAAAAACAAATCAACTTCATGAGATAGATAAAAATTTAGAAGAAAAGATTGTAAGTCAATTTGAAGAAAAAGAAGAAGTAAGAAAAGAAATAAACGGAACAAATTTTCCTCTCCCTCAAGAATCAAGAATTTATTCTAGCGTACCAGAATGTAGAATAAATAGATTAATGCATATTATTTATCCGAAAGAACCAGAGAAAAAAAGAATAAGCGCTTGCTATGAAAAAGTAGAAGAGTTAATGACCAAATATCACTGGGTGGATGATAAAAAATTCCTATTTCCTAAAGAAGAAGTACTACAAGAAACATCAGTAATAAAGAAAAAAACACTCTTTGGAAATGTAGAAGACTTATGGAAGAAAAGAGGAAAAAAATGAAAGAGATAATACCATTAACATTTAATGTCAAAGATTTAGAAGAACAAGCAAGAACCGATGGACTTGCGTGTTATATCTTAGGAAGAAGTTATGACAGTGGAGAAAATGGAGTAGACCAAGATTTAGAAAAAGCAGTTTATTGGTATGAAGAAGGAGCTAGGAAAAATGATCCTAGAGCAATCTATGGACTAGCCGCTTGCTACGACTTTGGAGACGGTGTAGAACAAGATAAAAAGAAAGCTTATGAATTATTTGTAGACGCTTATCCAAAATTGTTAAATTTAATGGAAGAAGAACAAAGAAATCCAGAAAGACAAGCATTCTCTATCTTTTGTCTAGGAGCTTATTACTATTTTGGGTTTGGTGATGTAATAGAAGATAAAACAAAGGCTTTTGAATTGATTAATGATGCCGCAGAGAAAGGTCATATTGCTGCAATCTATGACTTAGGAGCCAACTTTTACTATACAGGAACAGGAACGAACCAAGACTTAGAAAAATCAAGATACTATCTAGAACTAGCCGCATCTTACAATCTACCAAGAGCTAAAAGTAAATTATTAGAATATCAAGATACATATCAAAAAAAGAGGCAAATTATGATAAAAGCAATTATTTATCAAAGTAAAACAGGACATACAAAAGAGTATGCCGAAACTCTTAGTAAAGAGCTAAAGATACCATGTTATTCTGTCAGTGATGCCAAAGAAAAAATAAATAAAAAAGAGGAGATAATCTATTTATCCTGGATACGAGCAACCACTCTAGTAGGATATAAAAAGATAAATAAAAAATATCAAATTATCTGTTTAGGTGCCGTAGGAGCTTATCCCAAGAGTAAGGAATATATAAAACAACTAAAAGAGTATAATCATATAACCCAAGAATTATTTTATTTCCGTGGTGGAATTAATTATGAAAAATTAAATAAATTTTATCAAAAACTATTAAAACTAGTAGGTAAAGCAATCACAATGGAAAATCCTAGAGATAAAGAAATGACTCGTTTATTTGAAAATGGAGGAAACTTTGTAAATAAAAAACACCTAAAACCTATGATAGATTATATAAAAGGAGTAACAAATGTGTAAAAGAAAAAAGGTAGTAATACTTGCTACTGCAATTATTGTAATAGGAATAATTATCGCCATAGTAATCTATATGAATAACTGGCCGCTTCGTTTTTCCAAGGAATTAGACAGATTCTTTGGAAAAGGTAACTGGGAATATACTTCCAATGAAACAAAAGAAAGTAGAATGTTTGACGAAAGAAGAAACCCTGCGACAGATTCAACTACGTATGTACCAGGACATTATAAAAATTGGGAGATAGAAGTAAATAGAAATAACAAGACGGAATACTGGATAATTTCTAACCATGCTTATAAGATTAATCATGATAAAAACTGGTTTTTAAGTCCTAAATTATACTCCGCAAAAGAAGCGTTTGTTTTAGAACTGATGAATATTTCCGAAAAAATTGTTGCTGAAAAATTCAAGGAAGAAATAATAAGTGACTTATATTCAGAAAAAGAAGCAGAGTGTTTTGATGTCGTTTTAATGTATCATGGAGGAAATCCTAAACCAAACTTTTATAATGAGTTATATAAACAAGATTGGTTTACTGCAGATAAAGTAAATGCAAAAGATTATTTAGAAACAGACTTGTATGACTTTTATTTATATATTAGAATATTTGATTATAAATTAGAAAAATTATCAGAAGAAGAACAACAAAATCTACTAGGAACAAGAGAAAAGTTAGAACAAAGATTATTAGAGGAATATAAAGAAGATGCCTCATTTGAAATTTATTTTAATAAAAACAATAAATCGGAATATGCAGACGGAAATTTAGTAGAGGAATAAGTTTTAAAAGAAAGAAAAGAGGGATAACATGAATTTAAAATTTCTAGGAATAGGTTCAGCTTTTCAAACAAGCCTATATAATAATTGTGCTTATTTTATAGAAGAAGATCAATTGTTTTTAATTGACTGTGGTGAAACTGCATTTGAACAATTAAAAGAACAAGAATCTTTTTCCAATATTAAAGATATTTATGTAGTGTTTACCCATACTCATTCTGATCATATTGCAGGTCTAGGACAATTAGTAGAACACTGCGAAAAAACTCTAAATAAAAAATTAAATATCATAGTCCCTAATAAAGAAGAAGATACACTAAAAGAAGATACACTAAAAGAAGATATTGAAACTTTATTAGATATTTTTTCTATTTCGAAAGACAAATGCAATTTTTTATCAAGTGATGACATCAAAGAAAAATTTAAAACATTTCAAAGCATGGAATTTTTAAAAGCAAAACATTCTCCTGAGCTAGAGGGAAAATGTTACTCACTAATATTTGAAAACCCTGAGGGAAAAGTACTATATACAAGTGATTCTATTGATACTAAATATATAGAAGAATTAATAAACTCAGACTTCTCAAAGATTTATGCAGATGTAACTTTATCGATACCAGTAGTTCACTTAGATTTTAATGTATTGAAAGAAATAGTACCTGAAGAAATGAGAAATAAAGTATATTGTATGCACTTCGATCATCCAAATACGATAGAAGAAGCAAGAAAAAATGGTTTTCAAATTGCAAATACTACAGCAAAAGATATAAGTATCCTGCCAAGAGAGTTTGACTACGAAAAAGTAGAAGATAAATTGATATTAAGTAACTGTGGCGAGTTAACTTTTATGCATTTAAAGAATCAGAATATCTTAGATGGAGTAAAAGAGATTTATCTTCCTCTAGAAGACACCAAGCATTCTTCTGTTGCAAGTCTAGGAAGTCTATTAACTTATTGTTATTTTGTATTACAGAACCCTCTATATATTTGTACAGAACAAGAAGAAGTAAAAGAACATATGAACTCTCTAATAAAGTTATATGGAACGCCAAAAGAAAGTATAGAATTTAAAAGCGGTTTACCAAGTGATATATTCACACCAGAACAAACTGGTAAAAAAGAAAAAAGAAAACATGTAGGAGAAAAATAAAATGTATTATAGTTATGCCATGGGACTAGATAATTCTATAAAAGAGTTAGAACAAGAAAATTTTATCATAGAACAAGACAAAGAAAATTATAAAGTAACATTTCCCAAAGGAAAAGAAAAAATCTGGGAACAATTTATTTCCAAGCACTTAAAAGAAGGTTTTTGGAATGAATATTTAAAAGAAAATGAAGTCATCTTTTTATTTTCTCTAAAAGAAGGAATAAAAAGAGTAGTTGTAAAAAACTATCAAGATGAAGAAGTATTAAAATTATGTGAACAATTAGCAGAAACAAAGTTTAAAAGTATCAAAGAAATGTTAAAAGGAAATGATTTTTATAAAGATAAAATAAAGTAGTAAAGAAAGTTGGTGACAACATGAAAGGCAAAAATATGTATCTAGCTTTTGGTAGTGAAGTAATTTATGATGATGCCGAATTTAGTATTGAAGAAAAAGATAAAGTCGGAGTGGTCGGAGTAAATGGTGCTGGTAAGACAACCTTATTTAAGATTATTCTAAAAGAAGAACGGCTAGATAGTGGGAAGATAACCATCAACAATAAAAAAATAGGTTATCTTCCACAAGAGATTAGTTTTGAAGATAAAGAAATGAATGTACTAGACTATCTCTACAGTGCAAGACCAATTGAAAAACTAGAAAAAGAGTTAAATAACATCTATGAAAAATTACCAAATGTAGAAAATAAAGAACAAACAAAACTATTAAGACAAGCAGAAAAAATCCAAAATGAACTAGATAGTCTTCATCAATATACTGCAGAAGATGAACTCTTATCTTTGATAGAAAACATGAAAATAGAAAGTGAATTATTAGAGATGAAAGTAGGCGACTTATCCGGAGGGCAAAAATCCAAAGTGGCTTTCGCAAGACTCCTTTTTTCTTCTTCTGATATCTTACTACTAGATGAACCGACCAATCACTTAGATATGAAAACTAAAGACTTTGTTACAGACTACTTAAAAAACTATCATGGTATGGTTTTAGTGATAAGCCATGATATTGATTTTTTGAATGAAGTAATTACAAAAACGATGTTTATTAACAAAGTTACTCATAAAATAAAAATCTATAAAGGAAACTATACAGAATTTAAAAGATTATATGCAGACGAAATGATGCAAAAAGAATTGAGGATTAAAGAACAAGAACGTGAAATAAAACATCTACAAGAAGTTGTAAAAAAAGCAGAACAAGCATCCGCAACCAATCACAAACTAAAGAGAATGGGACAGTCAAGAAAAAAACTATTAGAGAAAAAATTAGATGAATTAGAAACAAGAGAGCAAACTTATAAAACAGTGACTATGAATGTAGACCCGTTAGAACGTAGTGGAAAGATTCCTCTAGAAGTAAATCATCTTACTTTCCATTATCCAAATAAAAAAGACCTATATCGTAATCTTTCTTTCCAAATGGCAAGAGGAGAAAAGTTCCTAATTGTTGGAGAAAATGGAGTAGGAAAGTCAACACTATTAAAATTAATTATGAAAGAGTTAAATCCCATTCAAGGGGAAATTGAATACGGATATCATGCAAGTATTGCTTATTATGCCCAAGAATTAGAAATATTAGAGGAAGAAAAAACAATACTAGAAAATATTGATAATCCAAACTACAATGATCAAGAATTAAGAACATTTCTAGGAAACTTTCTATTCTCTAATGATGATGTTTTTAAAAAGGTGAGTGTTCTATCCCCTGGAGAAAAGGCAAGAGTTGCTTTATGTAAAATATTAATTCAAAGAACAAACATTATTATACTAGACGAACCAACAAACCACTTTGATCCAGAAACACAAAAAATCATTGGAGAAAACTTTAAAAACTATACAGGTACTTTAATCATGGTTAGCCACAACCCATCCTTCGTAGAACAAATTGGAGTAACCAGAATGTTAGTATTACCAGAAGGAAAAATAGTAGAATACAAAAAAGAACTTCTACATTACTATTATTATTTAAATACAGAACTGGTATAAATAAAACATAAATTCTTGAAGAAAATAAAGATTTATGATATTATGAATATGTAAGAAAAAAATTCATACAATAAAAAAGGGAATACTCGACTTCGCTTGGTTGAGTACTCACCGAAAATGGGATGTACTTAATGTACGAAAGTAAATTGAGTACTATTTTTTTATACATAGAATCATTAAAGAGACTATTAATAAAATGATAATTAATAACAGAAGAGATATTAATAAATCATGTTTCTTCATAATTATCAAGCCTCCTTTCTAGATGAAAGTTGGCAAGTACTCAATCAGTCTTATATTCCCAACAACAAGATACCATAAAAATAAGTTCTAAACAATCGAACAAGGTCATATTTCAAAAAGAATATGGTCTTTTTATATTCTAGAAACTTATCTATAGGATATTGATAAATAACAGAAACAGGAACGAAACTAGATAATATTCTATTAACAAGCGATATAATTTTCTTTATAAAAAATGTTGACATAATGTCAGAGAAAGGAGAAAAAATGAGCCAGGAACATACGGATTTAAGAAAAGATGAAATCATTACAGCATGCAAAGATTTATATGATAAATATCAATTTAAAGATATCACAATAAAATTAATTAGTGAACAGACAACATTTTCAAGACCTTCCATCTATAATTACTTTGAAACAAAAGAAGAAATATTCCTAGCTTTATTTCAAAGAGAATACGAAGAATGGAAAGACGCAATCGATAAAATAAGAAAAGAAAATGCAACTCTTACAAAAGATAAGTTTGCAAGTCTATTAGCTCATACGATAGAAGAAAAAGAAAGACTCTTAAAATTACTATCTATGAATATGTATGACTTAGAAGAAAATAGTAGAATAGAGAGATTGATAGAGTTTAAAGAAGCTTATGGAAATTCTATAAAAGCAGTAAAACTTTGTCTAAATAAGTTCTTTAAAGAGATGACGGAAGTAGATACAATGAAGTTTCTTTATTCCTTTTTTTCATTCATGTTTGGTATTTATCCATATGCAGTAATAACAAAAAAACAAAAAGAAGCCATGGATAAAGTAGGAATTAACTATCCAAAATATTCAATATATGAATTTGCTTATATGGGAATCAAAAAATTGTTAGGTTAGAGAGAATAAATGAAAAAATTAATACCAGTCATAGTAGTTATTGTGATTGTCTTAATAGGAATCGTAATCTATTTTAAGGTTACGGACAATAATACAAGTAAGACTACAAATATAAAAGTATCAGAAGAAAAAAACAATAACGCCAATATCGGAGAGGAGAATACAGAAACTATGCAGATTCGTATTAGTGATGAGAATAATACAATTATATATGAGTTAAATAATAGTAGTGCTGCAGAAAGTTTATACAATCAGCTACCTTTAACGACAGAGGTAGAAAATTATAGTTCAAACGAAAAGATTTTCTATCCAACAGAAGAATTAGACACAGATGATATTCCACGAGCAAGTAAGAGAGGAAGAGGAATTCTTGCTTATTATGAACCATGGAATGATGTAGTTATGTTTTATGATTCTTTTTCCTCAGCAAGTGGACTATATGAATTAGGAACTGCAATCGAAGGAAGTAATCAAATAGAAAATCTTAGAGGAGAAATAAGAATAGAAAAAAATTAAGGAGGAAAAATATGTTAAATGAAACTTATGAATTAAATAACGGGGTAAAAATTCCAAAATTAGGACTTGGAACATGGTTGATTGATAATGAAAAAGTAGTAGATGTAGTAAAAACTGCTCTTGAAGTAGGATATCGTCATATCGATACAGCACAAGCTTATGGCAATGAAGAAGGAGTAGGGAAAGCAATCAGAGAAAGTAATATTCCTCGTGAAGAAATCTTTATTACGAGTAAGATTGCTGCAGAAGCAAAAACTTACCAAGAGGCATATGATTCTATTAATGAAACCTTAAATAAAATGGGACTAGATTATCTAGATTTAATGATTATTCATAGTCCAGAACCATGGGCAGAATTTCGCGGAGAAAAAAGCTATTTTAAAGAAAATAAAGAAGTATGGAGAGCATTAGAAGATGCCTATAAAGAAGGAAAAGTAAAAGCTATAGGTGTTTCTAATTTCTTACAAGATGACTTAGAAAACATCTTATCTTCTTGCCAAATAAAACCAATGGTAAATCAAATTTTAACTCACATAAGTAATACTAAAACAGAATTAATTGATTTCTGTAAAGAGCATGATATTTTAGTAGAAGCATATTCACCAATTGCTCATGGAGCAGCCCTAAAAAATGAAACAATGATGAAAATGGCAAAAAAATACAATGTTTCAGTAGCACAACTTTGTATTAGATATGTTTTACAGTTAGGTTTAGTTGCATTACCTAAGGCATCTACGAAAGAACATATTATAGATAATAGAGAAGTTGATTTCGAAATATCAGAAGATGACATGAAAATCTTAAAGAATATGGATACGATTGAAAACTATGGTAGTGATGACTTCTTCCCTGTATTTAGTGGAAAAGATCAAAAAAATAATAAATAGGAAGATTATTTATGGCTATTACTAAAAAAGCATTAGAAAATCAGGATGAGATTTTTAAGGGAGTGAAATGTGCTCCAGCAGGTGAAAAAATGAAAATTAATCTTGAAATCAATGGTAATCAATTAAGTGCCGCTCTTGCGGATAACTCATCAGAAGAAGCGCAAGCAGAGCATTTATGTGAAGGAGCAATAACAATTGATATGTCAGATTATGCTAAAATGGAAAAAGTCGGACCTTTAGGTTTTGATTCGCCAACAAATAATGAACCTATTAGAACAAATACTGCTGATATTATTTTGTATCAAGGCAATAACTTAGTGATTTATTACGACCACAATTCCTGGAATTTCACTAGATTGGGTCGTATTGAATAGTGTCTGTGATACAACATGAAAACATACAAGAACTAAACTAGATAGAAATATCTAGTTTTCTTTTATAACAAAATTATGTATAATGTATACGAGGGATGTTATGGAAAAAGTAAAAGACATTTTATTAATAATTTTAGGAATTGCCATTGCATTAGCATTTCTTTGGTTCTTTTTTGTTATTGCCTTACCAATCTTACTAGTATTAGGATTAGGATTTTTAAT
>CALVKW010000005.1 GCA_944333345.1 uncultured Bacilli bacterium | reverse complement strand
ATTATCACATAATACTATTGTACAATTTCCTTTTGAACCACTGGCAATTGTTTTAACTTTCATTTTAGTAGAAGCTCATAGCATTTAGAGCTCTTCCTCCACGATATGGGAATCCATTCCAGATTGAGAAATGTAGATGTACTCCTGTTGCGGCTCCTGTTCTTCCCATACTACCAATTACTTGTCCTTTTACAACATAGTCTCCAACTTGAACTCTACGAGATCCTGATACCATATGTGCATACATTGAATAGTATCCATTATGGTGATCGATTGTGATAAATTCTCCATTATCGTACTTATAACCAGATTGTACTACTGTTCCATCTAATGCGGCAAAAATATTTGAGCCATATCCACATCCTGCAATATCTGTTCCGTCGTGTAATACTCCCCAGCGATAACCAAATGGACTAGATATTGAAGAACAGGTGGCTGGCCATCCCCATTGCCCTCTTGTTGCAACGGCAGTTCCATAGCCAATATAACTTGACTTTTTACCACCTCTAACAATTATTTCATTTACAGGTTCTTTTAAAACCTCTGAAGAAACATTTGCAACGCTGATTGTTTCTCCATTTACTTTCTGTACTTTTTGTGTTACTCTTGTTATCCCTTTTTCCCCTTTTTGAGTAATTTCACTATATCCTACTTCTTTTGTATTATCATATTGCGTCTCTGTCTGATAATTTGTTTCTTCATCAAATACTACATGGTCTTCTTCTACAATTCTAAATTGTGGTTTTAAGATTCCTAATGTTACTTCTTGACCTGCATATAATAGACTATTTGTGCTTGTGAAACTTGGGTTGGCAATTAAAAATTCTTCTGTTGATATTTTATTATTGAAGGCGATGTCTTCTATTGTATCCCCTTCTTGTACTGTATATTTTTGTTGGTCTTCCGTTGTTCCAAACATTAAATATCTACTTAATGTATTGCTATCTTGATATATCGTTTCGTCTACTGGTATATTTTCTTTTTTGATAGTAATTTTATTCTCTATATAAATTCTTTCTATTATCTTTCCAACGTCTTCTATTTCTTCTTGGGTATCATTTGCATAATTATTATAATCTTCTTCTGAAATAAAAGAATGAACAATATTATCAACAGCATCTTCAAATACTTTTCTATCTAACACGTAAATAGTTTGTTTTTTACCTTTTATTTTTGTTCCATCCGCTGCTTGTGAGTCTACTGCACCAATTGTGATTGCATACCCTTTAATTGTAAATGGAGAAATATTTTCAATTTTTTTATAAATAGATTTGATGCTTGAAATATCAGTATCAAATGTGACTTCTTTTACAATATCTAAGTCTTCAGGCAAATATACTTTATCTACACCAAATTTTTCTTTTATTTGGTTTTGTCTTTTATCAATATATTCTTCTAAAGCTGTTCTTGATTTTATTAATCCGATAGATTCTCCTTTTAAATACACTCTATATAAAGTTTGCGGTTCTGAATTGGTAAATGCTGTTATGAAGGGCAGTGTAATTCCTAAGATAAAAATTAATAGAATCTTTTTAACTTTATTCTTCATCCTATTCTTCACCTCTATTTCCTTTACTTAAATTTAAGAATGTTGATGTGTTTTTCTTAAATAATAATTCTACTGTTGCGGTTGGTCCATTACGATGTTTTCCTATAATTAGTTCTACTATACTAGTGTTATCTTCATTTCTGGCCTCTTTTTTATAATAGTCATCACGATATAAGAAGGCTACAATATCAGCATCTTGCTCTATAGATCCTGACTCACGCAAGTCACTCATGATTGGTCTTTTATCTTCTCTGGACTCTACACCACGTGATAGTTGGGATAGGGCTATTACTGGTACTTGTAATTCCATAGCTAATGTTTTTAGACTTCTTGAAATATCTGATACTTCTTGTTGTCTATTAGCTCCATAATTTTTTCCACCCGAAATTAATTGTAAATAATCGATTACCACTAATCCTAATCCTTTTTCGCTTGATGCTAATCTTCTACATTTTGCTCTGATTTCTCCGATTGTGATTCCTGGGGTATCGTCCATTACTAAATTAGTATTAGATAATTGAGATACTGCTTCATTGATTCTTTTCCAATCATTATTCATCAAATTACCTGTACGAAGTTTAAATCCTTCTAATTGGCCTAGTGATGAAATAATACGCATAGCTAATTGTTCAGCGCTCATTTCTAAGTTAAATAGAGCTACGGATTTATCTTGTGTCATAGCGGCATGTGTTGCTAGATTTAAAGCAAAGGCAGTTTTTCCCATAGCTGGACGTGCCGCAATAATAATTAGTTCATTCGGATGTAGTCCTGTGGTTAATTTATCTACATCATACCAACCAGTTGCAAGTCCTGTTACTTCACCTTTATGTTCTGATAATCTTTCTAAATCTGCTTGTGTTTTTTGTAAAATATCTTTGATTGATCGAAATTCACTTGATTTTCTATTTTTTACAATGTTTAATATTTTCTTTTCTGAATTATCTAATATTTCATTTACCGTTTCATCGGTTCTATATCCTTCTGATGCTATTTCTGTTGCAGTCTCTATTAAATTTCTTAATATAGATGCGTCTTCTACATTTTTTATATAATAATCTATATTACTAGCTGTTGGTACAAAGTTTACCACTTCCGTTAGATATTCTACTCCACCAATTTCTGTTAATTGATTATTTTTCTTTAAATATCCTGTTACTGTAGTAATATCGATAGGTGTTTTTTCTTCTACCAATGCACTCATTGCTGCAAAAATTTTACCATTTTTTTCATCATAAAAAGAGTCTGGTGTTAAGTTTTCACAGGCTTTTTGAAGAGCATATTTTGAAAGAAAACATGCTCCTAATACAGATTCTTCAGCTTCTATGTTATTTGGCAATGATTTTATTGGCATTGGTCCTCCTTTATTTTATGATATGAGCTTTTACTTTAGCAGTTATTCCAGGATATAGATTTATATCTATATTATGAAATCCTAAACTAGCCATAGATGATGTTAATTCTATTTGGCTCTTTTCTATTTTATATCCTTCTTTAGATAGTGCGTCCTTTACTTGCTTTAAACTAACACTTCCAAATACTTTATCTCCTTCTCCAGTTTTTACTTTAAATTCTAAAACTAAGGTGTCTAATTTCTTTTTTAGTTCTTCAGCTATTTTTTTATTTTTCTCATCTTCTGCTTTTTTATTTTGTTGTTCTTTTTGAAGTTTGGCTAAATTTTCTTTATTTTTGATTACAGCATAACCATTTTTAATTAAAAAGTTTTCTGCATATCCATCTTTTACAGTTTTTATATCTCCTTTTTTACCTTGTCCTTTTAAATCTTTAATAAAAATTACTTCCATTTTATTCACCTTCTTCTTTTGCAATTGCTTTTTTCAATTCTTGCTCTACTTTGCTAATTGTTGTTTTTTCAAAACGTGCGGCACCATTATAATCGTCTCCGCCACCACCTAGTTGTTCTAATATTTTTGAAATATTAAAATTCCCTAGACTTCTTGCACTGATACCAACTGTCTCTTTTCCGATTTTTCCAATCACAAACGATGCTTCTATATTATTGAAGAATAGTAGTGTGTCGGCTACTTTTGCTAAGTCTTCTCTTCTGTAAATCGTATATGGACTAGCTTTGGTGAAGGCGATTTTTTTATTGATTGTTTCTATATCCGTTAGTAACTTTTGACGTTCTGTGTATTCGTCTACATCTTGTTTTAGAAGATATTGGACCTTTTTAGCACTCGCTCCTAAATTGGCTAAATAGTATGCTGCATAATATGTTTCAGCACTTGTCTTTAATGTAAAGTTATTGGTATCTAATACAATCCCTGACAGTAATACGGTAGCATAATAAGGTTCTATTTCCACATCATAAAACTCAGTTAATTCAGTAATCATTTCACAAGTACTTGATACTTCATTATCATCAATAATAAAAGCGTTTTTAATTGTGGTTTTTCCTAAATCATGATGATCTATAATGATTTTTTCCTCAATTTTCTTTAAGATGTCTTCATTTTGCACTAACTCCGTTTTATTTGTATCTAAGATAATTAATAAGTTCCTTTTGTTATTAGGATATATATATTTATCAATATCCTCACCTTTTATTATAGGAATACAACCATCTAACTCTCTTAATATTTTTTCTACTCCCAGTTCATGCTTTTTGTCATCTACGATGATATAACATTTCTTTTTTCGTTGTTTTAATATTAAGCTTAATCCTACACAACTACCAAGTGCATCTAAATCTAAGTCCTTATGAGCCATTAAGAAAATTACTTTTGCTCGTCTAATCCGTTTATTTAGTTGTCTACGCTCTTCGATAATTTTCATTTTTCCCTCCTGTATTCCTCTTTCTTATTATATAATACTTTCTTATGTTTGTAAAATGAAAAAAGAGTTCGCATAACGAACCCTCTTTATTATCTTGTATATGGTAGTAAAGCTATTGCTCTTGCTCTTTTAATTTCACGTGCGATTTCTCTTTGATGACGAGCACAATTTCCAGTTACTCTTCTTGAAACGATTTTTCCTTTTTCATTTAGATATCTCTTTAACGTTTCAGGATTTTTATAATCAACTGTAGCACCTGTACACATCATACAAACTTTTTTCTTTCTACGTCCAAATTCTGCCATTTTATTCCCTCCTTTTTAGAATGGTAATTCATCATCGCTTATTTCGATACTAGATCCAAAATCTGCGAAAGGATTGCTATCTACATCCGTTGTTTTTGGTGCTTCATTTGTACCAAAATCATATGGTGTAGGGCCTGCCTCATTAGATTGTTGAGACATATTGCCATTAGCATTATTAGATGACCCTTTGGAACCTAAGAATTCTACATTATCAGCAACTACTTCTGTTACATAACGGCGTTGACCGTTTTGATCATCATAACTTCTAGTTTGAATACGTCCATCGATTGCTACTTGACTGCCTTGAGTTAAATAGTTTTTTACATTTTCAGCTTGTTTTCTCCAAACTACGATATTAATAAAATCTGCTTCTCTTTCTCCATTTGCATTTGTAAAGTTTCTATTTACTGCTAGAGAGAAACTTGCAACAGCAGTATTACTTCCAGTATATCTCAATTCTGGGTCTCTAGTTAATCTTCCTATTAAAAATACTTTATTCATAATCTACCTCTTTTTTAGTCTTCTACATTTACAATTAAGTGACGAAGTAAGTTTTCGTTGATTCTAACAACGCGGTCGAATTCAGCAACAGCTTCTGGTGTTGCTTCTACTACGAATAAGTAATAATATCCTGTTTTAAATTTTTTGATTTCGTAAGCTAATTCTCTAGGACCCATTGCCTTTTCTTCTACCATTTTTGCTTTTTGATCAGTTAAGACTTTCTTTAATGTTTCAGCTGTTTTCTGAATTTCAGTCTCTTCCATATCTGGTCTTACAATAAACATAATTTCATACTTTCTCATCTTTACACCTCCTTTTGGACTTACGGCTACTGAATGTAGCAAGGAGTATTTAAAATACTCGTTAGTATTATAACAATATTTCTGTCGTTTGTCTAGTTTATTTTATACTTTTAATTTTCTTAAATCTCTTACCCTAATAATTTTTCCTGGATAAGGTTTTATTGATTTCGTACTTAAAATATTAATTGTACTTTTAATTCCAAACTTACTTTTAAATTCCTGTTCTATGTTCTCTTTATATTTTACAATTTGTTTTCTTTGAGAGGGAGTTATTTCATCTTTATATTCAATGTTAATTGTTAAAATATCTTTATAATTTTCTTTTGAAATTACGATTTCATATTGATGGTTAAAGTATGGATGATTAAATAAGAAATCTTCTATTTGACTTACAAATATTTTTACTCCTTTTACTTTCAACATATCATCACTTCTTCCTAGAAATTTTACTATTCTAGGGCTTGAACAACCACATTTACATTTTTCATGGCTTAGTTCTACTAAATCATTGGTAGTATAACGAATAAGTGGAAAGCATTCATTATAGATTGTTGTTACTACTAATTCTCCTACATTCTTTGTTGTCGGCTTCTTAGTTTTAGAATCTATTAATTCAAAATAGTAGTTTGGATTTAAATGCATACCATTTTCATTCATACATTCCATTCCAAGACCTGGTCCTAATGTTTCCGTCATTCCATAGTCTTGAGTTACACTAACATTTTTTCCATAAGCTGCTTTTATTTTTCTTCGCATACTCTCTGTTAGTAGTTCACTTCCGACTCTAATTATTCTTATAGATAGGGCTTTCATATTTATTTTTAAATCTTTTGCTGTTTCATATAAATGCATTGCATGAGAAGGGCTTGTAATCAATACTGTCGTTTTTAGTTGTTGCATATAAAATAACTGCATTTCTGTGGACATAGTTCCTGTTGGAATAATTTTACATCCTAATTCTTTTAATCCATCATAAAAACTTAGGCCACCTGTAAACATACCAAAGCCATAGCATATTTGAACTGTATCTTTCTTTGTTATTCCTGCCATTTTTGCATCTTCTAGAATCTGTTTTTGTCGAGTTTTTATATCATTTTCTGTCAATCCTACAATTAATGGTTTCCCTGTAGTACCACTGGATGCGTGGTATAGTTTTATGTGATTTTCATTGACACAATTCCAACCATTTGGATAATTTGCAAGGATGTCTTCTTTGGTTGTTAAGGGGAGTCTTTTTATATCACTCCAATTATGTATATCTTCTGGAGTTATATTTTGTTCTTGCATTTTTTTATGATAGTTTTTATTTTTTTTATAAACTCTATTTAATTCTTGTTTGAAGGCATCAAACTTTTTATCCATTTGCAACACTCTCCTTGTATTTTGCTATTTTTTGTACTCTGTTAATCACTTTGGTGAATATTATTGTTAATATAAATGCACAGATAAATAATAATAACGTTCCTACAACACGATTGTTTAATAATATTTTTTCAGTAACAAAAGTTTTTAATATCATTCCTTGTGTTAAATATATATATAATGTATTTCTTCCTAGAGTAGTTAATACACTTTCTTTTTTAGGAACTAAATTCATAAATGCAATACTTACTGTAATACTAAATACATAAAACAAAATTCTTTGTCCACACACTAGTAAAATATTTGCACTATTTATGTCGGAATAGCTAAATTTTCCTTTTAATATTTTTATTGGTAATAAATTATTAAAATTTAATATTAGTATTAATATTAGGCATGATGCAATAATCGTTATTAATTTTACTTTATTAGTTTTTATTTTAGTTAATAAGTCTAAATCTTTCGCATAATACCCTAATACATAAAATGGGAAGAAAACAAAGCTTCGTGATAAAGATAAAGTTTCTCCTATAAAAGGTAAAAATCCAGCGAGAAGTCCTACTATGAAAGATAGGGGAATCATTACTTTAGCTTGACATTTTTCTAATATAAATTCTAATAAATTATAAGTTATCATGGTTATTAAAAACCATAAAGTGTATCTTGGAATCATATAATTTAAGTTGAAATCGATTATATTTAAAACAAAACTGTAATATATTGTTATAATTGTTTGCCATAACAGATAAATTTTTAACAAACTAATTATTCTTTTTTTGCGAGGGGTTTTACTTTTTGATGAAAAGTAGGCAGATATGAAGAAAAAACATTGAAGCATAAATAATGCCGCAAATTTAAAAAAATCATCATTATAGTGATAATAATTAGAGCATAGACTAAATACATGGGCTAAAATAATTAATATTATTAGAATTCCTTTAGCATTATCAAAATAGGCAATACGTTTCATAATCTCTTCGTATAATCAATCTTATAGAAACATTAATCTATTTGATTGATTCCTTTCTATTTATACTTTTTTATTATACAACTGGTTATATCATAAATCTCGCACTGTGAATTTGTTTCTATAACCTTATAGCTATTTTTATGGTTTCTTTTTTTATTTTAAATAAGAAGTGTGTCAAAAAAGTGAAAAAAATGAAAAAACTAATAACTTTTCTGTTATTAGTCTTTTAATGATATTTATAATTTTATATATTAAATCTAAAATGACAAATGTCTCCATCTTGCATGATATAGTCTTTTCCTTCTAATCTAGCTCGTCCTGCTTCTTTTACTTTTAATTCACTTCCATATTCTATTAAATCATCATAAGAGATTACTTCAGCACGAATAAAGCCTTTTTCAAAATCTGTATGAATAATTCCCGCACATTGTTTTGCATTCATTCCTTTTTTAAAGGTCCAAGCCCTTACTTCATCTTTTCCCACCGTAAAATAAGTTGCTAGTCCTAATATGTCATAAGTTGCTTGAATTAACTTATCTAATCCTGATTCTTCTAGTCCTAAAGCTTCTAACATTTCTTTTTTTTCTTCCTTTGTTAATTCACTTAATTCTTCCTCTACTTTAGCACATAGACTTACTACTTCTGCATTTTCTTTAGTAGCATATTCTTTTACTTGTTGTACATATTCATTATCTGGATTTCCTAATTCGCTTTCTTTGATGTTTGCTAAATAGATGATTGGTTTTATTGTTAAAAAACTGTATGATTTTAATATTTTTTTTTCATCTTCCGTAAATTCTACTTGTCTTAATGCTTTGTTTTCTGCTAAGGCTTTTTTTGCTTTTTCTAAAGCTTCTACTTCTACTAAATCAGCTTTATTTTTTGTAGTTCTTGCCTTCTTCGCTACCCTCTCTAAACGATTATTGATTACATCTAAATCAGCTATTGCTAATTCTAGATTGATTGTTTCTATGTCTCTGATTGGATTAATATTACCATCTACATGGATTATTTTCCCGTCATCAAAGCAACGCACAACTTCAACAATCGCATCTACTTCTCTAATATGAGATAAAAATTTATTTCCAAGGCCTTCTCCTTGTGATGCCCCTTTTACTAATCCTGCGATATCTGTAAATTCGTATGCTGTTGGAATAAATCTATCTGGATTATACATTTCTTTTAATTTATTCATCCTCTCATCTGGGACTGTAACCACCCCAACATTTGGTTCTATTGTTGCGAAAGGGTAATTCTCTGCTAATATTTTTTGATTTGTTATGGCATTAAAAAGTGTGGATTTGCCAACATTTGGTAATCCAACAATTCCTGCTGTTAAACTCATATTTCTACCTCTTTTCTTTTTATATTATAGCATATCAAATAAATTTTTGCATAAATCTGATCTAAGAAATTCTTTATATTTTTGCATTTCTTTTTTGGTTTCATTTTGTTGTTCTGATAAAATTAATTGATAATCAACATAGATTGGTGAATGAATAGTGGTAATTTCTGAAGATGGAGTATCATATTTAAAATGAAGTCCTTTATTATTAAAACCATGAGCTAAGAAAAAGGATTGAGCATTAGAAGTACATTCTAAACTTATATTGCATCCATCTGCTTTAGCATAATCTTTGATTGTCTCTAGTAAATAACTTCCATATCCTTGCTCTCGTTTTTCTGGAATTATAACAAATTGTCCTATATGATATTCTTTTTCACTATGCCTATCAATTGTAGCATATCCTATAAACTTATCCTGATCTTCCATTATTAATACATATTCGGATAAAGTTTCTTTGTTTATTACTCTTGTTAAAAAAATTCTTCTATAAAAGAAGGTTTCATATCTGAATTTATTCCTACACATCCCAACGTTTCCTTTTGAAATAAATTTAGATAATTACCTTTATCTTGCTCCTCTATTGGCCTTATTATTATTTTTCTTTTATCCATATATTCTCCTTTGTCGTTTATATTATATTATAAATTCTATTTTATTCAAGAAAAAAAACACCAAATGGTGTTATAGGGTTGGGTATACTCCTGGACCTATTGGAAGGCCTGTAATATACCATCCTACTACAATTAAAATCCATGCAGCTGATATAATTAAGAAATATGGAGCAATCATTTTTAATGATTTTCTAATTGTGATTGGTCTATTTTTATTTAAATTATATATATTTAAATATCCTATATAAATTACAAAAGATGCTAATATAGGAGTGTATCCGTTTGTCATAGAGTTGCCTACTCTCATTACAATTTGGGCAAATTGTGGTGATATGTTAGATTGCATGAACATTGGTACCACTATCGGAGCAAATAACATCCATTTAGTAGTAGGACTTGTTAGGAAAATATTTGCAATAGCTATTAATATTAAAGTTACTATGATTAATGGAATACCGCTAAACTCTAAATTTTCTAATAAGTTAGCAAGCCAAGCGGCAATAATTAAACCTATATTCGTTTCTTTAAATACTGCTATAAATTGCGATACTACAAATATTAATACAAAAATATATGAAGTTTTGCTAATTTTTTTTCCTACTTCTTCTATCAACTCTTTGTCATTTTTCATTGATTTAGCGCCAAAGCCATAGGCTAGTCCGGTAATTATCAATAGGAGTGTTACTAAGTATGTAAAGCCTGATTGGAAATATGAGGTGTCTCCAAACAATTGATTCAAATATGTATTTTCTTTCATATCTAGGAGCATTCCTGAATATGGTAAACCAGGAATCAGCATATAAATAAAGAGTAGAATTACAATAATACATGTAATTAAAGCAAACCGCAAGCCTCTTTTCTCATATTTATCACGTTCAATCTTTTTTTGTTCTTCCTCTTCTAAATTAATTACTCGATATTGTTCTGTTTTTGCGAATTCCTCTTCTTTTTTATATTTTCCAACTTTTGGAGCAATAATTTTTTCAATGATAATTGTTCCTATTATTGATATTAGAATGGATGTTGCAATAATGAAAAATAAATTTGATGTTAATGATATATGCATTCCATCATCTATTAACCAAGCTGCTGTTCTTGTATAGTCCATCAGAGCAATTTCCATAGATCCAACAAATATTGTTACACCATAGCCAAAGGCAACTCCACAGAACGCTGTAATAATACCTAAAATTGGGTTCCTTCCATTCATGAAATAGATCAGTGCTACTAGAGGAATTAATATTGCATATCCAACCTCATTAATTAATGAAGATATTGTTGCTATAAAAATAATTATAAATGTAAATATTTCTTTTGGTATTTTTGAAAAAAATCTTTTTGTTAGGGTTTCAATTAATCCCGTAGATTCTGCGATTGTTATTCCAATTAAGGCTAGTAATAAAGTCCCAAGTGGGGCAAAGCTTATAAAGTTTGTTGTGGCATTTCCTATTAAAAATTTCATTCCATCAAAGCTAAATAAATTTTCTACTGCTACTAATGTTGATTCTAATTCATTCGTATTGGGATTCACCGTGTTATATGTTGCTTGCATTTCTATTGCTGATAAAATTCCGCTTAATACGACAGTTAATAATGTTAAAAACAAAAAAACAGTAATTGGATGAAAATAAAATTTTTTCAGTTTTAATTTTCTTTTTTCTTTCATATTTTATCCTTCCCGGGAAATTATCTTTTTTAGTTTTTTATTAAACTCAATCCTTGGTATTAAGACTGTTCTCCCACAATTTATGCATTTTATTTTTATATCAGCACCCACTCTTACAATTTCCCATTCATTTGTTCCGCAAGGATGTTGTTTTTTCATTATTACTTTGGTACCGATTGTATAATTGTTATTTTCCATTATGCACCTCAATTTCTGGGTAAGACACTTTTATATTTCTCTTATCAAGTCCTTTTTTAAATTCACTTCTTAAAAATCTTTGTGCCCCATAATGTTGCATTGGTTTTGTCTCTACAACAATTCTATATCTCATATTTGAATCTTCAAAATCATCCAATCCCCATATTTCAATATTTCCAATTGCATTTGGGACTTTTCCATTTATTTCTTTTCTTATTTCTTCAAGGGTAGCCTCAACTTTCTCTGGATCTTCATCATAGGATACACCAATATCTACTATAGCTAAATAATTATTAAGACTATAGTTGATTACTGTATCTAATTTATGATTTGCAATTATTTTTACTGCCCCGCGATAATCTTTTATTCTTGTTGTTTTTAATCCAAGAAAGATAACTTCACCCATAAACCCGTCATATTCAATCGTATCACCCACCTCGAATTGGTCTTCTGTAATAATAGATATACCTGCTATTAAATCTTTTGCCAAATCTTGGAAGGCTAGTCCTAATACGGCAGTTGTAATTCCTAGTCCTGCAACAATTGATTTTACATTTACTCCGAATGTTGCTAAAATTGCTAATAAAACAAGGATTACAATTGCATATTTTATTACATTTAATATTACTATTCTTATTGTATTTGCTCTTTGTTGATGTTGTTTTTTCATTTTTGGTGTTTTTAACAAAATATTATTTACCAATTTTTTTAACAATTTGTAAGTAATAAACCCTATAATTATATATATAATTGGATAGATAATATGTTGTACATCTATCGTTATAGTGTTAAATATTTTCAATCAGGACTACCCCCTTGTATCTAAATTCATTATCTCTAATAAACGATTTAAGTCATTACCATTTACAAAGCTTATTTCTAATTTGTTAGATTTTATTTTTACTTTTGTTCCAAGTTTATCACATAATTCTTCTTCTAAATATTGATATTCGTTTGATTTTGAAACGTGCTTTTGAATTTTATGTGTTCTAGCAAATTTTTCTGGTGATTGAGTAATTATTTCTAATTCTCTAACACTTATTCCTTCATTCACTACTTTTTCGGCTAGTTCTTCTTGTTGCTCTGCGTTTTCTAATTTACTTAATACTCTAGCATGTCCCATAGACATTTTTTTGTCAGTAAGCATTGCTTGAATTGTATCCGGTAAAGTTTGTAATCCTATCATGTTAGTAATATAACTCCTGCTTTTGCCTAGACGTTTTGCTAAGTCTTCTTGTGTAATATGCAATGTATCTATTAGTTTTTTGTAAGCTCTTGATTCTTCCATTGGATTTAGGTTTTCTCTCTGTAGATTTTCTAATAGAGCGATTTCCATCATTTCTTCATCTGTAAAGTCTCTGATAATTGCTGGAATTTCATCTAACCCCGCCATTTTTGAGGCTTTAACACGACGTTCACCGGCAATAATTTCATAACCTTTTATACTTTTTTTAATAATTATTGGTTGAAATACGCCATGTTCTTTTATAGAATTAGCTAATTCTTGTAGTGCTTCCTCATCAAATACTTGTCTTGGTTGATAAGGATTGCTTCTTAATTCATCAATTTTTACATATTTAATTTCTTCTTTTGGAGTTTCTGTTAAGATTCTTTCTTCCATTTTATCATATGCAATTGGTTCA
Organism: uncultured Bacilli bacterium; assembly: GCA_944333345.1. Classification (GTDB taxonomy): domain Bacteria; phylum Bacillota_I; class Bacilli_A; order RF39; family UBA660; genus Faecimonas. The sequence goes on along the minus strand of CALVKW010000005.1, from coordinate 10,230 downwards.
TTATAGAATAATTCTTCTAAACCTCTCCCTAATGCTCTACGCTTGTTATTTTCCATTTCTTTCAATCACTTCCTTTGCTAGATTTAAGTAAGCTTCACTTCCACGACTTTTTGGATCGTATGCTATGATTGGTTCTCCGTGGGATGGAGCTTCTGTCAACCGAACTAACCTTGGAATAATTGTGTTATATACTTTTTCTTTAAAGAATTTTCGAATATCATCCACCACTTCAAACCCTAGATTTGTCCTAGAATCTAGCATTGTTAATAATACACCTTCTATATCCAATGTTGGATTTAAACTCTTTTGGGCTAGCATAATTGTTTTTAATAATTGTGTGATTCCTTCTAGAGCGAAAAATTCACATTGTACTGGTATTATTACGGAGTTTGATGCAGTTAATGCATTTGTTGTTATAATTCCTAAAGATGGTGGGCAATCAATAATAATAAAATCAAAACTGTTTTTTATATCTGCTAAATGGTTTTTTAATTGCTCCCCTTTTAAAAACCCGGATTCTTGTTTGCTTTTTTCTACTAGTTCTATATCTAATCCTGCTAAATTTATTGTTGCTGGTAGAACATAAAGATTTTTATATTTTGTTTTTATCATAGCTTCTTCTATTTTACATTCTCCGATTAAGACATCATAAACACTGCGTTCAATATCTCCTTTATTAATTCCCACACCGGTTGTAGTATTTCCTTGGGGATCTAAATCTATTAATAATACTTTTTTACCCAATACTGCTAATGATGCAGAAAGATTGATACTGGTTGTTGTTTTTCCTACTCCACCCTTTTGATTTACTAACGATATCACCTTTCCCATGTTTATCACCTTTTTCCATTTTTACTAATATATTGTATCAAATAAATAGTGTTTTTTAAATGCTTTTCGCAAAAAAAGTAGATTTTATCTACTCTTATTCTGCACTCTTATCTAATTTTATAATAATTTGATATGACTTAGAAAAATTCATTTCATCTATATCCGCATTTACTCCATGATGATTTAATTCCTCTACTAAATTTCTTATCATATCAATGGATTTTTGGACTGTGAACTTTTCATTCTTTTTTGTATTTGGTTCTATTTTTTTTATCTCTCCAAATAAGTTTGCGTTTACATTAGTATTATTTAATGTATTATGTTCAAATCGTGAATCTCTTGGAGTGGGTTCTGGCAAGTTCTTAAATGGTTGATTTTTAGCTTCAATTTCTTCTAATGATACTGTGTTTGTATTTCTGGTTTGAACTGCATCTGGTAAATCTACTGGAATTAAGTCCGGTGTTTTAAAATAGTCTTCTGTTTTTGCTTGTTTTGCTTTTGTTGCGTCTGTTTTAACGATTTCTTCTGCTGGTGTAATGAATTTAAAATTGTCTTGAGATTTGGTGTTTCCTGCTGGAGCTGTTGTAATATTTAACAAACTATCCAAATCTCCAGTTGGTTTTTCTTGCGGAGCATTAATATCAATGGCATTTGCTTTCATATCTTTTATATTAGGAGATGCTGGATTGCTAGAGGGATTAATTCCACCTACAGGATTATCGTCGTCGTCATCATCATCATTTATTTCTCCATAATTAATGAACCGTGGTGTATGTTCTTCTCCTTCTGGTGGAGCTATCTTTATTTTTCCATAGTCAGAAGTATCTTCCGGTAAATCTGCTGTTGGCATCAAAGGGTTATTGTTAACAAATGATGTTGCAGTGATTGGAGATGATTCCATATTCATAGCTTGGTTATTCATAGAGTCTCCTTTCCCTTCTTTTGAATACATTGCTTTTATCTCTTGTTCTAATTGCCTCACTGTCATTTTTTCACTTATTACTTTTTTTAGCATTTCTCTTTGTTTCTTTTTATCTGTAATATTTAATAATGTTCTCGCGTGTCTTTCAGAAATTTGCTCTTTTAGAAGGGCATCCTGTACTTCATCTGAAAGACCCAATAGTCTAATTTTATTGGCTACTGCTGATTGACTTTTTCCCATAGTCTTGGCTAAGTCTTCTTGAGTCATTTCATCTAGTTCTAATATTTTTTGATAAGTTCTTGCTTCTTCGATTGGATTTAAATTTCTTCTTTGTAAATTTTCTAATAACGCAACTTTTGAGCTTTCTTTGTCATCTAAATTTCTAATTATTGCAGGTATTTTAGTTAAACCAGCTAAAGCTGAGGCTTTATATCTTCTTTCTCCGGCAATAATTTCATATTTACCATTTACATTTCGTACAATAATAGGTTGTATTACACCATGTTCTTTGATTGATACTGCAAGTTCTTTTAAAGCTCGTTCATCAAAAACTTCACGGGGTTGAAATCTATTTGGTATAATGTCGTCTAAATATAGATAAACAACTTCATCTTTATTTTGCTCTTGCATATCCATCCCTCACTTTTTATTCTTCCTAGTAATCCTATGTTATCATTATAGACTATTTTCTAATGCCTTTCAAGGAAAAACAAAAATAAAAAAAGACTACTGCCTTTTTTTACTTATAATTACTAAGCTACGATGACTGTTTTCTTTCGGTAAATAAAATTTATTTATTTTTTCTATATTATATACTTTATTAATTCTTCTTTGAACTTCTGCTGATAACTCCTCCTCTATATTACCTTTCATTGCAATTAATTTTCCATCAGTATTTACTAAATGCATGGTATACTTTAATAGTTTTTCTATATTGGCTACAGCACGGGCAGTCACTACATCAAATATTTCATGATAATCTTCTCCTCTAGTATGAATAGCTACAATATCTTTTAGATCTAATTCTTTTATTATTTCATTTAAATATTTTACTCTTTTTAATAATGAATCGATTAACGTAATTTTTAAGTTTGGATAGAAAATTTTTAAAACTATTCCTGGAAATCCAGCACCTGTTCCTACATCACACAGTGTATTTACTTTGGTAAGGTCTACCTCTGTTACTATTGTTAGACTATCATAAAAATGTTTTAAATATACTTCTTCTTTATTGGTTATCCTTGTTAGATTTATTTTTTTGTTCCATTCTGTTAATAAATGATAAAATTTTTTTAATTTTTGAAGCTTGGCTTTTGTTGGAGTAATTCCTAATTTTTTTATTTCTTCTATAAATTCTTGCTCTGTCATTTAATTATTCCTTCTTAAATATACCATTAATATTGAAATATCGGCAGGGTTTACTCCACTTATTCGCGATGCTTGTCCTATTGTGGTTGGTCTTACTTCACTTAATTTTTGTCTGGCTTCACTTGCTAGATTAGGAACTTCCTCATAATTAATATCTTCTGGAATATTTTTTTCTTCTAAGGATAACATTTTGGAAGCTTCTTTATTGGCTTTTTTAATATACCCTTCATATTTAGCATTAATTTCTACTTGTTCTTGCTCTTCATTAGTATAATTTATTTCTATAAAATGTTTTATATTTTCTAAAGTTACTTCTGGTCTTTTTAAGAAATCATATAGTGATATTCCATCTTTTAATGGAGTTGATGGAATTTTTTCAATATATTCATTAATTTCTTTTTTGGGTGTAATTCTAGTTGTTTGTAATAGTTCTGTTAGTGATTTTATATTTTCTTTTTTCTCTAAGAAAGATTTATATTTTTCCTCACTGATTAGACCTACTTGGTGACCATACTCTCTTAATCTTAAATCAGCGTTATCATTTCTTAAAAGAAGACGGTATTCTGCACGAGAAGTTAAAAGTCGATATGGATCTTTTACACCTTTTGTTACAAGGTCATCGATCAATACACCTATATATGATTCATTTCTTTTTAGTATTAATGGATTTTTTCCTTCTAATTTTAAAGAGGCGTTGATACCAGCGATTAATCCTTGTCCTGCGGCTTCTTCATAGCCACTTGTACCATTAATTTGACCTGCTGTATATAAATTTTCTACCAATTTTGTTTCTAATGATCTTTTCAATTGTTTAGAATCAATTGCGTCATATTCTATGGCATATCCATATTTTAATATTTTGGCTTTTTCTAATCCTGGAAGACTATGCACCATTAAATCTTGAATTTCTGGTGGCATACTTGTTGAGAATCCCTGAATATATATATCATCATAATAAAGACTTTCTGGTTCTAAAAATAATTGATGACGTTCTTTATCACTAAATCTTACTACTTTATCTTCTATGGATGGGCAATATCTTGGTCCAATTCCTTCTACATATCCACCATACATACTAGATTCATTTAAGTGTTCTTTTATTATTTCATGTGTTTTTGGTGTTGTATAAATTAAATGGCATGAAATTTGATCTTCTGGCTTGCGATAAACTATATTATCGAATGAAAATGTATGCGTAACGGAATCTCCTTTTTCTTCTTGCGTTTTACTATAATCAATAGAATTTTTATCAATTCTTTGGGGAGTTCCTGTCTTTAATCTTTTTATTGTGAAACCTAATTTCCTAAGACTATCACTTAAAAATTTTGATTCTTTTTCCCCATGAGGACCACTTGGAGTCTTCTTAGATCCAGTTAAAACTACGGCTTTTAAATACGTTCCTGTTGTTAATATAACGGCATCTGCATTAATTTTAGTTCCGTCTTCTAATTCGATTCCTTTCATCTTTTTATCTTCCACTAATAAATTTTCTACCATTGCTTCTTTGATTTCTAGATTTTTAGTTGACTTTAACGTCTTTAACATTTCTTTTGGATAAGTTACTTTATCCGATTGAAAACGTAATGCTTGTACTGCAGGGCCTTTTTTAGTATTTAACATTTTTGTTTGTAATGCACCTTTGTCAGCATTTCTACCCATTTCACCACCTAAGGCATCTATTTCTCTTACAACAATTCCTTTGGCAGGACCTCCTATAGATGGATTACATGGCATATCTGCAATATTATTTATATTTGATGTTACTAATAATGTTTTATGATTTTTTCTAGCGGCTGCTAGTGCTGCTTCACATCCAGCATGACCTCCGCCTACAACAATTATTTCATATTTCATGTTATCACCCCTATTTTCCTACACAGAAATTAGCAAATAAATGATCTAATATTTCTTCACGATAGGTCTCTCCTATAATTTCACCTAATAAATCAAAGGTTTCTTTTAAATCTATTTCTACCATATCAATTGGTAAATCATTTAATAATCCCTCTTCTGCTTCTTTTAAACTTTGATAAGCTTTTTTAGCTAACGATATCTGTCTTGCGTTTGTTAGATATGTATAATCTTTTGTTTTTATAGTTTCTAATTGGAATAATTCGATAATTTTTTCTTTTAGTCTTTTGATTCCTTCTACTGTATTTGTATTTGTTTCTACTACATTTTCTAATTTTTTAGAAGAAATATCTAACTTTTTATCTAAATCATTTTTATTAATTACAATAATTCTCTGTTTATCTTTAGTTTTTTCTAAGATTTCTTCATCTTCTTTTGTTAAATTTTCATTGTTATTTAAGACAACAATTACTAAATCTGCATCATCTATCATAGAAAGACTTTTTTCTACGCCAATTTTTTCTACTATATCATCCGTTGAATGAATACCAGCAGTATCAATGATATTTAATAAAACTCCATCTAAATAGATTTCTCCTTCTACAATGTCTCTTGTTGTTCCAGCTATATCTGTTACAATTGCTTTGTCTTGTTCTAATAACTTGTTTAATATACTGCTTTTTCCTACATTTGGTCTTCCTACAATAACTGTTTTAATGCCTTCTTTAATTAAAGTTAAATTTTTTGATTCTTTTATTACTTTGTCTAACTCTATTTTCATGTCTTTAATCGATGTTTTTACTTGATTTTTTGTTACTACTTCAATATCATGATATTCTGGATAGTCAATATTTACTTCAATACTTGCAAGTAGCTGTTTTAATGTTTCTCTAAACTTTTTTATCATTTTAGAGGTGGTACCACTTAGTTGAGATAGTGCTAACTTATTTGCTTCTTCACTTTTACTATCAATGATATCCATAACTGCTTCACTTTCAACTAAATCAATTCTTCCATTTAAAAAAGCTCTCTTGGTAAATTCTCCTGGTTCGGCTAAACGTGCTCCATGAGTTAACATAGTCTCTAAAATACGTTTTGTAGAAATGATTCCCCCATGACAATTAATTTCTACTACATCTTCTGTTGTATATGTTTTTGGGGATTTCATAACTGATACTAATACTTCATCAATTATTTCCTTATTATCCATAATATGTCCATAATTAATGGTATGGCTTGCTACTTTAGTTAAATCTTTACCTTTAAAACAATTATTTACTATTTCTATTGCATCATTTCCACTTAGTCGAACTATGGAAATTGCTCCTACTCCTAGAGCAGTTGATATTGCTACAATTGTGTCATTCATGATATCACTTCCCTTTTTCTTCGTATATTATAGCACATTATTTTAAATTCTTTTCATTAAATTAAAAAAAGACGAAACTCACGCCTTTTCATTTTTACTTGCTATTTGAAGCTCTTACTTGTTTCTATTGTTTGAGTTAAACTTTTATTATTAGATTTAAAATTGTCTAATTTTACTTCTTTTTGAAAATAAACAACTGGTATTTCTGTACCATTTTCTTTATCACGGGAATACAAGATATTTGCTGATGAATAATCTGGTGATATATAATTTATATTATATGTTATTGATGCACCTTGTTGTCTTAAAGAACTAATTTCTTCTATTTGGATTGGGGATAATTCAATACTAAAATATTCAAATTCACCATATCCTAAATCTGCCCATTCTTTTTCTTTTTCTTCTAGTTCAACTGGGTCAAAATGTTCTGGGTCAAAACATTTTGAGTATTCTTGATATACATAATCACTTGTTTCTGGATTGTCGTAAATGTAGAATTCCTTTTCTACTTCTTCGCCCTGTATTTGTTTTATTTGATATTCTTGTTCAGTTATTTCTCTTCTATTTTTTTTATAAAAATCTATATCAATTGCATTTTCTTCTATAGCATCAGTTAAAAGATGTCTTTCGTTAATAATTTTATTATCTTCTAAATTACAATCACGAAAATAATTTCTTTCAACTCCAAAAATTTCACCCGTTTCTGATTCATATATTTTTTTGATAACTTCGTCCTCTTCGATAGATGAACTATACATATTATTGTATAGAATTGATAAAATATCATCAAAATTTTTATTCAATTCTTCTCTTTTTTCAGAATCTAAATTTGCAGGCGAAGTTTCTAAAATTTTACAAAAGGATTGATATTCTTCTTCTGATAAATTTTCTTTTAAAATATTTATTAGTTGTGAATCATCTCCACTAAAGCAGATATTCCAAATAGAATTACTACCTATTGTTTCCATTAAAGCTTTTATTCTTTTTCCTGCTTCTTGGTAGCTATTAAGTGGTGCACCAAAATATTCATTAGATGCTATTTCAGCAACAGCTTCTCTTATATAATAATATTTATTATTATCCTGGAGTAAGTGAATAAATTCATGATATTTAGTATCTTCTATTTCGTCAGGACTTCGATTTTCATCTACATGTAAAATATTAGGTTCTAAAGGACTATAGTAACCGACTGTATAAAATTCATTTTCCTCTTTCTTTTGTTGTTGATCTTGGTAATCTTGTTCTGTGAAGGGGACTATTTCTACATCTGTTATCTTTTCTTCTAAATCTTTTATCCTATCTATAGTCATTGGAGTTGCACATATATCATTAAATAAATCTTCATTATATAAACTTTCTTTTTCTTCAGTGCTTAAAGAAAGAGATTCTTGTATTGATTGACATAATTGATGATAGTCAAAATAGCAATCAGAATTTTCTTCAATGAAAGAAAGTTCTAATCCTTGACTTTCTGCTAGTGTTTCTGATGCAGTATATACTTTATCTACTATGTCCGTTGCCATTAATGTAGAATATATTACTACAAAATTTAAAATGAATCTGACGCTTTGATGCTTTTTATAAAATTCTTTTACCTTTTTTTACTATAGATGTATTTTCATTATCATACATTATTGCATTTTTACCATTTTCTAAGAAAAATTTTAATATGTCTTGTTGATTATTTTTATAAAAGTGTTTATATCCGGTTTCTTTATTTATATATATTTTATATTCATTTTCTGTTGTAACAAACGTTTCTTTTTCTCTTTCAAATAAACTATTTATTAATGATAATATAATATTAGAGGAAACAATTTGTTTTCCTTTTTTGGTATAGTAATATCCATATATTTTATTATCTTTTAAATCAATATAAATTATTTTATTTTTATATCTGATAATTCCTATATGCATAAAGACACCTCTTTTTTTTATTTTATCATTTTTCTTTTATTTTTATAGATTTCATCCTATGATTTTACATTCTTAGACAAAAAAAGAAGAGTTATTCCTCTTCCTTAGGTTTAATTACTACATAGCGATTTGGCTCTTCTCCTTCACTTTCTGTATATACCTTCTTGTTATTTGCTAAAGCATTATGTATAATTCTTCTTTCATATGAATTCATGGAATCCATTTTCGCTTCTATTCTTGTTGTTGCAACTTCTCTTGCAACATTTTTTGCAAGTCTTATTAATTGCTTTTCATGTTTTTCTTTGTAAGAGTTAATATCAATTAGAAATTTATATGACTCCCCTATTTCCTTTTTTATATATTGGCTAACTACCGTTGATAAGGCTTGAAGGTTTTTACCATTTTTTCCAATTAATAATGCATCATTATCTGAATAAATTGTATAAGTTGGGACATTTTCCTTAGTTTTTACTTCAATATTAGCAGTAAATCCTAAATCTTTAATTAATTTTGATAAGTAATCTTTTATTTCTTTTACTACTTCTCTTTTTTCTATTACTTCCACTTCTACTTTTTTACTTTTGAACAGTCCACCTTTTTGTACTTCTGTTTCCTTAATAATTAAGTTTTCTTCTAATTCTTGTAATCCTATTTTAGCATTTTCTATTGCTTCTTCTTTCGTTTTACCTACAAATTTATGCTTTTCCATGTACTTCTTTACTCCTTTTTACTACAATATTTTGAATTATTGTTAATAAGTTAGATGTTACCCAGTAAATTCCTAATGCTGATGGCATGAATAGTGCTGTAATTATAATAATTACACTCATCATTATTGGCATCATTTTCATACTAGGGTCCATATTGTTTCCTGTCATATTCATTTTAAATGAATAGAATGTTGTTGCAGCAATTAGTAACATTAAAACTAGATAAGCAATAAATGTTGTTGATGTAATTCCTACCATTGGTGTAGTTCCTAATTGTAATCCTAAGAACCTATCTTCAAAAAGTGCAGGAGTTCTTTGAACTGCTTCAAAGAAAGCTATAAATAATGGTAATTGTAACATTGCAAATATACATCCTGACATTGGACTTATATTATATTTTTTATATACCATCATCATTTCTTGACTTTGTCTCATCATAGATTCTTGATCTTGTTTATCTTTATATTTTTTAGTGATTTTTTCTATTTCTGGTTGTGCTTTTTTCATTAATTCTGATTGCAGTGCAGTCTTTTTGGTAATTGGAAATGATATTAATCTTATAATGATACTTATAATGATTAATGAAACAGCATAATTTCCAACTAATCTTCCTAACCATAATAATACAAATGCTAATGGTTTAATAAAAATACTTGTCCATAGACCTTCGTATTTACCAGATGTTATTTTAAACTCATCACACGTTGGTAATTTATCAATGTTTACTCCATTTTCTTCATATAATTTTATATTTTCTTTGTTGGTTGGTTGACATAGAATATTTTCTGTTAAATTTTGTCCTGTTTGTTCGTTTCTTACTGCTTGTTTATCATCATCTACTAATGTTTGTGTACATCCTGTTGTTAGTAATAATAGTATTAATACTATAATTATTTTTAATTTACTTTTTTTCATTTTTTGTCCTTTCTTTCAATTATAAGGGACTTTAATTTCTGATTTAGTGATTGATATTCTAAATTCTTTCCCTTCTCTCTTAATATTATAATATAGTCTTTTGTTTTTACATAGTCTTTTTCTAAATTATCTATTATAGAGCGAATTTGCCTTTTCTTTTTATTTCTATATACTGCATTGCCTAGCTTCTTCCCTACTGATATACCATATCTAGAATATGGTAAGTTGTTTTTTTCAGAATAGATGATGAAGATATCATTTTTCTTTCGATTTCCTTTTTTTATGATTCTATCAAAATCCTGTTGATGTTTTACTCTATATAACTTTTTCATCTTATCACCTCTTTA
>CALVKW010000004.1 GCA_944333345.1 uncultured Bacilli bacterium | reverse complement strand
GGTGCTAAAATGTCAGAAAAAGAATTAGATTCAAGTATAAATGATTATATTGAAACAGAAACACCTAAAAACTATATAAAACAATTACAATGGGATATGGCTATTGGACTTCAAGAAGTTGATAACTTAAAACCATCTAAGTATTTAGAAAAGTTGTTACAAGAAAATGTAACAGGGGAAAAAACAATTTATGAAGTTGAAAATGAATTAAAACAATATTATGTAGAAAAAGATAAAACTGATAAAACAATTCAAGATGAATTTGAATGTGATTTAGTTTCTACTAGAATAGTTCAATTATTAGAAGAAGATAATTTTGAACTATCAGTAGATTATATAAAATATATTCATGAATATTTATTTAAAGATGTTTATGAATTTGCAGGGGAATTTAGAAAAGTAGACTTTTCTAAACACGAAAGAATTTTAAATAATGATTCAGTTGCTTATGGGGATTGTAAATTATTACAACAATCATTAGATTATGATATATCGTTAGAAAAAAATAAAAACTATAATGAAATGAATATAGTTGATGTAATTAATAATATAACTAACTTTTCTTCAAGTATATGGCAAATACATCCATTTAGAGAAGGTAATACTAGAACTACAGCATTATTTATAGAAAAGTATTTAGTGTCACTTGGATATGATGTGGATAACACTATGTTCAAAGAAAAATCAGTTTATTATAGAAATGCATTAGTAAGAAGTAATTATTTTAATAATTATTTAAATATAAAACAAGATAATAGTTTCTTAATTAAATTTTATGAAAATTTATTGTTAGGAAAGAATAATAATTTACATTCAAGAGATTTAATTGTAGAAGAATTATTTAATAAAGAGAATTAAAAAGAGGCGCTAGTACAGGCTTATTAATTTGATAAGTTTTTGTATTGGCGTTTTTTAGTAGTAAAGGAAGTGTAAATATGTATGATAATAATGATATAAAGGCGGCAATTAGAAAAATGGAACAGGGAGAGTTTCAAAATATGTGTAATAAGATTTTATTTTCTATGGGATACGAAAATATTAATCAGTTAGGCTCTCAAGATGAATCTAATCGGACAACACCAGGAACACCTGATACTTTTATATTACACAATGGGAAATATATTTTAGTTGAGTATACAGTTCAAAAGACATCGTTATTTTCAAAAATAAAAAGTGATATAGAAAAGTGCATTCTTGAAATATCTAATTGTAATATTTGCAATGCAAAAATAATATATTTTCATACATCTTCGAACCTAAAAATGAAAAATTTCAAGGCTTTGAATGATATGTGTAAAAAAGAAGATATTATATTAGAAATATATAATATAGATATGATTGCTAATTTATTAAGTGAAAAATATCCCTTGATTGCAAAAGAGTTTTTAGATATTAGCATCGATACACTACAAATCTTATCTTCAAAAGATTTTTTAGATGAATATAATTCAACAGCTTCTAGTGTTAAAATTAATAAAAAATTATTATTTAGAGAAGAAGAAAAAGAAAAAATTTATACTTCAATTATTAATAATGAAATAACATTAATATCTGGAAAATCGGGTGTAGGGAAAACTCATATAGTATTAGATTTATTAATAAACGATAGTGAACGATTTAATGAATATGAAATTTTTTGTATTAGAAATAGAAGCCAAGAACTATTTAATGATTTAAAAAAATATTTAAAGAAAGATAAAAATTATGTAATTTTTATAGATGATATAAATAATATAAATGCAATAGAACAAATTTTATATTTTTTAGATCCGATAAATAAATTAAATTTGAAAATAGTAGCTACTGTTAGGGATTATGCGAAATCAAAAGTGGTTAATCGAATAAAAGAAATCGAAGAAATAACAAAAAGATTTTATGATATCTCATTCGTTCTAATTGAACCTTTAAGTAATGAACAGTTAATTGAAATTATTAAAAGTGAGACAAAAATTAGAAGTGAAAGAAATATTAGAAATATTTTATCTATATCTAAAGGAAATGCTAGATTGATGATGATGGCTGTCAAACTATTAGAAAAAGAAACAAAAATAAAGGAATATACAGTTAGTGATATTTATGAAGATTATTATAGAACTATGATTAATTCTATATCACAAAAAAATCCAACTATAATGAAGACATTAGCAATTATTACTATAGTAAATGCCATTGATATTAATGATTTAGAACATAAAAAAATAATAGATTTATTTGACATTCAATTAGGAAAAATAAAAGATGACATGAAAGTATTACACGATAATGAAATTATTGATATGATAGATGAAAATATTGCTAAAATATCTGAACAATGTTTGTCGAATTATTCATTATTTTTAAGTATTGTTGTAAAAAAAGAGATTGATTTATCAAAATTAATAGTATTAATGTTTTCCAAAAACAAAAGCAGATTAATAGAAAATATTAATATGTTAGTAAACGTTTTTCATAGTGAAGAAGTTTTAAGAATTATTAATGATAGTGTTAAATTTGTCTGGGAAAAAATTAATGATTTTTCTTTAAGTAAACAAGATTATTTAGAGTCTTTTGGTCGATTATTAGAATTAGAAACATTAGATTACTGCATAGAAAATATAAAAAAAATAAAAGATAATTCTATAAAAAATGATTATTATTTAATTAATAATGAAAAAAATAGAGAATATCCAAAAGATAAATTATTAAACCTACTAAGTTTATTTAAATATTCTAACAATTTGAAATGTGTTATAAATATTATTTTAGAATATATTAAAAAGGATAATAGTATTATTCAAGATGTTTACAAATTATTAGCAAATTCATGGAGATTTGAAGAAGAAATACATTATAATAATTTTGATATTCAAACTACTATTATCGAACAGATATGGGATGAATTTATTAATACTAAGAATGATGATTTGGCATATTTGTTATTAAATTTATTTAAACAATATTTTAAAATAAGTGGTGATTATACTGTAGAAAATGAAAGACGAAGCGTTACTATAATTCAATATACGTTATGCGAGTGTGAAAGTTTGAGAACACTTAGAAATAAAATGTTTGATTGTTTAATTTGTTTGTGTAAAAATATTAAAATGAAAGAATACATTATAGATGTCTTAAATAGTCTTTATTCTTCTGGTTATGGTAAAGAAGAAAATTTTAAAGGAATTATTGAAAATGATAAAAGCAAAATTTATCATATAATTGAATTATTTAAGCCATTTGATTTTAAAACGGCTATCATTATAAATGAATTTATGAAAAAATTTGATTGTTTTAAAATTAAGTATAAAGAAATAATAATAGATAATATAGTTTTTGATTTTTATAAATTATTAATTAATAATGTTGATGATGAATTTAATGGTGACCATACTAGGAAAAATATGCAACAATTTATATCTACATTAAATATTAGTGATATAAAGCAATATATAAAACAGCTTAAATATATAGAAGAAGAAAAACTATTAGAAAATGATTATGAAACCAATAAAGCTATAAGTACGTTTTTAGTAGAGGCTTTTAAAGAATATAAGGCTAATGCAAATGAATTGTTAGAAATTTGCATAATAAATGATGTATTAAAGAATTTTCCAATAAGTAAAATTTTAGAAATTTGTATAAATAATTCTAGTTATAATGATGTAAAATCAATATTGTTAAAACATGAATATAATAACAAGCATTATTTTTTAATTAATTGTTATTCATTAATCAATGAACATGATGTTAATGAACAAGAACTACAGGAAATAATGAACTTTATATCTAAAAAGATTGAATTAAAATCAGGATATAATATTGATTTAAGTTTTTTAGATAAATATTTAATAGTAGATGAGCAAGTTTATCCAAAGGTTATAAAAATAATATATGAAACATACAAAGAAAATTTATTTGAACTTTCGTTATATACATCAATGCTTTTTAATAAACATAGCAAAAATACACCTGAAAAACTTAAAAGGGGATTTGAAAACAATTATGATATTTTAATGGATCTATATTTATTGTTGATTCAATATAGAAAAGGTATAGACTATGATGGAACATATTTTAAAATGTTTTTAGAAATAAATTATAAGTTATTTGTTGATAAGTATCTAAAGCTTTTAAAAATAAAAAATCCATTTTATCATAATGATAATTCTTTAAAATATATTTGGTATGAAAGTGATGAAATAATAAATTATACTATTTCAAAAATCTTAGAAATTGAAAAAAGAGAAAAGATATATTTGTTAAAACAATTATTTTTTAATGAAAAAAATAATTACGCAAAAGAAGAAGTATATTTAATTAAACTATTAAAAGAGTATGCTAACAAAGAAGATACAATAATTATTTTATTTTCTATAATAGCAGAGCGTTCAAAAGAATGTAGAATTAATTGTTTGATTAATTACTTAAAATTGAATGATGATTATGACTTGTTTAAGAGATTACAACTTGAATCTTACTCATGGTCTTGGAGCGGTAGTGAAGTTCCAATTATAGATAGTAGAATTGAATTTTTTACTCAACTTATGAATAAAATTGGAGAACTTGGAGTTAATTACATTAAACATGGCATTTATTTGAAACGAATTATTGAGGGTTTAGAACTGAATAAAAAAAATATTATTAAAATAAAAAAGAGACCTAGTCCGTTAAAGGACTAGGTCATCTTTGTTTTTAGGTTTTACTATTTCATATTCTTCATAATCATATGATTCTTCTTCTGGTTCAGGTAATGCTTCTTTATGATCTAATAAAATAGTTGGTTTTGCTTCAATAATATTGTTATTTAATCTACTATTTTGTAGTTCAATAATATTAACAATCGTATCAAGTCTATTTTGATACATATGAGAATAAGTATTTAATGTTTCATCTATTTTAGTATGCCCGAGATATTTAGCAACTAAAGTTATATTAGCACCACTATCTATTAATAAAGAAGCACAACTATGTCTAAAGTCGTGTATTCTTATATCTTTAACTCTAGCCATAAAAGCATTCTTTGTTTTTCTATCTAATAGAGTAGTAGCAGATAAAGGATCAATATTACCAAAAACATACCAAGATTCTCTAAATCCATAATAGTTAGCATCATCATTATATAAATCAGATAAATCTTTTAATAAGAAATTGGGAATAGGGATAGTTCTATAACTTGAACTTGTTTTAGGACTGGTAACGGTATAAGGCTTGCCGGTTTTAGGGTCAGGGACTTTAACAATGTTTTTATTAACAGTTAAAGTGCTTCTATTAAAATCTATATCGTTCCAAGTTAATCCTCTTAATTCACCATTTCTAAGACCACAATAAAATAAAGTTTGAAATGCACACCTAAATTTTAAATTATTTTCTACAGATAAGAATCTTTGAAACTCATCTAATGTATAAAATAACATTTCTTTTTTTCTTTCGTTTGGATTAGTAAAGTTAGTCATTTTATTATAAACTTTAACAAAGTTAATATCATACCATTTAGTACCAAAATTCATTAATGCTTTTAAGTATTTGTAAACCCCATTTTTATATCTAGTAGAAATAGGCTTACTATTCATAAATTGTCTCCACATTTCAAAGTGTCTAATATTAAAAGATTCTAATTTAATATTTTCTAATGGTTCCAAATATACCATCATATTTCTATAATTAGATAGCGTGGTTACTTTAACTTTATCTTGTTGATATTGATAATGTTCTTGTATTAAATCTTTAAAAGTTAAATCAGTAAACTCCGTTTGATTTTTAATTTTTACTTTGAATTCAGCTTCATGATCTTTTGCTTCTCTACGAGTAGCAAATTTCTTAGAATGATATCTGCATCTTTTACCTAATAAATCTCTATATGTTAAATCAACATACCAACTTCTACCATCTTTTGTACATTCATTAATTTTAGCTTGTCTTATTGATATAAATATCACATCCTTTCTATAATTCAAATAACTTATGAAATTCATCAGCAGCTTCTTCTGCTTCTTTATTAAGTTTGTTAGCAGCTTTAATTGAATCAGCTAGACTAATATAATCACTTACATATTTCATAGGTTTTCTATTTAACTTAATATCTAAAGCATTAGATACTTTTTTAAAAGCGTTTTTCCAATAATCAATTTCGTCATCTTTATTTTTCAATTCCATATTTTGCTTATAAACATATTTTTTAGTATTAATTAATTCTTTATTATTTTTATAAAAATTATTTTCTATTGATAAAGCATTAATAGTCTTTTCATTAGAATCTAATTTGTTTTTATTTATATTATTTAATCTTTCTAAATTAGTAGAGTAGTCAATTAACTTTTCAACATCCTTAGAACTATATCCAATAATATTTTTCTTAACATTTAAGTTATTGTTTTTAACTTTATTTTCTAAAACTTCTTTAGATTTATTTATTTCAATATTATACTTTTCAATATTTTTATATAAATTATTCATTTCAGATTTTAATTCATTTATTTTATATTCTAATTTAGTTTGATGAACTTTATTAGAACCAATATTACCTCTATCTAATTTATAACCACAATCAGTTATATATTTATTAAATTTATCTTGAATATTAGCAAAAGAATTTCTTCCACCTAAATCTTTCCAAAATTGATCATTATTTAAAAAGTTACCTTTAACAGATTCATAAATGATTTTATTGTCTTTATCTCTAAGTAATATAGTTTTTCCATTTTCTTTAATTAAATTTCCTTCTGAATCTCGTTTATAACATTTCCTTTTAACTTCATTAACAATAGGTAAGAAGTAAGCTTGTAGGTGAGGAGTATCTTCATCATAATGAACTTGTGCCATTACTATATTTTCTTTACCAACAATATCTTCTAAAAACTTCATACAACAATCAAAATACTTAGTTACTTCGTATGGTATGTTATCTTTAGATTTAATATCAGGTACTAATATATTTTGACCATTCTTATCACCTGATTGATAAACTCTATCAGTTTCTTTAAATGGTAAACCCAGAGTCGTAAAAAACTCTGGGCCACTTGTAAATGTTACACCATTTAATATATTTGTTTTAGACTTATGAGAATATTCTATATTTCTATCTTTTAAAATAGATTTAACTTCTTGATATAAATTATTCTTATTAATATCTTTATAATGTACATTAAATTTAGTTCTTTCCGAATCATAATTGCCTGTACCAATTCTTTTATTCATTTCATTACCTATAAGATATAAATCTTTAGTTTTATAATTATTAACAAATCTTAATACTTGTTTTCCATCATACATATATCAACCTCCTTATATAAAAAAACAACCTTAGTGGTTGTTAGATTCATTTGCTTTTTGAAAAACTAATTTTATTGGATTTAATACTGTTATTATGCAATCTGTCTCATATTCTTTTAAATTTGACATGATATTAATCAATGATTTTTCATCGATAATTTTATTTGTGTCTATTAAATAATACTTTTCTTGTAATTTATTTGTTATCATTGAAAATGATAAATATTCAATGTCTGAGTGTAGAATTCTCTCTTCATATGGTAGTTTTGTTATTTCTTCATTATATTCTCTGTAACCATACATTTCATTTACTAAAAATACTGCTGTAATTTTTTCTTTTGTTATATTGTTTGCAATTTCATTAATTTGTTTGTACATTGTTGCTTTATTGTCGAACAAAAAAGATTTGATAGTAAATGTTCCATCTTCGAAAAAAATGAAAAATGTTGGCATTATATGTTTTTGTTGAATAAAATATATGTAAATATGACTTGATATAAATGATAAAAATAATTCTTCAAATGTTTCACCCTTTAAAAGTGGATTGTCTTTTATAGATGATTTTGGATTTTTAAGTATGATATTTTCTTGACTTCCAAAAGCAAATAGAGCAGTAGATCCAAATTTAATTGTTTTATCTTTTACATCAAAAACACCATCTTTTTGTAATTCAATGTTTTTAACTATTATACGATTAAGTATATTAGAGATTTTACTTTTTACTAATTCGCAATTGTTGCATTCGTATTGAATGTTTTTATCAAATTCTATTAGAAAGTTATTCATGTTTGATAAAATTTCATTTATATTATCAAAAACATTTATATTTTCCTTATTGTCTAAGAAATAGTAGTTTATTGTAAAGTATATTTCTGGTTCATCAGTTTTTATTAGGGAAAACTCTTTTATTATTTCTTCAGTAATTTCTTTTAAAGACATATCATTAACAGCTAAATCAAAATTATAGTGTATTTTTGTTCTCGATTTATCCATATAGTATAGATCAACATCAACTATTTTGTTAAGTTGAAAAGGTTTTTTATGTGTAACATCTACTCTTGTTTCGTTACACCATTTCATATTGTCAGATAAAAGATACTTATTTTTTAATATATCATAATTTTGCATTGCAGTTTCATCGTGTTTAAAACTATTTTGTAATGCAAAAGTTATGCTTCTAAATTCATTAAAGAAAGAATCAAAATATGATATATTGTCAAAAAAATCATTATTAATGGATATTGAATCTAAATTTTTTAAAGAACTGTAAAATTTTTGGTATATAGCACACATGCAATTCATAATATTCACCTCAACATCTATTATACCACCATAATTAGTCATTTTATGACTTATCTCACTAGGGCATAGCCCAAAATGTGAGTTAGGATAAATCCTAGGACCTTAGTCTTCTAAACTAAGTGGTTCTATAAACTTAGCTTTATAATTTCTAGATGTAGCAGTTCTATTTAACTCAACATATATACCTTCTTGTTCTAATCTTTTTATATTACCATTTAATAATCTACCAAAGCGAGAAGGGGTAATTAATAAATTTAATTCAGCTACTATTTCTGCTGGAGTAAATATAACTTCTTTTTTCTTAATTACATATCTCATAAATGCAGACAAATTAAAATCTAATTCTGAATTATCTTCATTCGTTATTTCGAATATTAATTTATCATTTTTTATCAAATTAAGATTTTGTTCTTCAAAATCTCTATTTATTATTTTTAATGTATAGGTATTATCTTTATTATTAATTAGAGTTAATATACCATTCATATTTCCATCTATACCTGTACTACCTAAAGTTTTACCTTCTTTATTTAAATGGTGTACTAGTAGAAATGTTAAATTATATTTTTTAGATAGTTCTCTATATTTATCAAACATCCTTTTCATAACATCACTATAATTATTTATATCTAATTCATAACCATAATCAATACCACACATAATATCAACTATTACAAATCTACCATTATAGGTTTTTGAGAATTCTTTTAGTTCTAATTGTAAGTCATCTGTTAAACATAATCTATGATTAGAATCTTTCTCAAGGAAGAAGAACGAGTTAGGAGAAAACTCATAACTCGTTATATTTAATCTTTCCTTAAGTTGTAAACTTGAGAGTTCTGTGCTAATATATAAAACAGGAGTGGGATTTACTTTAAATCCTAAGAACTCTTTATTGTTAGTTAGAGAATTGGCAATCTGTAGTGCTAAAAATGATTTGCCAACCTTAGGTTCTGCAACTAAACAATATAATCCATTAGACTTCATTATTCCTTCAATAATGTTGTCTTTTTTTATGTCTATTTTTAATTGTTCTATGGGTATCATTTAACTTCCATCCATACCATATTTTGTAAATAATTAATATTAATGTTTAACTTGTTAACAACTTCACACATAGGTATTAATCCACAAGGTAATTTATAACCTTTATCTTCTAAATCTGTAATAATTTCTTTTCTAATTTTTAGTGCTGAATTTCTTCCAAGATTAGTTAACTTCATTAAATCTTGTAGAGAGCACCATTGTTTTGATAGTAATTCTAAAGTTTCGTTTGCGGACATATATCAACCTCCTTATTCGAAATAGTTCAAATAGTAGTTATTATATGGAATGCTAGGATCTATTTTTTCTATATCAACTAGCATTTTATATAAAGCCTTTCTATCAGTTTTTTCGCTATCACAATTATTTGTAAATTCATATTTTTTATAAATTTCTTCTTCACTCATATTTGTTAATTTCATTAAATTAAACATAGCTTGGCATACATAAGCTGACAATTCAAATTCATCAACATTATCAGTAAAATATTTAATGTAATTTTCTTTCTTTTTCATTATATCAACCTTCTTTCTATATTTCTCTTTACTTGTGGGTCAAGAGGGTAGAGTATCCCATAAACCTGAAATTTTAGTAATTCCATAACTCCCGTACCGATAGGGTAATCGCTAGGCACCACTTGTATTTATTTAACGGGCCAGCAGAATAGGGCGCTTACAATATCTGACTCTATTTAGTTGTCAAAGAACAAAATGTAAGTTCCAAATTGGCATATTTTGTATTAAAATAAAAGTTCCAATATGGAAATTGCGATAACATCATAACAAATAAGTTCCACAATGTCAAGTTGCAATTTAGAAAAATTTAAAAATTTTTAATTTTGTGTTTTTTCGACAAATTTTGTATCAAATGTTCCAAAATGGAAATTTTGTGTTATAATAGATTTATGAAGGAAAATAGGAGGTAATTCTATGGAAAAGAGAAAACCAATGGATGTCACTATAGGAACAAATATGAGTAAGTTAAGAAAGCAATTTAATCTAACACAAAGAGAAATTTGTTCAGTAGTAGGAGTAAATACATCTACATATAAACACTATGAATTAGGTGATAGAATGGTACCTATTAGTGTATTACAAGACTTAGCTAAATTTTATAAAGTATCAACAAATTACTTTTTTGAAAATATGCCAGAGTTATCTGATAAAGAATCATTGGAATTATCTAACTATGCTTTTAGAGTTGCTAATAATACACAAAAGTTTATAGCTATTGATTTAAAGAATCCTACTAAAGGATTAGATGAAATAGAAGAAAAGACACAAGCAAGAGCTAGACTTAGAATTAAGAATTTGAGATTAGAAAATAATAAATCTCAAAAGGAATTAGCAAAATACTTAGAAATAGATTTATCTACTTATAACAAATATGAAAAAGGCAGTAGAAAACTGAGCAATGAAGTAGTTAAGAAATTAGCTGAATATTACAATGTATCAGTAAGTGATATAGTTGATTAATAAATGACAGAATGACACTAGAAATGGGTATAGGGTATATCCTAACTTAATGTCATAGTGTCACAGGAGGTAAGTATGAATAAGCAAGTTTTACAGTTTATTTTAGAAGAAGAAAATCCAAATGGAATTATAGAGTGTTCAGTTGATGATTGGTTTGGAATTAGTTATAAAATACCTAGAAATAAATTAAAAGAAGCATCATCACTTGATTATATAAATAATACAGGAGTATATATCTTGTTCGGAGATGATGAAAATACTGCAGAAAAAATTGCCTATATAGGTGAAGCAGAGGATATTTATAATAGATTATCACAACACAACAAAAATAAAGATTTTTGGAATGAGTGTATTGTATTTGTTAGTAAAGATAATTCATTAAACAAAGCACATATAAAATATATTGAACATGAACTATATGAGATGAGTAGAAAAGCAAGCAGATATATTATAAAAAATGAATCAAATCCAACTAAATCATCTTTAAGCAATGCAGATGAAATTAGAGCAGAGAAATTTATATCTAAAATAAAAATAATAGCCAATATGTTTGGATATAAATTATTTATTAGTTTAGTTGATAAAAATGATAAAGAAGATAAAACTCTTCATTTAACTAATAATGGGATTGAATATGCACATGGTATGTTAACAGATGAAGGATTTGTTGTTTTAAAAGGATCTAAAGTTAAAGAAGGTGTATTTGAAAGTTTATCACCTTCATTAAATGGATTTTTTGAAAAAGAAAGAAGTTCAACAGATTTAGTAGATAATGTATATATAAATGATCATTTATTTTCATCACCTTCAATGGCAGCGATTGCTATTCTAGGTAGAAATGCAAATGGTTATACTGAATGGAAAAATAAAGATAATGTTTCTTTAAAAAAAATTATAGGTGGTGAGTAGTATGGTAAGTATTAAAGAATTAAGCGAAGAAGATATAAAAATAAAATATATTACTCCAGCAATTCAAAAATCTAATTGGGATATTCAAACTCAAGTAAGATGTGAATATTACTATACTGCTGGTAAAATGAACGTTAGAGAAAATGTGGCAACTAGAGGTAAGAGAAAATTCGTTGATTATCTATTATCATATAAATCAAATTTACCAATAGCAATTATTGAAGCTAAAGATAATAATGTTACTGAAGCACATGGTATTCAACAAGCAATAGGTTATGCAGTTGATTTGGATATTCCTTTTGCATATTCTTCAAATGGTTCTAAGTTTTATGAACATGATAGGTTAACAGGTAAAGAAAGAGAATTATCTATGGAAGAATTCCCAACACCTGAAGAGTTATGGAATAGATATATAGAAGAAAAGGAATTAACTGAGGAACAATTAAAAGTTATTACTGAACCTTATTATTTTATGAGTGCATATAAAACTCCAAGATATTATCAAAGAATTGCAATTAATAAAACTGTTGAAGCGATAGCAAAAGGTCAAAAGAGAATTCTTTTAGTAATGGCTACTGGAACAGGTAAAACATTTACTGCTTTTCAAATAATCCATAGATTATACAAGTCTGGTTCAAAAAAGAAAATACTATATCTTGCTGATAGAAATATTCTTATTGATCAAACAATGCAAAATGATTTTAAACCTTTCCAAAAAGTTATGACAAAAGTTGAAAATAGAAATATGGATTCATCATATGAAATATATATGTCTTTATATCATCAATTAAGAAGTAGTGAAGCACAAATATATAAACAATTTAAACCTGACTTCTTTGACTTAATTATAATAGATGAGTGTCATAGAAGTAGTGCCAGAGATGATTCAAACTGGCATGAGATATTAACTTATTTTAATAGTGCTACTCAAATTGGTATGACAGCTACTCCAAAAGAAACAAATGATGTTTCAAATATTAATTATTTTGGTGAACCAATTTATACATATTCATTAAAGGATGGAATTGAAGATGGTTTCCTAGCACCATATAAAGTTATTAAAGTAAGTTTAGATAAAGACTTAGAAGGTTACAGACCAGAAAAAGGAAAACTAGATGAAGATGGATATGAAGTAGAGGATAAAGAATATACAATTCATGATTTTGATAGAACTATTGTAATAGACGAAAGAACACAAGTAGTTGCTAAAAGAATAACAGAATATCTTAAAGCAACAGATAGATATTCAAGAACAATAGTATTCTGTGTAGATACTGAACATGCTTTAAGAATGAGAAATGCATTAGCAAATGAAAATGCAGATATGATGCAACAAAATCCAAATTATGTTGTTAGAATAACAAGTAATGATATGGAAGGTAAAAATAAATTAGATGATTTTATTGATGCTAATACAATATATCCAGTAATAGCTACAACATCTAAATTGCTTTCTACAGGTGTAGATACAAAAACTGTTAAACTTATAGCACTAGATGAAGATATTCAATCTATGACAGAATTTAAACAAATTATAGGTAGAGGTACTAGATTATATGAAAGTAAAGGTAAAGAATACTTTACTATAATGGATTTCAGAAATAATTCTGAAAAATTTGCCGATCCAAACTTTAATGGCCCTGCTGAAATGGTATTAGATGTAGATGGTGGAGATGGAAAAGAACCAAAAACACCAAAGTCTTTTGGAATTGAAAATGATAAACCAAATTTACCAATAAGTGGTGATGTTGATGATGAAGGATTTAAGAAAGTATATATAAATGGTGTTGATGTTTCAATATTAAATGAAACAATCAAATATTATGATGCAGATGGTAAATTAATAACTGAATCTATTATGGAGTATTCTAAGAAAAATCTTAAAAGAATGTATACAAACTATGAAGGATTTGAACAAGAGTGGCTTAGAGCTGATTCTAAAAAAGAATTTGTAGAATTTCTTTTAGGTGAAGGTGTTATGGTTGATGCTTTATTTGATAAAGTAAATGATAATGTTGATGTATTTGACTTATTAAGTAATGTTGCATTTGATAAAGAAGTAGTACCTAAAGAAGAAAGAGTAGAAAAAGTAAAAGAAAGTGAAGAAATTAATCAATATAATGAAAGTCAAAAAAATGTTATTGATGAAATTTTGAATGTATATCAAAATAAAGGTGTATTAGAACTTGAGAATATTAGATTATTAGAAGTTAAAAACTTTAATAAATTTGGTGGACTAGTTCCAATAGTTAATTTATTTGGTGGAAAAGAAAAATATTTAAATATGATAAACAATGTTAAAAGATTATTATACAGTTAGGAGTGAGAATAGATGAACATAGGAACAATGATAAAAAGACTACAAGATATTATGCGTCAGGATGCTGGAGTAAATGGTGATGCACAAAGAATAGAACAAATAGTTTGGATGTTATTCCTAAAGCTATATGATGCAAAAGAATCAGAATGGGAAATACTAGAAGATGATTATAGATCAATTATTCCAGAAAAATATAGATGGAGAAATTGGGCACCAGATAACAAAGATGGGAAAGCTATGACTGGTGATGAATTATCTAACTTTATAATTAATTTATTTAATGCATTAAAAGAATTAGAAATAAATGAAACAACTCCTATTAGAGGTAGAATAGTTAGAGAAGTATTTGAAGATTTAAATAACTATATGAAAGACGGAGTATTAATTAGACAAGTTGTTAATGTTTTAAATGAAATAGATTTAACAGATTTTCAAACAAGACATGCATTTAATGAAATATATGAAACAATATTAAAAGATTTACAATCAGCAGGTAAATCAGGAGAATTTTATACTCCTAGAGCTGTAACAGATTTTGTTGTTAAAATGGTTGATCCAAAAATAGGCGAATCTGTAGCAGATTTTGCATGTGGTACAGGTGGATTCTTAGTATCAGCACTTAATCATATGAAAGAAAGTGCAGAAGATACATCATCAAATGAACAATTAAAAAAATCTTTTTATGGGGTTGAAAAAAAATCATTACCATATTTATTATGTACTACTAACATGTTATTACATGATATAAATGAACCAAACATTATAAGGGGTAATTCTTTAGAAAAAAATGTAAGAGATTATGAAGAAAATGATAAGTTTGATATCATTCTTATGAATCCTCCATATGGTGGAACAGAAAAGAAATCAATTCAACAAAACTTTCCAACTGAACTTCGTGATTCGGAAACAGCTGATTTATTTATAGTTGAAATCTTATATAGACTTAAAGAAAATGGAAAAGTAGGGATTGTATTACCAGATGGTTTCTTAGCTTCTGTTGATTCAACAAAGGTTGCAATCAAGAAAAAGCTTATGGAAGAATGCAAGCTACATACTATAGTAAGATTGCCTGGTTCAATTTTTGCACCATATACACCTATAGCTACAAATTTACTATTCTTTGATAAAACAGGATCAACAGATGGAATCTGGTATTATAGAATGGATTTGCCCAAGGATTATAAAGCATTTAGTAAAACAAAACCTGTTGAGTTAAAACATTTTAATGATGTTATTAATTGGTGGGATAATAGAAAAGATATCAAAGATGAAATTAATTCCGATGATGATAATACATATTGGAAATCTAAATATATTCCAATGGATGAAATAATTAATAATGGATATAATTTAGAATATTGTAATTATCCTGTAAAAATTGAAAAAGTATTAAATCCAAAGGACACAATAAATACATTTATAGATGAGAGAGAATCACTTGAAAACGAATTAAAAAATATCACAACAAACTTAAATGATTATCTAAATAATAAATGTGATGAATTTAACTATGATAATACAATAGGCAGATTGATAAATCAATTAATAGATGTCAATATGAACTTCCCTAAAAAGATGAAAAATTCAATTGTACAGTATGCGATTGAAGGTAAATTTGATTTATCAAAAACTGGCGATTCAAGTGTAATTGAAACATTACAATCTATAAGTGAAAAGCGAAAATTAATTGATAAAAAAAGATTATTTGATATTAATGCTATAAATGAAGCAGAAGTTCCTTTTGTTATTCCAAATAATTGGAAGTGGGTAAGATTATCAGAATTGGTATCATATCAAAATGGTTATGCCTTCAAATCATCTGAAATGACTAAGACTAAAACTGGTGTACCGGTTATAAAAAGTAATAATCTAATGAAGCTTAAAGTTGAATTAAATAGTAAGACAGATTATATATCTAATCCTACTGATAAAATGCTAAATTCAAAAATAATTAAGGGAGATTTACTAATGTGTTTGTCATCTCAATCAAGCAATCCAGAACCACTAGGAAAAACAGCAATATATGATATGAATGATTATGCATTATTAAATCAACGAGTTCTTAAATTAACATGCCTTGATGAAAGAATGATAAAGTTTTTATATTATGTAATTAATTCATTTTATTTCCACAATGGTGTTTCAAGAAAGGGTGGTGGTTCAGCTCAGTCAAACTTAAAGTTAGATCATGTTATGAATATGATGGTTCCACTTCCTCCGATTGAAGAACAACAAAGAATTGTGAATAAGTTAGATATAATTATTCCTGTTCTTGAAGTTGAATTTAATGAACAAAATGATGTAGAAGAATAAAGAGCAATCTATTTGATTGCTTTTTAAGTCTGATTAGAATTAACATATTAATATAGATTCTTTAATTGCTTATGGTATAATAATAGCTAAAATGTGAGGTGGTTTCTTTGATTACAGAAGAAGATATAAAAAAGATTCAATCAGAATTAACGGATGATCAATTGAGACAATTACTATATCTATTACAAAAAGATAAGCTTGTTGAGTTAAAAGAATTAGCACGTAAAAAATGTAAGACTGAATTTGTTATGGTAATGAGAAGATATGTTAATAAGTTTTTTAAAGAATTAGAAAATGATAAAGAATTTAAAAGACCAGAAACAATAAACTTATTAAATCAAACTAGAAAAACATTGAAAAATGTTCACAAATTTATTAACAGTAAAGAAGTAGTGGATGCTAACTCATTATTAAGATCTGCTTTTGAGAATCTTATAATGGGTATGATGATTAATAAAAGTGAAAACACTTATAAAGAATTTATAAATCTATCTATAGATGATACAACTAGACAATATACTAAACCTCAAAAATTAAGAAATGATTTTAGAAAAGTCTTACGTAAATTGGATGGAGACTTATTTATAGAAATGAGTAATAGAAATCTAAAAGACATGCTTGATGAGTTTTATGATAAAATGTGTTTATTTACTCATAGTACGATATTGGTTAATGCTATGATTGAAATTGAAAAAGATGATGATTTAGGTATATATGTTATTGCTTTAAAACAAAATACTTATTTTGTTGAAATGTTATTATATTTATGTTTAAAATATCTATGTAATTATAAAAAAGATCCAATTGATATTACATATGTCGTATTAGGATGGTATGTTTTAATTAGTGATGTTCCTAAAGAAAAGGTTACACCAGAAAAGATGGAAAAACTAAATAAATTGTTATATGCTGATTTTAATAAGGAATATTTAGAAAAGAATAAAGAAAATGTTGATTTTTTGACTGAAGAAGCAAAAAAGTTACAAGAAAATATACAAAAAAATCCTACTGGATTTGTAGAACTTTTAACAAAATTAGTTAAGTAATTTTAGGTACGTAATTAGGTGCACAAACCTATAAATTATATTAAATTTAAGTAAATTTTAATAAACTTTAAAACACATAAACCCTTATTTTATAAAGGTTTTAATATTTTATAAAACTAGGCAAATCAGAACCAGGTCGCCCCCTGAAGGAGCCGAAAGGCTCCACTTTTTTTGTTTTAAAAGGTTAGTCCATATAAAATATATAGTTACCTCGTAATTATCTCGTTTTAATGTTGAAGTGTCTAAATATGTTGGTAATAAGGTTATTAATAAAAAGTATTGATTATTTAGCATTGTTAAGAAAAATTATAAGCCACTTAGAATAGATAAATGAATTCACAATATCATTAACTAGTAAGCTATAATCTACTATTTTTATTTTATAATTAATGATATAATTATCTAAACAATAAATTATGGTTAGGAAGCAGGAAAATATATGGGCTATTTTGATAGATTAAAAAAAAGTCAACAAGATTTTTTAAAGAAAATAGGAATCTATAGGGATGAGGATATGCCTCCTGAATTTTTTGATACTATAAAATCATTACGACAAAATTTAACAGAAGAAGAAATATATTGTGTTTCTGATTACTATAAATCATATTGTTATAATGGTAATCTAGATATGACAAAATTAATTGGCACAGATCATGATAAGTATATTGGAAAAAGTTGGATTGAAGCATTTTGTACATTATCAAGGGGAGAAGAAATTGCAGATTTATATTTAAAGAATCCAGATTATTATAAGAATGATGACTCAAAACAAATTGATATGGGAGTTATAGAAAAAGACGGATATTATTATATTTCTAGTAAAAATGGTGGAGGTAATAATAGACTAATAACATTAAAACTATTATCAATTATGCAAAATAAAAACGGTAATAGAATAACCGCTCCATTAGTAAGATTTAGAAAAGTACCAAGCTTAGATACTTGCAAAAATATATTCTTTTGTGAATTTCCAAATGGGGATTTTTCAGTAAGCGGTTATGAAATCAAAAAGACAAATTTTAATAGTCCAGAGGAATATTATGATATTATTGATGGCCCAGTATTTACTGATAATGTAATCTATACAAATGTTTATGGACACGAGATTTTAGAAACAGTTTTAAAAGATAAAAATAGAAACGGTAGCGTAAAAAAATAGATAAATGGACAAGTATAAAACTTTTGCTTTTTCATGAATTATCTAGCAATTTGAAAGTAGGATATTAAAGGTGGAAAATAAAATGGAAAAACAGAAAACAAATAAAGTACCTTCATTTTTTAAACTTATATTTATATTAAGTTTACTATATTATGTGTTTTGGATTATTGTTTCAATAAAATATAGTATAACTGGCATAAGCTCTGAATATGTTGGAATACATATAGAATCTTTGTGTAATCATATTCATACAACATATTATGGGGTAGAGGGATTTATGGCAGGTATTGAGAATTGTTTTATATATACAGTATTTTTCTTTTGGTTTATTCCCTTATATCAAGTTATATATATAATTATTAGCATTGTTAATAAAATTAGAAAGAAAACAAAAAAATATGAAAATGAAAATGAAAATGAAAATGAAAAAAGAATTATTAGTGAATGAATTTAATAAGATAAATGCCAATAGTAATTTAAATGAAATCCAAAAATATATTACTAAAATGATGGAAGTAAATGGTTTTAACAATACACCTTTAGAATTATTTTGTTATTTAACAGAAGAGGTCGGAGAACTAGCAAAAGAAATTAGAAAAACAGAAAAAAATATGGATATGGATATAACAAAGGAGTATGAATCTTGCCTAAAACATGAAATAGCAGATATATTTATATATTTATTAGCAATATGTAATTCATATAATATAGATCTTTTAGAAGCATTTAAAGAGAAAGAAAAAATTAATTTAAATAGAGATTGGAAGTAAAAAAAGAGAGTGGATAATATGGTTAAAAGAAAAACTTTTTCAGATAGTGTATTAGAATTTAATGAATGGTTAGCAAATATATCTTTAGAATTATTTGATAATTATAGTATTAGTAATCCATTTAATGGTAAAAATAGAATACAAATAAAAGAGATTACAAATGCTTTTTATAAAAAATATTATAATGACCATAATAAAAGATATTTAATACTTGGTAGTTCACCAGCGAGAAAAGGCACAGCAACAACAGGTATTCCTTTTGAAGATGCAAGTCATCTTTATAAAGAAACTGGTATTATGATTGATAACTTTTATATAAACAAATCATCTTCAAATTTTTTGTATGATGTGATGGAACAATATGGTGGGTGTCAAAAATTTTATAAGGACTTTTTTATGAGTTTTGTATGTCCCTTAGGTATAGTAAATGTAAATTCAAAAGGAAATCTAGTTAATGCAAATTATTATGAAAATAAAAAATTGGAGAAAGCTTTGCACAATTTTGTTGTGGACTCTTTAAAGAAACAGATTGCATTTGGAATTGATACATCTATATGTTATTGTATAGGAAGTGGAGAAAATTTTAAATTCTTAACAAAAATTAATGAAGAATATCATTTCTTTGATAAGATCATTGCCTTAGAACATCCAAGATTTATTATGCAATATAATTCAAAAGATAGAAATAAATACTTAGATAAATATATAAATGCCTTAAATAATAAAAGCTAAAAAGTAAAAATAAATGATATATGGGAAGTGAAAAAGATTATGAATCTAGATAGTAATATAAATAAAATAATAAAAAAATTATGTAAAGAAATATTGCCAAAGGACGTTTTTCAAAAAGGAAATTCTAGAATTTACTTAGATGATAATGGTTATTACTTTACAATGATAGAGTTTCAACCATACTCATTAAAAAAAGGAACTTTTTGAATGTAGGATTGCACCTTTTATTTAATAAAGATTCCTATTTAAGTTTTTCATACTCATACAACAATGATACAAGAATTGGAAAGAAATTTATAGAATATAAAAATGATGAACAATTTGAAAAAGAGGTTAGAAAATATGTGGAACTAGCAAATACCTATGTTTTAAAATATAGGAGTTTTAGAGATGTTAATTATGCAAAACAATATATTGTGAATGAATTAAACGATAGTGATTGGAATCCATATATAAAGTCTGTGTTTTGTTTTCTTGAGGATGACCAAGGAAATGGTAAAAAATATTATGGAAAATTTATTAGAGAACCATACTTTAAAAGTATCATAGAAAAAGATAATTATCCTATAGATATTACAAAATTAAATAAGGATTATGTTATAAATATAATCAGTGAACAGAGAAAATTTTGGCATAGTAAATCTTCTATGAAAAAAATGAAGACAATTGAAAATTATGAGAGATAGAAAGAAGAAAAAATATGAGTGATGTTGAACTAATTAAACCAGATAAAAAACTAGCTATAAAATTAGACTATATAATAGATAAGAAAAACAAGAGAGATTGGAAACAAGGGTATCATAGATTATGTATGATATTAGGAACAGACCCTCTTCCTCAAGGAAATAAAACAGATTATGAATATTATGAAGCAGTAATGAAACCAAAATTTCAATATTATTTATTAGAGGGCAATAATGTGATTGGTCGTGTCCAAACATCTAGAAGAGGTAATAATTTTATAGATATTCAATATGTAAAAATAGAAGATGAGTTTCAAGGACAAGGTTATGGAACGAAACTTTTTCAAATGTTAGAAGAAGAAATTATGGAAGATGAACAAATAGAAGGAATTATTATTGAAGATGCAAGCATTTTAGGTCAAACCACAAGAATTGCCAGAAAACTAGGATATGAGCAAAATGAATATGGTCAATTTATAAAATATCGACAGAATAAAGAAAAGAAAACTTCATTATAATATATATTATTAAATGAAAACAGTATTAGTTAATACTGTCATTTTTCTTGCTTGAATCTAATTACAGACTGTCATATAATAAAAAAGGAGAAAGAAAATGAAAATATATATTACTTATAAAAAAGATAGATTTACAGAAAAGCAAAAAAAAGATTTAGAGGAGATAGGAGAAGTTATTTTTCTAGAAGAGTTTTTTGATTTAGATAACGCTCCCTATTTAAAAGAGAAAGATGAAAAAATATTAGTAGTAGATCCAGACTGGTATAATTGGAATATCAATGCCAATCATTTAAGTAAAATTAAAAATCTAAAGGGAGTATGTCTAGCAACTACAGCCTTTGACTGGATAGATTTAAAATATTGTAAAGAAAATAATATTGTAGTTACTAATATTCCAAAATATTCAACAGACTCTGTAGCAGAATATGCTATATTTCTTATGATGGCCTTAGCTAAGAAGTTCCCGATGCAATTAAAAAAAGATTACAAAATGGAATATTCAAAGTCTATGTTAACAACAGAAATAAAAAATAAAACGCTAGGAATTATAGGTTTAGGAACCATAGGAAGTAACATTGCGGAAATGGGAAATAGTTTAGGGATGAATGTAATTTATTGGAATCGAACTAAAAAAGATTGTAATTATAAAAGTGTTGATTTAGAAACAATATTTACTACTGCTGACTTCATAATTCCAACATTCGCAACAAATGAAGAGACAAAAAAACTAATATCAGATGATTTAATCAACAAGATGAATAATAATTCTTTAATTAACGTTATTAATAATCCAAAAGAAATATATAATCATGAACTATTAATAAAACGTGCAGAAGAAGGACAAATTAGTTATGCCTTTGAAATTTATGACGATGGAAAGAAAATGTATGACTATAAAGGAAATATTATGGCAACAGCACCTTATGCTTTCTATACGAAAGAGTCGATAGAACGCCTATTAGAGATATGGACCCAAAATACCATATCGGTTGCCAATGATTTACCTAAAAATGTGGTTATGTAATGCATAGGAAAGGAAAATCACCAATATAAATTGACAACATTGAGTTTTTGTAGTAAAATATACAGCATTAAATAAAGAGGGGTATCGTATGCAAAAAAAGACAAGAGAAATTTTAGATGAATTAATTGCCAAAAATTTAATTACAAAAGAGGAAGACTTAACAGCCGGTCAAAAAACAAATCTTATATTTGATTATATGGTTCAAAATTATGCTTATTTACTAGAACATGATGTGGACGTAGCCCTACCAGATTCTGTTTTTGAAAAGGGAGAAAATTTTCATACACTCATAACAAAATATGGAAAATACTTTTTAAAAAATCCACAAATGATAGAAGATAGATACAAATTATTAAGAAATGATTCAAAAACATTTCCAGATAGAGACAGAGCTTCTTTAGGGAAGATAAAATTGCCAGAGGAACCTACCATATTTATTGCTAATCATCATTTTAAAGATGACGTTTTAGCAACCATTCTTGCAGCCGAAAGAAGAGCTTTTATATTATTTGGCAGCCTGCCACAATTATATGGAACCATCGATGGTCTATTAGCGGTTAAAAATGGTGTTGCTGTAGTTAATAGAAAAGTAGAAGATAGTAAACATGCATCTATTGAAAAATGTCAGCATATTCTAAAAAAAGGTATGGATTTAATAATATATCCAGAAGGAGTATGGCACAAAAAACCAAACGGTACAATGTTAGATTTTTATAGTGGATTTTATCGAACTGCCAAAAAAGAAGATGGATCATTTTATCCTGTTGTACCGATAGTTCATTATATTAACAATACCCATAAAAAAGGAAAAGATAATCCGATTCATACTATAATAGATGATCCAATCTATTTCGAAGGAAGAAGCCAAAAAGAAGAAATAGAACAGGTTAGAGAAATGATGTTAACATGGTATTACAAATGTATGGGAAACTATGGAACGACGACTAGAAATGAACTATTACAAGGGTATGATAACGCTACAGAAGCCTGGGAAGCAGAACTAGAAGAAAGAATTAAAACTGCAGATAGATATGATAAAGAAATAGAATTTAGTGCCGACAAAAGAAATCCAGAGGACACTTTATTAGTATGGGAAGCAATAGAAAAGGCAACTCCTGGAATACCATATGTGAAAGAACTAAGAAGAAATGATTTTCAACATCGATTTTAGAAAAGATTATAAAGCTCAATTGAAAAGTTTAATTGACCAAAATAAAAAAAGTTGTAATATAATGGCATTGAATGAGTAAATTGACCAAA
>CALVKW010000003.1 GCA_944333345.1 uncultured Bacilli bacterium | reverse complement strand
TGGTCCTGCTAATATCTTTTTAGTCTCTCTATCTAGAGTACAACTAATAATAACAATACCATTTTCTCCTAACATTTACAAAATAAAACTGATTTAGTTTATAGTATCTAAATCAGTTGAATTAACACAAAAATGGCGTCCCTGAGGTGACTCGAACACCCAATCTTTCGCTTAGGAGGCGAAGGCATTTTCCTATTATGCTACAGGGACATATACCTTAATCTTAACAAATAAATATCAAAATTAAGGTAATTTTTCAAAACTTTATTGTTTTTTTTAAAGATAAAGACAAATTTTCGCGACTATTTTGCGACTATCTTATTTCTTTAAATTCTGTCCTTCCTCGTAAAATAAAGGTTTCTAAAACATTTTCCTTTATTTTAAACAACCCCTTAGGAGGCGATTGCTCTATCCTGCTGAGCTACGAGGACAGAAAGCTTTAACGATTGTTAAAACTATTTTGTATTTTTCATTCCTTTTAATCTTCTTTCCGTTACGATGGCTTCTTGACGTTCTTTTATTACCCCTGATTGAAAATACTCTTCTATATAATCTTGTCTGACTTGTTTATTTGCTATATTTTCTGGAGTAAAATCTGTTTTGAACACGGCCAATACTTGTTTATCGTCTTGTAATGCTTGCTCACTATAGCCTAAAATTTTTCCTTCGGACGTTTGTTCTATTTCAGCAAATGAGAAATTACTAATCGCATCTGTTGCTGGATGAAATGGGCCTTTTTCTACTAATCCCCAACCAATGTTTTCTATTGTCCTTTTTTCGGATATTAATTTATCTTTCACTATACTATATACTGGTATTCTATATATATTATTTGTTACGAACATGTCATTCCTCCTTCTTGCAATTACATCCGTTTTGTTCGTACATTTCTCTTAAATCATCAATGTTAACCTTTCCATTTCTTATTATACCACCATTATCGCTATCTACTTCAATTAATTTATCTGTATCTACTTTTTCATAGTTGATTTTAGTAGTACTTGTTAATGTATTTCCTTTAATTTCTGTTTTATTTTGATAATAATCAATTCCTTGATATCCTTGATATAACTCTTGTATTCGTTCTTTGTATACTTCTAAATTATCTTTGTCTTCTGCAGTGACTTGTTCTGTTGTTTCTAGAGTTTTTACAATATTATTTTTATATTCTGCAGTATATGTGGAACGTAGTGTAATTCCATCTGTGGGATAAGAACTCATTTTGCAGGTCATTGTACCTGTTTCCGGATTACAGGCAGTACAACAAAAAATCGTTATTGTCATTACCATAGATATAACTACTTTCTTTTTCATATTACACTTCCTGAATTACTGTGATAATCATTGGTTTTGATTCTGTTTCTTGATAGAAATATTTTCCTAAGTATTCTCTAACTTCATTTTTTATTTTTGCATAATCTACTCTTTTGGTGTTTTTTTCAATGTTTGCCTCTATTACTTCTTTGGCAATAATTTTTGTTTGCTCTAATAAATCTTGGCTTTCCTTTACATAAACAAATCCCCTGGTCAAAATTTCTGGCCCACCTAAAATTCCTTTTGTTTGCTTGTCGAGAGTACAGCTAATAATTACGATTCCATTTTCACCAAGCATTTCTCTATCTTTTAAAACTAGATTTCCAATATCCCCCTGGCTTTTTCCATCAATTAATATTTGATCTATCTCAATATGCTCTTTACTTCCAGTAAGTTTTCCTTTCATGAACTCTGCAACATCCCCATTCTCTTTTAAAATAATATTTTCTTTAGGAATGCCTAATTCTTCGGCCACTTCGGCATTAGCATATTGATTTCTATATTCCCCTTTTACTGGAAAATAGTATTTAGGATTCATTAAATTTATCATTAACATTAAATCTTCCCGTGATGCATGGTGTAGCAAATGTTTTTTACTTGATAAACTTACAGCATTGGCACCTAGCATAGCAATTTCGTCCATGATTAAAGCTGATCTTTTTTCTATCCCTGGATAAGACGGTTCCGTAATAAATATGGTGTCCGTTTCTTTAATCTTAATATATTTATCGTATCCTTTGATAATACGTTCTAGGTTATTGAATGGTTTTTCTTTTTCATCAGAAATTAAAACTATAGTATCTTTATTCTCTAGGTCAGAGAGCGTTCCTATTTTGTTTTTATCTAATACTAGATATCCTTCTTCTATCGCTTTGTTGATAGTATCTTGAAGAGTCTTTCCCATGATTACCAGCTTTCTATGAGTCTTTGATACTTCATTAAAAATCTCTTGGATACGATAGAAATGGGCTGGGAATATAGTGGCAATAATTCTATTTTGATTTTTTGCAAATACTTCTCTTATAAATCCTGCTACTCTATTATTCGGTGAAGTATGACCTTCTTTTTCGGCATAGAATGACTCTGCCATTAAGCATAATACTCCTTGTTTTCCGACATAGGCAAGTTTTCCGATATCTGTTTTGAAAGCCCCTCGCATCGTTGCGTCAAAAACAAAATCTCCGGTATATACGATAGCGCCGTCTGGAGTATATAATACGTAACATACTGCATCTGGTATGGAATGTGTTACACTGATTGGGAAAATTGAGTTTTTACCAAAATTGAGTTTTGTATGTGGCTTTAGCTCTTTTAAATTTGCTTTCTTTATCTGGTTTGGCTCTAAATCATTTCTTACCATTTCCAGTGTTAGTTTCGTTCCATATACTGGAATATTTGGTAGTTGTTCTAATATGTCTGGAACCGCTCCCATATTACTTTCGTGTCCATGGGTTAAAAATATTCCTTTAATATTTTTCTTATTCTTTATTAAGTAATCAAAGTTAGGAATAATGTAGTCAATTCCTAATTTAATATCATTATCATATTTTAGTCCGGCATCAAAAACAAAAATATCTTTATCTACGTTGACAATATACATATTTTTTCCATTTTCATTTAGGCCGCCCAATGCAAAAATTTTAATTTTACTCATGTTTATCTCCTTTCCTCTTTCCTATTTTTTCATCCAGTTCATTTTCTATTTTTCTTTTATTATAATTTTTCTATGTTTCTATTTGTTAGCTAAATATTGAAATTTTAAATGGTACTTATATCATTATTTCTTAATTGCTTATTTAGTTCAATTAAAATTTATAGCAGTCATTATTCTATAACATTGCCTAATTATAGTCTTTTTTGCTCGCACATCGTAATTCCTATCTTAGCTTTAGTTAGTTTTCTTTATTCTCTATTCTATAATTGATGAATATTTTATGGATTCCCTTTTCAATAACATTGCTATTATAGCATATTTTAATGTATTAGACAAATAAAAATTATCACTCTTAGCATTTTGTTTTTCTATTTTGTTGGGGTTCTTTTGCTATTATCTTTTTTGATAGCTAGCTTGCTTAGGGCTGCTTTGGCAGCTTCTTGCTCTGCTTCTTTTTTTGAGGTGGAAATGCCTTTTCCATATATCATATTATCAATTTTTACTTGGACAGTAAATCTTTTATTATGGGCTGGTCCTTCTTCTTTTATTAATTCATAATGAAGACTTTTTTGGGTTGTCTGTACATATTCTTGTAATGCGCTTTTATAGTCGCTAAAGAATGTAATAGCTGGATTTTCAATATATGGCACTATAATATTTAAGACCGTTTTTCTGGCTGTTGCATAACCTAAATCTAAATAAATGGCCCCAACGAACGCTTCAAAGATATCAGCAACAATTGCTTTTTTAAATTTTCCGCCTTCCTTTTCTTCTCCGTGACCTACTTTAATAAATTTGTTTAGGCCTAATGACATAGAATATTCGTAAAGTGCATTTTCACATACATAACTTGCTCTTACTTTTGTCATTTCTCCTTCGTTTTCTTTTTTATTGGAATATAAATAGTCGGCTATTACTAAATCCACTACCGCATCTCCCAAAAACTCTAGTCGTTCATAATCTTGTTTTGCCTTGTGCTCATTTGCATAAGAACTATGTGAAAAGGCTGTTTTATATAATTCTATGTTCTTTGGTTTCATATTTAATTTTTCAAATAACTCGTCCATATAATCACCATACTCATTATAACAAAAATATAGAAAATAGTATACTTATAATTGCTATTTTATGTGGTTTATAGTAAAATGAAATATGTAATATAATGACTGGGGGACCATTTGTGAAGAGGACAATTATATCGCTTATTCGCTTTTATCAAAAGATACCAGGAAGGTTTCACGCAAGTTGTCGTTTTATCCCAACTTGTTCCAATTATATGATAGAAGCTATTGAAATTCATGGTGTTTGGTATGGAATATATCTTGGGATAAAGCGAATTCTTAGATGTCATCCTCTTGGAGGATATGGTTATGATCCGGTAACGAAAGTAAGGAGAAAAAGAATGAAAAGAAAAAAGTTATTACTATTATTTGTGTTATTTATTACTATAATATTTACTACTACGGGTTGTAAGCAAGATAATATGGATGATATACGTATTTTAGTCACTAATTATCCTAATGAATATATTACGCAAAAGTTGTATGGTGAACATTCTACCGTTACTTCTGTTTATCCAGATGGAGTCGATATTGATGAATATCGTATTAATAAAAAGCAAAAACGTGATTTTAGTAATTATGACTTATTTATTTATAATGGACTGATAAAAAAAGAGAGTAATTTGACGTTTGATTTGTTAGATTTAAATTCTAATTTAAGAATAATTGATTCTGCTTATGTGTTAGAAACAGATTACTCTCCTGAAGAGTTATGGTTAAACCCTTCTTCTTTATTAATGATGGCCCAAAATGTGCGCATTGGCCTAGAAGAATATGTTACTAGTAATTATATAAAACGTGATATTGATGAAGCGTATGAAAAATTAAAAGTTGATCTTTCTGAACTTGATGCTGATTATCGTTTGATGGTTGAAAATACAAGTCATAAAACTATTGTTGTTGCTAGCTCTACTTTGAATTATTTAGAAAAGTTTGGATTAACTGTTATATGTATTGATAGTGATGCTACTGCTAAGACGATAAGTGATGCTGAAGAATTGATTGAGAGTGGTGAAATATCATATTTATATATGTTCCAAGGTGATTCATTAAATGATAATGCACAAAAATTACTTGATGACTACCCTGATTTAAAAAGACAAGAGTTACATAAATTAGATAATTTATCTGATAGTGATCGTTCTGATAATCTTGATTATATTGATATTATGAATAATAATTTAGATTTGCTTCGACAAGAACTATATCAATAAAAAATACACTTGTTATTATTTACGAGTGTATTTTTATTTTATAAAGTTTTTTTCGTAGAGGATATTTGTTTTAATTCTTGGGAAATTTCTTTTAGTCGTCTACCATTTTCAAAAGTACTTAATGGATAATTTCCCCATGTTTCTGTAAATATTTCATAGCTTTCTAAAAAAGCATTTAGATTATCTATACATTCTCTATATTGTTCTTCTTTACTTTTCTCATTTGCAATTTCAAATAATTCCATGAATAATTGATTTAGTTTGTTATCTTCAGGCGATGATTGGTTTTGGCTTTCTATATTATTGGAATTCTGGATTTCCTTTGCTTCTTCTACCTTAAAGCATGGATTTATTGGAAGTTCATCGACCTCATCTATTTCACTATATTGGTGATCTCTTTTATATCTAGGATTTTTAATAATCTGTTTTTTATTTACATCAATTGCAGCGTATATAAACTCTGGTTTTAGGACATAATCAGGTCTATCTTTAATATCCTTGTTAACGTTCCATAACGGTTTAGGATTTTTTCCACCACAACACTCTATGGGGAGTGAAATGATAATTAATCCTTTTGCCTCGTGGTGTTGCCAGTTTAATAGTTTTGTATATAAAAATCCATCTTCATCTTGCATTGCATATGTATGACTACTTAAACCTGCAGTATTATAGTAAAGTCCTGTTTCTAAAATGCTTTCTATATCTTTAGGGGATGTTCCGTGGATTACAACAAAACAGTCTTGTTCTAATATTGTCTTTTTCATTTCTTCATATTGTCTTATAAACTCCTCACCAAAATAGGCTCTAGCTACTTCTTCAGGCTCTCTTTTGAATACTTCTATTTCTTGTTCATATATTTCTGCTGAGGCAATTAAGTTATCTACTGCTTCGGATAATTCTTCTAGGTTAATTTCGTTAAATTTTTTGGGTATTTTCTAACAACTTTTCTTTTATCTTTCTAATTAAGTCTTCCTGTAATTTTACGCATTTTTCTGTTTCTTTACAGCTTAACATATTTTCCTCCTTTCCAATATTTTATCATATTAACTAAAAAAACTCTTCAATTTATTTAAGAGTTTTTTATATATTATTTAATACATTGATATCTTCGTTCATTAATTGTACTAAAACTTCAATATTATATGCTTCAAAGCATTCTTTTATTTTGTCTACTGGTAAGAAGAATAGTTCTAATCTATTAATTAATAATTTATCAATTACTTCGACATGAATTGATTTTAAATACTCCATTACTTCCTTAACATTTTCTTTGGAGCATAGAAAGTAAAATATTGTGCTATCTTCTTGAGTTTCTTGTAATTCTTCTATGGTTTCTTTCGATATGCCATATTCTAGTAAGAATTTCATATGATTTCCTCCAATCCTGTCGTTTGCTTGATATTCATTACTAAGTCATTATATTCTTCTTCTGTTAAAATTTTATGGTAAGTAATAGCGAATAATAAAGCATCTATTGTTTTACCTAAATTTTGTTCACATAATGCATTATATATTCTTAATACTTTTAATTTAGATATTCTGAGATTGTTGATATTGTATAATAGACTTTCTTCGCTATCACTAAATCTATCCAAATATTCAATTTCGGGACATTCAAATATTGTACTGGAAATGGCATGATGTATGGATTCTTTAGCAATTCGTTGATATTCTTTTTCCATTTTAAAATGAACTTCTTTCTGACCATTTATTCTTTTCGCACTAGCTATATCACTTATTCCTTGGTATTCTATGTCATCGTTTGTAATTTCTTTTCGCAATAATAGTTTTTTTACACCGTTAGACATTGTTAAACGAAAGGCTTCATTGTTTCCAATGGTTGCTGATAAATGAAGTTTGTGGAATATTAATTTATTTGTTTCAATATTGGTTGATAATGCTGTTAAATTATTCTTGATGTATCTTAGCCCCAATGGATGGCTCTCTATCCATAAATCTATCATCTCTGGTATATATGGTGATTTTAATGCGGATAAGAAGTCATCTAGAAGTGAGGTTTCTCTTTCTTCACTATATAGACCATAACGTTCTAGCCATTCTAGATTTTCTTGTAATTTTTTATTAGCGAGAATCAACAAATCTTTTCCTTTCTCAGCCACGTAAGGAATACTAATTCCATGTTCTACTAATAGTTGCACATTTTTTTTAAAATCTTCTTTTT
The DNA here is from genome assembly GCA_944333345.1 of uncultured Bacilli bacterium. Taxonomy (GTDB): domain Bacteria; phylum Bacillota_I; class Bacilli_A; order RF39; family UBA660; genus Faecimonas. Next base: position 26,478 of record CALVKW010000003.1, on the reverse strand, counting down.
TTCCGATACTATATTTGCCATCATATTTGTATCCATCAGAAATATAGATACTGACTAACCTTTCAATTGTTATCATGTTAATTCCTCTTTGTTGGGCAATTTTAGTAATCTCTTCTAAATTTTCTTTTGTTGTTGCTAAAAGGTAGGTTGTTAGCAAAAGCCCTTCAGTCTTTTCATCTAATTTAAAAAACTCTAATTTTTGCATGGTTGAAAAAACTTCGCTTATCTGTTTCCTGATGCCTTCTTTTTTTAATTTATCTCTAAAATTTTTATCTAATTTGTCATAGCTATACCCGTATTTTTTAAATATTAATGATAACTCTTGTGATGTCATTTTTTTGTGGTTGCGGGCTAAGGTCGTTTCTTTTTTTCTTGTTATTTCATAATTATATTTAATTAACGATAGCAGAATTGCTTGTTTTTCTTCTTCTTGTATTTCTTCCTCTTGAAACATTTGAAGTATTGTATCTATATCTGTAATTAGTGTTTCCTGTGTTGGTTTTTTTAATTGAGATAGAAGTTTTTTATATTGCTTTGTTAATAACATAATTTGATTATATTCTGGGTCTATGGATTGTTTTTCTAGATTTTTATTTTCAATATACTTTTCTAAATTCTCTATAAATCTTGTAAGTGCTGCTAGTTGGTTTGGCAATAGAGTATAATTTGTATTTTCTGTTTGATTTAATGTTAAGACTGCTTTAATAATATCTAATTCTTTTTTTAGATTATTTTTTTCTTCTTCGCTAATTTGAAAAGCATCTATCATTTCATTAATTTGATTTATATTTGCTTTTGTTATCTCGTTTACATCTTTTTTTAAGTTCTCTAATAGTTGCATTTTTTTTGATAGATTCTGATCTAGCCGATCGTTATATTCTTTCACGTCCATTTTTTTGTGGTTGATTGCATCCTTTAATATAGTAATTAATTCTGTTTGTTCTGTCATAATTTCACCTACTATCTATTCTTCTACAATTAATAATCCATCATTTTTCCTTTTCTCTATTAAAGACCTTCTTTCTGATGCTTGTTTATTCAACATTTCTGTTACTTGCTTTTTTAGGGATTGTGTTATATCATTTAATTCTTGTTCGAAATTCTTTTCAGTCTTTCTCTTAGGATAAGTTATTTTTATGGCTAGTCGTTGCTCTAGGGTATTGTTGTTTATGAGTGTTTCTAATATTCTGTTTAATTCTGTTTCTGATAAAGTACTTATTTCTTTTGTAATTGCTGTTTTTCTAGAATGCTCTAGTTCTTCTAATTCTTGTAATTTTCTTTGCTGATATAATAAATTTTTTTCTAATATTGAAACTAAGATTGTGGTTTTTTCTTTGTCTGAAAGATTGGCATATTGCATGCATTCGTAGAATGTATCAATATTTTCTATTTCTGTATCTTCCTCTTGAAGTTTTTCTTTTAGAGTTGCTAATTTTTCTAATATTTCTTCTTTTTTTGCGGTTATTTTTTTTAAAGTTTCGTTATTTTTTAATTCTTCATATGCTTCTTCTATTTTATTTCTATATTCTTCTAATTTTCTTTTAGCATCCTCATATTGTTCTGCATGTTGATAACCTATCTTTTCTAGAAAGTATAGATTTTTTATTTCTGATTTAAATTCTGAAATTACTTTATCATCTTTTAGAGTATATTTTAACATTACATTAAAGTCTTCTTCTGATTCTTCTTCCTTATCCTTGCTGTCATAATATGGGAAGTTAGCCACGTTATCTTTTGTGATATCTAACATTCCTTTAATGTAATTTAAAAGATTGTCTTCGGCTCTTATTTTTTGTAACTCTTTTTGATAGGAACGTTCCCGTTCTTCAATATCTAACTTTAACTTTTTGATGATTTCTTCTTTCATCACTAGCACCCCTATCTTATATTCTATAATAGAGTATATCATATTTTTCAAGTGATGAGAATATATTTTCCAGAAAAAAAGAAAAGTAGTTTTAACTACTTTAATATTCTATAGATAGGTTTTGTTCTATTTTTGATAATAATTCCGTATTTCCTGCGCTGGTGTCTTTATATGTTATAGCTATTATATACCCAGTTGTACCTTTTATTATTATATAGCATCTAATATTATAGTCGGCATTTTGGCAATTTAATATCTTCCAGTCTTCGCCATTTAGTGTCTTTGTTTGTAGTTCGTCGCAAGTATATTCTTCTGACATCAAATATCTCATGGTATTTGCATAATCGTCTAATGAAGTTTGCTCGGCTTGTATTTCTTGAATTATAACCCCCAACACTGTATTCTTAGAAGGTGAGGCATACGCATTTGTATATCCATCAATTTGAATTTCGCTAAACTCATTGGGAACATAAATATTTACTCCAGTAGCTTTTCTCACTTCACCACTATCGTAGATATCTTTATAATTTGTATTGTTATTTTCATATGTATCTTCATAAAGATTATTAGGAATCGTTTTTTCTGTTGTTAATGGTCTAGTATTTATTAGAATTCCTATGGCAACAATAATAATCATAACAATAATTAGTGCAAAGGTCGCGCCAAAGCATATTCCAATGATAGCTTTATTACTTAGGCCTGTAGTTGCAGATGTAAATTCTTTTTCTTTTATTAATCTACGGTAGTAATTAGCTAGTGATACATTTAAATATGGAAGTACCCATATTAATAAAGTTCCTAGCGTTACTGCGCTTAGTAAATACCACCCAAGAAAACTAAATACTAATCCGTAGAAGGCTATTCTTTGCCCTTTTACTAATTCAATTGCTTTTTTTATTGCGTCTATTACTGATAAGTTATTCTCTGTACTATCTACCATAATATAGTTAAATATAACGTAAGCTGGAGCATAATAATATAATAAAATTAGATAGGCAATCGTACCTATGATAGGCGCTAATTGTAATACCCCTAAGATAATGGATACTAATATTCCTACTCCTATCATTTTAAGACAAACAGAAAAATTATGGAATGGGAATCGTAAGATATCTCCTATTGTTATTTGTTTTTCTCTACTAATATCAAGACTTGCTTTGGCAATACTAATATTTAATAATGCTGCGACAAAAAAATAAATAAATAGTAATAGTAAAGGCATTATTATTTGATTTCCTGAAATGTTAGTTTCTAATTGCATGGTGGACGTACTAATGTTCCTTATCAAAAATGCACTTAATACTATACCGACAATTAGGATGATGAATATCACTCCGTATAACGGTGCCTTTTGTTTTTTCTTGGCATCTAGTTTTATACTTCTTCGAATTATAGAATCGTCCACATTTTTTTCTGTTAAAATATTCTGACTGTTTTGACTCAAAAGCTCATTTCCACATTTTTGACAAAATTTGGCGTTCTCTGAATTTTGATAACCACACTTATTACAATACATATATATAGCTCCTACTCTTTATTTTATTATATTATATCATATTATTCATTAATTCCAAGCATTTATTCGTCACTGATTGCATTTGATATTTCGTTAAATATACTATTCATTGCCTTATTAAAGCCTTTTTCAATAAACGATGATAATTTCATTCCTAGGGAAGATAATTTGTTACTATAATCCACTTCTTGCTCTAAATAATTTTCTGCTCTTATTTCTTTACCGTTTCTTATATCTTCTTCAAAGCGCTTTATTGCTTCTGTAGTAAGAGTTGTCTTTTTACTTTCAGCATATTGATAATACCCTGTCATTTGGCTGATATAAAGACCTAAAAATAAAATTACTAATATGCCAAAAATAATTTCTGCTAGTCTTTTATATTTCATATTCATCTATCACCTCGATTAGACATTCCGAAAATGCCAGTGATGTATTTAGAATTTCATCAATTGTGTTTTCTGGTCCTCCCATTTCTACAAGAATGGTAAAGGGGGAGAAATCTTGATTATATACTCCATTTACTCCTTCCCCTTCTTTTTTATAGATACCTTTTGAAAGCGTTGGGTACTTCTCATTTATTTTTTCATTTATTTTTTCTGTAAATGCCAAGTTTTCGCTATAGTCGGGATTTTCTAGACCTATTAAAAATAAGATACTGGCAAAGTTTTTATTATCAATTGTTACTGTTGTTCTTTCTTTTGGCAAACTGTCCCTGTGTACATCTATAAAATATTTTAACGTAGGGTAGTTTTTTTTCGCTTCTTCTAAGAAAATTCTACTGGCATTATAACTTCCTGCATAATTCCATCCATGCTCATTTAATACTTGTTTGATGTTTTTTTCTTCTACAATTGTATTGTAATTTGCTTCCTCTAACTTTTCTTCTAATATATAATTATTCATTTGTACTGTTGGCATTACACTATATTCTACAAAGCTACTGGGAGTGTATTCTTCTGTTTGATGGGAATTATATATATAAACTAGAGGTTCTTTTTCTTCTTTTGTTACTGGAATGATTTGTTCTTCTTTAATTAATCCTTTATATGTGGTATCTAACATTGTTTTAATTGTTTCTTCTTTGGTTGGTATAAATCGTGAAATTATTTGTTTTATTATATTGGTTTCTTTTTTAGGAGATAATAATAGTTGTACTAATTCTTTTTGGTCTATTTTTTTATTTCTTTCATCAAGAATTTGATAGCTTGTATATAAACTAAATACAAAAATGAGTAAAAAAATTATTCTCTTCGCTCTATTTTTTTTCTTGTTTTTTTTAGAATAAAATCTTTTTTTCATTCTATCACCAAGATGAGATTATCACTTTTTTATTTATTAATTTGTCGGATTAAAGTGTTCGTGGAGACTTTTATTTATTGCATTTCCTATTAACAAACTAAGTTTTTCTATTACATAGTCTATTTCTTTTGGAGTTACCATCATGTTGTAATTTACTGGTATTAATACTTCTAATAGTAGTTTTTTTAGTTCCTGTTCATCTAAAAGGCCGACCATTCCTAACACGTCTTCTTTTTCTTTATCACTTAATTTTTCTTCGTGGTTTTGATAGTTTTCGCTTTCATTGGGTATTAATTTTAATTTCATATTCTGTTGGTTTTCCATTTTATAACTTATTTGTTTTAATAATAGTTGTAAGGTATCTTGCACAATCGTTGTCGCCTCTACTACCGTTGGCACTCCTAAGGCGATGACTGGGATATTCATTGTTTCTTTACTAATTTCCACTCTGTTATTTCCAATTCCACTTCCTGGAGAAATACCGGATGTTGTGATTTGAATTGTTTTATTTAGCCGCTCTATAGAGTTGGAAGCAAGAGCATCAATTACAATTAATAAATCTGGCTTTGTTTTCGATGTTATTCCTTCAATTAGATCTTTTGTTTCAATTCCTGTTACTCCCGTTACGCTTGGTTTGAAGCTAGCAACGTTTCGATATCCTTCTTCTACTTCTCCTAATAGAAATAAATGTCTTGTTACTAATACATGATTTATACTTTTCGGGCCTAGAGAATCTGGGGTTGATTCTTCATTTCCTAATCCTATCACTAATACTTTACTGTCTTTTGTTAGATTAATATCTTCATACGTGTTTTTTAAGGCTCGAATTACTGCTTGTTCTACTTCTTTAAAATTATTTTTATCTGTTACATCTTTAAAAGTTACTGTACGATATATTCCAGACTTCTTTTTTAATTTTTTTTCTAACTCTTTATCTATTTTTATTTCTTCTAAGACTATATTTTCCTTTTCTATTATTTTTTTAGTTTCGATTTTACTTTCTTTATTTCTACTAATTTCATCAATAATTAAGTCGGTTCTTAAGCTATTATTTTTTAAATCAATTGTATGCATTTTTATCACCTATTTTTAATATTTACAAATAGAGAAAAAATATTTGCTTTTTAGTAAAATTTTTGATAAAATTAATGTGTTTATAAAAGTGAGGTGAAAAAATGCCAAATATTCAAAGTGCTAAAAAAAGAGTACGTTCTAATGCTAAGAAGACTACTGTAAATACTTTAGTTGTTTCAAGTATGAGAACAGCTGTTAAAAAGTTCGAAAAAGAAGCTAAAGCAGGTAATAAAGAAGCAGCAAGCACGAACTACAATATTGCTATTCAAAGAGTAGATAAAGCAATGGCAAGTGGTAAAATACATAAGAATAAAGCTGCACGTTTAAAATCAAGATTAACTAAAATGAAAAATGCTATGTAAATCAATCAAATCCTTGATTGGTTTTTTATTTACATTTGTTGTTACTTACGATAGAATTAAGTTAACTATAGAATATTATTTACTGGAGGAATTATGAAAAAAGGGTTATTTTTATTGGGTATTACTTTAATTATTATTGGAGTTTTATTCTTTTATCAGCAAGATTTGCAGAAAGCTTATTATTCTTTTTTGAGAAGTTATCGTGATGAAAGCTCTAATTTAGATAATAAAAATGAATATTATAGAGATTATGATTTTGAATTTGTACAAAATGTTGATGATTTATCTCCTATGTCTCGTCAGGATCTTTTAAATATTTTCTATACTGCTATTAATAGTGGGATAGATGATTTTACTTTTTATTGTCCAGGAGAATATAGTTCTTGTTTAAATGAAGTGGAAAATTTAGCGAATGATCAAGAATTACTTTCTCATATTAATAATTTTGTTCATCCTTTTAATGGTTTTAATCATATTGAGACTCAGTATGATTCTTTGGGAGAAGTAAATATTCATATTGAAAAAAGTTATACAGATGAACAAATTCAAGAAGTTTCTGATCGAGTTTCTGAACTTGCTGATCAATTGATTGTTCCAACGGATACAGATATCAATAATATTCTTAGAGTTCATGATTATATTATTGATCATAGTGTATATGATTCTAATCGTAGTGATTATAATGATACCACTTATCATTCTGATATTGCTTATGGTCCATTATTAGAGGGATATGGAATCTGTGGGGGATATACTGATGCTATGCAGTTGTTTTTAGAAGAGATGGGAATTGAAAGTTATAAAGTATCTAGTGAACAACATGTATGGAATGCTGTGTATCTTAATCATCAATGGTTACACTTAGATCTTACTTGGGATGACCCTGTTACTACGACTGGTCAAAATGTCTTGGAGCATGATTTCTTCTTGATTGATACTCCTACTTTACTTTCTATTGAACAAACAGAGCATCAGTTTGATACTTCTATTTATTCCGAACTAGTCTAAAAAAGAAGCTTTTGATTAAGCTTCTTTTTTTATGTCTTGATATATTTTGTTAATTGTTTCTTCAAAGTTTTCAAAATTTACTTCATACCACGCTGTATTAAATTGATGATTAAAAAATGTGTATTGTCTTTTTGCATAGTGTCTAGAATTTAATTTTATTTCTTCTTTTACTACTTCTAATGGTTTATCATGATATAAGTAATCATAAAACTCTTTATATCCTATTGCACTTTTTAATACTCTAGAAGATTTATAATCGTCTTTTAAAGAAATAATTTCTTCTAATAGTCCCTCTCTAAACATTTTATCTACTCTTTTATTTATTCTACCATATATCTCTTCTCTTTGGGAAGTTAAACCTACCACTTTTATTGGATATAGACATTCATCTTTGTTTGTTGTTATGGGTTCCTTATTTTCATATTTATTTAGTGCACGAATTAGTCTTTTTCTATTGTTTTTATGAATGGCAGTATCTTTGTCGTATTCTTTTATCTTTTCTAATAATTCTTCATTTGATAAGTCATCATAGGTATTATAGGTTGTTCCTTTTCTAAATATATAGTTGTATAATGCTGCTTTTATATATAGTCCTGTTCCACCTACAATCACTACTCTTTTTCCTTTTTTTGTAATTTCTTCTATTTTATTTCTAGTATCTATTTGATAATCATAGACACTGTATTCTTCAGTTGGCTCTTTGATATCAATTAAGTGATGGACCGCTTCTTGTTGTTCTTCCTTGGTTGGCTTAGCACTTCCGATATTTAATCTTTTATAAATTGCAACAGAGTCTCCATTAATGATTTCGGCGTCCAACTTTTTTGCTAGTTCTATACTTAGCTTTGTCTTTCCTACCCCAGTAGGACCTACAATTACAATTATTGGTTTCATTTTTTCACCTTCTAATCTAGGGAGCGTTTAAATAGTTTTTCTAAATCATATTTTGTGTATGTAATAATTGTTGGTCTGCCATGCGGACATGTAAATGGGTTCTCACAGTTTCTTAGGGTGTCTAAAAGCCAAACTTGATCATCATAGGATAAATAGTCATTGGCTTTTACGGACATACGACAAGCCATTGTTGCTGCCATTCTCCATACAAATTGGTCTAGGTCAAAGTTTTCTTTGGTAATGATTATATCTACTGCTTTTCTAATACATTCCTCTGCAATATCATTTGGAATCCAATTAGGATGACTTCTGATAATTATTGTATTCATTCCGAATTCTTCGGCAAAAAATCCATATTCTTTTAAAATGTCTAGGTGGTTTCTAATAATTAGAAATTCATTTGTTGTTAGTTCAATTTTTATCGGTATTAATAAGTCTATAGGAATTACTTTTTCTTTGATTGATTTTAATACCTTTTCATAATTAATTCTTTCCGCTGCGGCATGTTGGTCAATGATATACATTCCATCTTCATTTTCAGCAATAATATAAGTAGAATATACGATTCCTCTTGGAATCATTTTTTTGATTCTTGGAGTACTTACTACTTCTTGTTCACTAGTTTCACCCGGAGATTCTTCTTGTTCTTCTTTTGATGTAGGTTCCTCTACTGAAAAATCAAGTACGGTCTCTTCATATTTTGGCTCTTGAATTTCTTCTTTTTTAAAAGCTCGATATAAGGGGATCGTTGCCTCTCTTAATGCTTCTTCCGTTCTTGTTGAAATCGTTGGAATTAGCGTTAATTCTTTTAATTTTTTCGTTATCTCTTCTGATACTAATTCTTTTAGTGTATCCATTTTGGAAAATTTAATATCCATTTTGGTTGGATGTATATTGATATCTATTAAGATTGGATCTACGTCTATATTTAAAACAATAATTGGAAATTTATCTTTTGGTATATAGGTATGATAACTATCTGTAATAATTTTATTTAATTCGTTATTTTTAATTACTCTACCGTTTACCAAGGTTGTGATAGCGTTCCTATTACTTTTTGTCATTTCTGGATAAGATATGTATCCATGAATATAGTAGTCATCATTTTCTCCTGATATTTCAATCATTTTTTTGGTAATATCTGCTCCATAGATTTGATATATTACCTTTTTTAAATCACCGTTTCCATCGGTTGCTAGTAAAACTTTATCATTATTTATTAAAGTAAATTTAATATTTGGATATGATAGAGCCATTTTATTTACATATTCTGTTATATTTGCTAATTCTGTATATAAATTCTTTAAATATTTTAGTCTTACTGGAGTATTATAGAATAAATCTTTTACTGTAATTGTGGTACCGGGTTGTAAGTCACTGTCTTCTACGTGCATATCTTTACCACCGGATAATGTTAGATAGGTTCCTATCTCACCATTTGATGTCTTTAACTCAATGTTAGAAACAGAGGCGATGGATGGTAATGCCTCTCCTCTAAAACCTAAGGATTCAATATTAAATAAATCATCTAAATTTTTTAATTTGGATGTTGCATGTCGTGAGAAAGCAAGACTGGTGTCTTCTCTATCCATCCCTATTCCATTATCTGTTACTTTAATTTCTTTTACACCAGAATCCATTAATTCTATTTTTATTTCATCACTTTGGGCATCAATAGAATTTTCTACTAATTCTTTTACAACATTCATTGTTTTTTCTACGACTTCTCCTGCTGCAATTTTATTCGCAAGAATCTCGTCCATGACTTTGATTTTGCTCATATGTCACTTCCTACTCTATTAGTATGTTACATCTAATACATGATCTCCTGAACACTCTACATGTACATCATAACGATAATCGTCTATTCCAGTGGATGCTGATGTTGATTCATTTGTTACTGTTACGGTTCCAGAACACATCGCTCCATCATTGTATGGGTCGTTTGGACGTTCTACATAATTGTTATCATATAGTTCTTCTATGGTTATGCTTTGACTATCTCCTGCTGTTCCAGAAGGGTTTAATAGTATACCATTTTCCATCATATAGTTTACCATGCCATCATAGGAAGTAGAAGCTATCGTTTCCATGGACTGTTTTCTTGAATTTTGAGCATGAATATAAACAGCTCCTATTGCAACCCCCATCATTATTGCTAATATTACTAAGGTAGCTAACATCTCAACAATTGTGAATCCCTTTTTATTTAATTCTCTCATTTTTTTCACCCTTTCATATCCATTATACTACAACTCTTTTAAGTAAGTAACTAAATTTTTTGCTACCTCTTTAGAAACAACCTCGGCTAGTTCTTCTTCTGATGCTTCCTTTAACCGTTTTAGTGACCCAAAATGTTTTAATAATTCTTTTTTTCTTACTTCTCCAATGCCAGGAACTACATCTAATACACTAGATAACATTCCTTTGGCTTTTATGTTTCTATGATATGTAATTGCATATCTATGAACTTCCTCTTGAATTCTTGTAAAGAATAAAAATAAATTTGAGTCTTTAGGAACATCTAATATTTCATATTTATCGTTCATAATATAACTTGTTCTATGTCCTTCATCTTTTACTAGTCCAATAATTGGTATGTGTAGTCCTAAGGAGTCAATTATTTCTTTTGCTACACTGATTTGAAGTTTTCCTCCGTCCATAACGATTAAATCTGGTTTTTGCAAATTTTCCATCAATACTTTATAATATCTTCGATATAAAACTTCTTTCATAGCACTTAAATCATCTTTTACTTCTGTAGATATTTTAAATTTTCGATATTCATTTTTTAATGGTAAAAAATCTTCAAATACTACCATTCCTCCTACATAGAAGGTTCCAAATAAATGAGAGTTATCAAAGGATTCCATTCTGGATACGTTATCTAAATGTAATAAATATTTTAATTCCTCAATCGCTTCTTGTCTTAGGTTATCATCTTTCTTTAAGGTTTCTTCTTGTAAATCTAGTTGCTCCTTGGCGTTTTCTTTGGCTAGATCTAAAAGTTTTTTTAGTTTTCCTTTTTGAGGAGTATATGTTTTTAACTCAAAATATTCACTGATTAGTTCACTATTTAATTCCTCTGGTAAATATAACTCTTTTGGTAACATTCCTTGTTTGTCATAGAATTTAATTAAGTATTCTGTTACTTCTTCTTCCGGGTCTATCATCGTTTGAATAATTTCGTTATGTCTCCCAAATAATAATCCATCACGAATAAAAAATATTTCTATCGATAAATAATTTTCATCTTTATAATAATTTACTAAATCAAATTGATAACCTTTATTTAAATCTATTTTTTGTTTACGAAGAGTAATATCAATATCTTCTAACATTTTCTTTAACTCTAAAGCTTTTTCATAATTCATAGCTTCACTAGCTTGTTCCATCTCTTTTTTTATTTTTTCGACGATTTCTTTAGAATCCCCTTTTAGAAAAGAAGTTATTTCTTTTTTCATTTGATTGATTTCTTCTTGTGATACTTCTTTTACACAATATCCAAGGCATTCATGGATATGATAATAAAGACATAATTCTTTTTTTAATTTATCACATTTTCTTAGGGGATAAATTCTATTAATCATTTCTACGGTTTTTCTTGCTGCCGCTACATTGGGATAGGGACCATATAAATGATCTTTGGTCTTTTTTCTTTTTGTATTTCTAACAATTTTAAGTCTTGGATATTTTTCGTTTGTTAATTCGATATAGGGATAGGTTTTATCATCTTTTAATAAGATATTATACTTAGGATCATGTTTTTTTATTAGGGTAATTTCTAAAATTAAACTTTCTAATTCGCTAGAGGTTACAATATATTCAAAATCGTCAATATCTTCTACTAGGGCTCTAGTTTTTCCAGTTACAGTTCCGGTAAAATAACTTTTTAATCTATTTTTTAAATTCTTTGCTTTTCCCACGTAGATAATTACACCATCTTTATTTTTCATTTGATAACTACCTGGTTTATTAGGAACTAAAGCTAATTTTTCTTTAAAGTTTTTCATCGTATCACCAACAATTCTAATTTATTATATCGTATTTTTAGATAAATAAAAAGAAGATTTCTCTTCTTCTATTGATATTTTTGCATGGCTTTCATCATTTGATTAATTTGTTTTTGATTAGGTTTTCTACCCATTTGCATCATTAACCCTTTCAACATTTCTTCGTTGATTGGAGGATTTTCTTTTAAATATTTTTTCATTAATTTTCTTGCTACAACGACTCCGATAATTAAGCCGATTACTAATCCCAATAATACCATTAATATATCATGTAACATAATTTCATCTCCTTACTACTCATATTTTACTAGAAATTTATCTATTCTACAAGTTATATTGTCTCTTTTTCTTCAAATTCTTGTAAAAAGAAATAGTCTTGGTATTTAAATTCACATACAAATAGTCTAAGATTTAATTGATTTAGATAATGGAAGAAGGAAGAAGATAGCTGTTCTGCTTCTATTTTTATATAACTTTTTTTTACGGTTAGTCTGCTTACTTCGTCACGATATAAGTTATTGTAGTAGTGAATATCTTTTCTTTTAGAATATGGAATATCTTGATGAAGTTTTATGAATAAATATCTATCTATTTTTTCTTTATCCATCGTATTAATTAATTGTCTAAATAAATTGTATCCGTATTCTACTTCTTCTTTTTCTAAATAATAAATTTGTTTTAAAATATTATATAGAATTCTTTCGTTACCTCGATATAAATTAATAAATTCTTCTTTAATATCAAAAATAAAATAGACTCTCATCTTATCACCTAGATTTACTATACTCTAGATTGGAGTCTATTTTTGTCGATTATTTTAATAAATTTTCTACTTTTTCTTCTAATGAATCGATGTCAAATCCAAATTTTTTATAGACATCTTCTTTTTTACCAGATGCCCCATAATTATCTAGAGTGATTAGATATTTCTTGTTAAAGACTATGCTATTCCATGACATAGATGAGGCTGCTTCAATAACTATTTTTCTTATTTCTACCGGTAAAACATTATCTATATATTCTTGATCTTGATTTTCAAAACGTTTGATACATGGCATAGATACTACTCTAATATCCATTCCTTTGGTTTTTAATCTTTTGGCGACTTCTATTCCTAGATGGACTTCTTCTCCTGTTGCGATTAAGATACCAGAAGGTTTCCTTTCGGTATCGAATACAATATATCCACCTTTAGAAATTTCATTTATTTTGGTTGTTTCTAATATTGGAGTTTTGTTTCGTGATAATACTATAACGGATGGCCCGCTTTCTTTTTCAAAGATAGTACGATATACCCCGATTACTTCGTTAGCGTCTGCAGGACGGAAGACTTCTAGATTTGGAGTGGCTCTAAGTGAAGATAATTGTTCTACTGGTTGATGAGTCGCGCCATCCTCCCCTATACTGATAGAATCGTGAGTAAAAATATAAGTTACTGGTAAATCCATCATGGCAGACATTCTAATACTTGGCTTTAAATAGTCACTAAAACTTAAGAATGTTGATCCATATGGATGATATCCACATAAGGCAAACCCATTTAGAATTGCTCCCATACAATGTTCTCTGACACCGAAGAAAATATTTTTTCCTTGGTAATTATCGCTTTTAAAATCTCCCACTTCTTTTACATAAGTTTTTGTAGGTTTAAAGACATCGGAACTTCCTCCAATAATGGATGGATATGTTCGAGTGATAGATGATAGTATTTTTCCAGAGGTGATTCTTGTCGCTTCCTCTTTTTCTTGTGGAGCTTCATAAATTACATCTTTAATATCAAATGTTTTTTTACCATTCATGAAATCTTGTAGTTCTTTTTTTTCTTTTTCATCTAGCCCTTCCAATTGTTTTTCAAATTTTTCTACGATATTTTTGCATCGATTATGGATAAATGTTTGAAAGTCATCCATAGTTATTTGAGAAATTGTAAATGGAATATCTCTAATTTGCATTTTTTCTTTAATAGAAGTAATATCTTCTTTTTCTAATGGTCCTCCATGAACAAGATTTGTTCCTTCTAATTTAGAATATTTACCGATTGTTGTTTTTATTTCTATTAAGGTTGGCTTATCGGTTGATGCTTTGGCATCGTCTATTGCCTTTGTAATTGATGGGATATTGTTTCCATCTGGAACTGAAATAACATTCCAACCTTGGGCAATGAAACGCATCGCTACATTTTCCGTAAAACATTGAGAGGTATCTCCGTCTAGACATATATCGTTAGAGTCATATAATACAATTAATTTATTTAGTTTTAATGTTCCAGCAAGAGATGCCGCTTCATAGCTTATCCCTTCCATTAAATCACCATCACCACATAATACATAAGTATGGTAGTTAATGATTTCTTTTTTACCTTTATTAAATTTCGCACTTAAATTTGCTTCTGCCATAGCGATACCTACGGCAGTTGCGAATCCTTGCCCAAGAGGACCTGTTGTTACTTCTACTCCTGGGGTAGTTTTATATTCTGGGTGCCCTGGTGTCTTGGAATCTATTTGTCTAAATGATTTTAAATCCTCTAGTGTTAGTGGATATCCAGCCATATAAAGTGTTGCATATAACAATGCTGATCCATGCCCTGATGACATAATAAATCGGTCTCTGTTATAAAAATCCGGATGATTAGGATCAAATTTTAAATGGTGAGCATATAGACTATAGATGATAGGTGCTGCACCTAAGACTATTCCAGGGTGACCACTTCCTGCTTCGTCAATCATATCTATTCCTAATGAACGAATTTGATCTACGATTTTCTCCTCATTAATTTCACTCTCGTCTCTTTTGGGATTTATCACAAAAATCACTCCTTATGAGTTCATTATAACAAAGATTATATTTTTTGTAAAAGAAAAGAACAATCTATCTTCTTGTGATTGCTCTTTTATATACTTTTGGATTTTCTGCTATTTGTTCTGCACTAAAATTTTCCGTTCTTTTTCTAACCTCTTGTTTTGTACCAAGAAAATCCATTACACTTAGTACTTTTCTTAACTTTTGGTCTAGTGTGTCGCTTGTTGTAATATGCTGTCTTTTTAGCAATTGTTCTACCGCTTTTCTTTTGCTATTTGGAGATATATCCTTTTTTATTAATCTGTCTACGGCATCTAATTTTGATTGATATAACTCTTGATAATTTTTACAGTAAATTCCATGCTCACACCAACTATTACTTGCTGGCCCTACTACTAATTCATACCCCGCTTCAGCAAACTCGCTATAATGAGGAGAATGGATGTTGGGAGGGTCAGATACATTTCCCATCCAGGCACCAAACCCTGGTAATATGTATGCGTTATAAGTTCTACTTCTTATATAATCTTTATTTCGTACTAGCTTTTTTCTATTAGTGTCTCGACATGAGTCTTCACTTATAATAACCCCTCGAATTTGTTTGGTATGCATTTTTCTCACCTTTATTCTTTCTTTTATCTTACATAGTTTTCTATCGTTTGTGGATTTCTATAACTTCTTAAATAAAAGTTACTCTTGATATTATTATTACTTTTTGATAAATGTTTTTCTTGACTACTTATTAATATTTTTTTACCACTTTTTTTATCCGTTAAAAATATTTTCTTTTCTATTCTTTTCATAATATTCACCCCTCTTACTTGGGCATATTATATCATAAAAAACTAATTTTGTCTAGGTTTTAGATATTTGGATAGTTTCTTTACGGTATCCTTACTTAAACTTCCTGTAATTGGTCTCTTCGTTAGACAGATATCCTTAAATAGCGGATTTAATTCCTGATAAAATTGTCCGGAAATATCATTAATTTCGCATAACGCCATGTGATTGAAACATAGAGGGTTGCATTGACGAATTTTTGGTTGTGTTATTACTACAATACCATTATCTTCTGACGTTGCGTAACGGACTTCTTCTAGGGATAAAATATCTTCTAAAACACTTTTTTCTTTACTATCGAATATTTTATCTATAATTTCTTGTTCGCTTAAGCAAAATAAGTCTTCTTCTTGAATGGTCCCTATATCTTCATAATAGTTTAGAGCCAATCCAAGAAGCTCCATAAAATAGCGGTCTTCTTTTGTTAATTGTAATTTACTATATATGTTGATTGCGCTAAAAAAGTCTTCAAATTCTGCATCATAACCTTCATCTAAGGCCATTTCTCCGGTAAAGTTTTCAAAACGAGAATTAAAAATATCTACACACTGGCCATTTAAATTTTCAAAATAAGCAAGCATGTAATATAGAGCTTTGATTTCTTCGAAGGAATGTGTATGTGCCCAGAAAAGACAAGTAGCTAATATACCATCCGATCTATCTAGACAAAGTGCTGGAATTTCTTTATCTATTAGAGGATATTGTTCTGGATTTGTGACGTCTTTTAATTCTATTTTATCTTCATGTAAGTATTCTAAAAGTTCTTCATCTTGTTTTAGGACGGACTCTATTTTTAATTCATCGGATGCTTGGTGCATTGCGTCTTTCTTTTTAAATGAATTTACATGAGCAAAGGATAATGTTCCTACATCATGAAAAGCTCCGGCTAAAGCTACTTTTAGTTCATCTGATAGTTTGCAGGCAGTATTCGCTACATTTTTTGAATGGTCATATCTAGAATAATATTCTATAGGTCTTATTATTTTTATGCCCGTATAATCCATTCCACAGAACATTCCTTTTCCTTTTAGACGTTGTAGTGTTTTTGTTTTAAAATATCTTTCTAATCTTTTATCCGCTCTTTCTTGATTTAGAGAACTATACTTTTCTACTAACATAATAATTTCCTCGTTTCTTTTTAGAATCGTGTGTTATCAAATTTCTTAAATGATGATGGTTTTGTTGCGTTTAAGATTTCTCTATTTGATAAGATATAAGATTATTTACCATTTCTGTTTTTAATGTGTTGTCTAAGTCAGGGCTTTCTCCTACTTTGCCAAAGTAATATTAGGATTAACCATTGTTTTGCAATGTGTTTTTTTCTTCTCGGGAGATTTTTCCTCTGGGAAAATAAAATATGGAAGATAAGAGGCTACAATATCTTCATAGGTTTCCATGGTAAATATCTTTTTTTCATCTGGATGAGATGCTATATCCTCTAAGGTTAGTTCTTGACTTTCCTCGTAATACATATATTTTTGACCTCTGTGAGATCTTAGATATAGGAAGCCTTCATTTTCTTCTCCATTAGGATTTCTTAGTTGCATTAATTTCTTTTCTGAATCGTATATTAAAATAGGCTCTATTTCTATGATATCCCCTGGTTCTATTTCTTTATATTCGGCTATTTTTTTACTTAAATTTTGATAAGCATCTTCCGATATATGAAAAACAGTAAAAGGGGTTCTATCTACAAACCAAACGTATTCATATAATGATAATTCGTATTCCTTTATTCCACTATTATCCATGACAATAACATTTTGTAACTTTGGTGGAAGGCCTATCGTTAAATCTTTTGTTTTTTCTTCGATTTCTTGTTCTAATTTTTTGTAAAATTCTATTTGTTCTTGATGGTTTTTTTCTACTTTTTTTCGTTCCTGTTGAAAATTATCGGCGGTTGTATAGATATTTCTTAGTTTTTGCTCTAATAATATTTTATTGTTTCTTTCCGCTTCTTGCTCTGCTTCTTCGATCGTGTTATATACGTTTCTTACGGTTATTATTTCTTGTTCATTTTCTATAGATGGTTCTATTCTTTCCCATCTCATAGAGTTGCTGTTATCTACTACTTTTTTATATGGAAATAGTACGGAATAGCTTGTTTCTATGTCACCATTTCTAAAGTATTCTGTTGTTTCTTTTAGTTGAAAACATTTTGAGGCAATGTATGCGATTGCTTCTTCTCTTTGCCATGCAACATAACCCATAATAGGCATCGCTGCATATTTAATTGGATAATTGTTTTTCATATTTCTTCACCTTTTTTCTTAATCAATGTCTAATGTACTAAGTTCTCTTCTTTTTAAATGTTTTTTCTGTTCTTCTTGAATTAATTGTCTAGTAAGCTCTGGATTTTCTGTTGTTAAAGCTTGTTCGTGGCTTTCTTCTAATGCGTATAGCTTACTAATTCCACTTCTAATTTGTGTTAGCGCCTCTAAAAAATCTGGACTTTCATTCATCCCGTCTACTTTTCCAAAAGTGGTAGCCGTAGATTTTGCTTGTTCTTCTAAATCATGAATACTTATGCTCAAGTTAACCACTTCCCTTAACTCCTGTTGAATATTTGTTCCTTTAGATAGCTGTATAATTTTATCATAGGTAGATTCCTTAGTGATTTTGTTTGGAAGAGATTGCGGATTGAATGTTAGATTGCTTACCTCAATATGATTCATACCAGGAATAAGCGGAGTGCTACTGTAGGATAAAGAGGAACCTATCATTAATTTATAATTGGAGCCTGTTGTTTTATATTTCATAGTGGAAGATGGATATTCTGGTATTATCTTCATATTTTCTAGAAAAGAAAACCGTGGTGGAGAGCAAAAACTATTGCTACTTATGCTATATTCTTCGTTTTTAAAATCTTTTCCTTCTATCAATTTGATATCTTTTATTTCTAAGTCTTTTAGTTTCTCTAATAACGCTAAAATATTGTCTTGTTGATCCTTATGAGCTAATAAATAATGATAGTAACCAAGGATACCTTCTTTTGCGGTTCCATTTCTTTCATAATTGGAAGATAGAAATATAAAAATATCAGAATGTTTATTAATTTTATCCATGACTGTTTGATTTTCACGATAAAATCTAGTTATTTTCCTTTTTGTTAGACTAAACATTCCCATGGATGCTTTTATTAGATAATGAATAATATCAGCCATTTTATTATTTTTAGCTAATTCCTTTAACTGTTCATTAAAGTTTTCAAAATCATCTTGTATATGATATAGGGCAAGTAAATCATTTACCCTACAATTAAATTCTTTTCTTTGTTCCATATTCTTTCCTTCTTTCTTAATTCTTTGGTATAGGCCTTGCATTCTTTTTTTGTACTGGTATATTTTTCCAAGTCCTTAATTTATTCATTTGTCTACAGAATTCTATTTCACTCCATATACTGTCTGCTACTTCTTGATTTCGATAAAGATGATGTATTTGATCATAAGAATATTCATAAAGTTCCGTTTTATCTAGTATAGGTCCGTGACCCACACATCCATTTACTATTCCCCATTCCCAAGCATCTAACATATTTTCATATTCTTCTTGTCTTGGATAAAAGTCCATTATAAGACGTGATTTTTCTTCTTCGGTCCAATTTTGATTCCTTAAAATATAATATCTTATATCATATTCACCATAGCCATGGGTGATATTATTATTAACTTTTTCTTTTGCTTCTGATACCGCAAATTGTTTTTGTGCTTCGGTTAGGGGGAAATCTTCTTTCCATAGGCTGATTAATAAGAAAGAGTTCCCTTGTCCTCCGAAACCTGGGGCAGTTAGTGCTATTCTTGCGATATCTTTGTTGCTGTAAACTTCTCCTGCTAGTTTTTTATAAATTTTATCTGGTGCTTTGTCTTCTGTTACTGCAGATGATAGTATTGCTTCTGATATGGCCAAACTTTTTAATGTATCTCCGTCATTCCATCTATTTCTTATTACTTGAATGGCATCTAGTAATAATTCTTTGTTATCTTTTATTTCTTTCCAGATTTGATTTCTTTTACTGAAATCACGTTCTTTACTACTACCATAGGTTGCGATATATAGTTCCCCTTCTATTTTCTTTGAATCTGCCATTTTATCACTTCCTTAGTTTTTTATTATAACATAGTTTTTTTAATATAAAAAACTACTTTTCGTAGTATTCAAGTAGTTTTTATTGTTTAACTATATTTTTCATTGACTGATCAGAAAATATTTCTTGAAAAATTCCTTCTCTTATATTATGAAACATTGTTACTGCGCTATTGGGAAGTTCAGTATTCTTATCTGCATATTGCTTTGCTATACCAGTTATTATTGCACATCTTTCTTCTAGTGGATAGGTATTTACTCTTTCTACAAAGTCACTTATATCACTAGAGCCTCTTTCATTTAACGCAGTATAACCATAAGCAATATTGGTATTTATTTTATCGGATGGTGCTGTTTGTTTATCTTTTGCAATTTGGTTAAATAAACTAGTCTCTAGTGCATAAATGATATGAGGCTTACAAGACTCTATTCCAGTTAGGTTGGTTTGTAAGCTACATATGATATCGTATAGTTCCTTTCCCTGATGTTTTTTTGCTACTTCTTGTTCTAAACTATATAGATTGTCAATTGCTGTATCAATCATATCTTCCATGTTAAAACCAAACCCAATCATTGAATGTTTTCTGGCCAACTCGTAATTATTTGCAATGCGTTGAAATTGAGCAACAATTTTATCTATTTCATTTTCTTCAGAATCTTTATTTACTTCTTCTGGAGTAGGTGCTGTTTCTTGTTTTCTTTCTTCAGAAATGGATTTTGGTAGAGTATCATTTTTTTGTCTTTCTTGATATATTTTTTCTAGTTTTTCAAAATATTCTTGATAATTTTTTAAATATACTGCATGTTTAGCATGTGTTTTTCCATCAGCTGTTGTTGCTACTGCAGGTCCAAGAACTAATTCACAACCCATCTCTAAATAACCTTGGTAGAATTGATCTGTTTTCATGATATCTAAATAATCATCATTCTCATCAAAATCACTCGTATTTGTTAAAAACATACCTAATCCACATTTTATCCAAGCACCACGTTTTTTATGTTTTCTAAATCCTTGTCTTTCCATTGCGTTTTCAAACTCAGTTTTATTTCTCATATATTCATTTTTTCTCATTTAATTTTCTCCTTTTTATCATTTGATTTTATATATTTATTTGGTCTGTTTCTTTACTTCTTGTTGTTTTTTTTCATAAAATCTTTCAATTAATGTCTCTGGTGAAATTGGAGATAATACTTCATTTACTTTTCTACCGTTACATTGACTATAGTCATTTTTTAGTGTTGGTGATGAAAAGATTTCATTTTCTCCTTGATTCATCTTTAACATAGGGAATCCATATTCATATGATGTTTGAAATACTAAATCCTCTTCACTGATATACATTTTACATGATACACCACACTCTTTGATTGGTTCTCTAGATATTTCTTCATACCCCTTGAACTCTGACTCTCTAAATGTCAACTCTAGTAGTGTTCCTTCTCCAAATGTTAAGTAATAATGATCAAACGTTGATTCTCTTTTATGTTCCCCACCAAAATCATGTCCTCCATTTGATTGACCTTTTAAATATTCATCAGCCTCTAATAAACTGATAAATTCTTCCATTGCATCTTTTGATATTTCTTGATTAAAAAACATTGTATTATATCCTAGTGTAGGATTTTTAACATTTTTTTAACCATCCATAAGCTCTAGTACTTCTTTTTCCTGTTTTACCTCTTTTATCTCTTTTTCTAACTCACCAATTTGACCTGTTAATCCAGTAATTACCATTTTTAAGTCCATACTAATCCCCCTTTAAGTAGTGCATATTATACTTCTTGTTTGGTTATATGTCAAATTTTACTGTTTTTATCCTCCATTATATTTTTTTGACATTTGAACTACATCTTGGCCATATTGATATTCTTGCCAATCAATTGGCAATCCGTAAGTTAGTCTTGTTTCTAAGGAATGGTATTTTTTTATTCCTTTTAGACTGTCATCATAATTCAGATAGGCATGAAATTTAGAAAGTTTTTGAAGGGCTCTAGAATCTAGGATATATTCATAGGTTGGCGCAATTATCATCCCCCAGTACTCTTTATAACCTCTTAAAAATTTCTCCATCTGAGATGTTTCTTCATAATCTATGAGATTCGGTGTAAAAACTTTTATTATTTCTAACATATCTAATATTTGTTGATATGATTTAATTTCGGCCAGTCTTTCACTTGGATTAATCTTATATTTTTCTATTTTCTTTCTATATTCAAGACACATAGCAATTTCTATTTCCTGAAAAGTCCATCCATCTTCTATTAATTTTTGTATATCTTCGGGATCAAATTTTTTGACAGTTAATTTTAATATCGTTGTTTCTAAACTTTCTTCTTCGTTATCTTCAGCTATCATTTTATCTTGATTGACGTGTTCAAATTCATGTAAAACCGATTGTGATATTATTATGTTTTGGAAAAAGTATTGTTCTATAGAAGTAAATAGTGGAAAGTACTGGGTATAATATCCTAATACCTTATTTATATTATTTGCATAAAGACGTATCGTTTCAAATCCATCATAGATTGCTAATGTAATTTGATTATAATCTCTATCTTCTTTTGTAAAGCAATCATCCTTTGTCATTATTTTTTTCTTTAACATATCTATTAAGGTCTTTTTCACTTACTACAATTTCTATTAATTTGTCTATGTAGTTTATGTCTACTATCTTTCCTTGTTTTGAATAATCAAAAAGTAATTTTAATATTTTTTGATTCATCCTATCTCCTTCTTTTTTGGCAATATTATATCATGTTCCTTGTTTAAAAATAAATGAAAAAAATAGTTAGTATCTAACTATTTCCTTCCTTGGTCAAAGATATTTCACCATTTATAATTTTTAAATATATCGTGTAGTCAAATACTATTTCTTTTCTATCTTCTGTCCATACTTTTCTACCAAAAAGGATGGAAACATTATCCTCTTTCATATAATTAGCAAGACTTTCCATAAATTGATATCCCTCTTCTATATCTAGAGAACTCATAATCATTATAATTTCAGGATTTGATGAGTTGTAATAGACATCATATATATCGTTATTTATTGTTATTGTATCTGTATTCTGATAGTCTTCTACATAGGTTGCTACTTTACTTAGTGTTTTTGTTTTCTCATCTAAATTATTATATACTTCCTCTGTATTATCTGTTATTTTGATTTTTTTATTTTCTATGCTTAAAGTTGAGTTAATTTGTCCATAGTAAGTATCTATTTGGGCGTTATATTTGTTTGTACATTTTATCGAAAAACCGCTGGAAAAACATTCTCTTTCTGAGGTGATTTCCTCTATATTTAAATCTTTATAGTTTTCTTCATAATATTTTTTTAGATATGTTTTTACTTCATCTTCGGTAAGAGTTAGTTCACAGTTATTTTTTTTGGTTAATGATGTTTTTACTTTATAATCATCTAATGTACCTGATATTATATAATTCTTTCCTTCTAGACAAAAAGTTGGATTATTATTAAAGTTCTTTATATAAGAATTGTTTGCATAGTCTACATTTTTATTTTTAATATCATCTATTAAGTATATGTCTTTTTTGTCAGTGATTGTTTCTTCTATCACTTTTTTGGCAGGATTTACAATTCTTTCTTCTATTATCTGTTCTTTTATTATTCCTATCATTTTTGGAAATAATAAAGAAAAGATAATAATTACTGCATAACAACTAAATATAGCTATTAATATTTTTCTTGTTTTAGAATTTGTATTACTTTTTTTATAATTTATTATAGCGAATATGATTGCAATAGCAGCAAATATTAAAAATAATATATAAAGACTTATTTGTATGATAAATAAGAAAAATGATTTTATTATACTTTCTTCTATTACTACAATAATAGATAGGCTAAAATATCCTAATAAAAATAAAAATCCTATGATACTAAACACAATTATTTTTTTATCTAAATCTTTCATTTTTACTCCTTTTTATCTCCATACTCTTTCTTTTGTTATTATCTTATTGGAATCTACATTCTCTGTGATATAAGAAGACATCTTCTCCATACCTATCATAAGAGACTCTATAGATACCTTTTTTCTTTTTGTGTATATCGTTATTTTAACGAGTGTTTCTGTCTGGTTGTATTTATTTATACGATGAACTACTTTAGTTATTTCATTGACATTAAAACTATATTCTTTTCCTATTCCCCGTTTTACAGTTATAGTATC
The DNA here is from genome assembly GCA_944333345.1 of uncultured Bacilli bacterium. GTDB lineage: Bacteria > Bacillota_I > Bacilli_A > RF39 > UBA660 > Faecimonas. Next base: position 2,532 of record CALVKW010000003.1, on the reverse strand, counting down.
GTTTTTTACTATAATTTTAAAGCGATAACTCCATATTGCTGCAAGAAGAAAAGGCCAAAATAATAAGAAAAATACAATCAGCGATATCCAATTATTTTTATTTATTATTGTAAATATTATAGGAACAAGCATAATGATAAAAAAAACGGTTAGTATAAATCTACTGTATACTTTTGGTAAATACACTTTAAAACTTTTTTTCATTTTTTACACCTTATTTTGATTTAGCTTCCTTTTTACATTGTTCTTGTAATCTTTGTTTGATTTCGCTTAATGGTTCATCATATTTAAATACTAAAGTTCCTTCTTTTCTTTCCTCTTCTGTTTCTTGTTCTCTTTTTTCATCTTTGGTGATGAAAACTTTTTTGATTTTTGTAATATCGTATTGATCATCATCAAACAAATCGTACATATGATTTGATATTTCGGTAACCATACTATCATCTTCTAACGTTATATTCGCATAATATTCTATATTAAGTCGATCAATATATTTTTTATAATATTCTATTCTTGATGCATTAGGATTGTTATAATCTAGATATCCTTCGTCTACTTCATATAATTTATCATCATAGGTTGGAGATTGTCCCGGCTCTAGATAAGCCGTTGGAAAGTTTAGATTTTCTAATAAATCTTCCTCCTTTAACATTTTTAATGTATCATATAGGACTTCATCTCTTCTTTTTTCTAACTTTCTTTTTTCTTCTTCTGTAAAGACTGGTTCACCATTCATATCTTCGGCATTAATTCTTTGATTTATTATATTAATAATCTCTCCATCACTGTGACTAGCATAAGTTTCAAGAGTCTTGGTATCCATACCATCACAATTTCTTTCGTAATAATTTAATAGACTATTAATAAATCTGTTTGTTCCTTCTTTTTTTCCATATTTTTTTATTTCTTCTGTACATAGGGCATCCATCATAGGTATTTTATCTAATCTTAGAGAATCTCTTGATTCTTCAGAATATTTAATATAATATCTATTCGGTTTCGAATCTTGATGTTGATATTCTGTAATTTCTTTTGTTATTATTGGAGAAGTTGCTACATACTTTTCTAGTTCTACTTTTTCTTGTGGAATACCTTCATAGACAGAAATTAAATTTTGAAACAATTCCTCTCCTAATAGTTGTACTAATTCTAATGGAATTTTTTGGTTTGTCATTCTTAGTGCGTTATAGTTAGCAAATAGTTCACTAAAGACTTTGTCTTCGTATCTTATTTCGAAGTCCATGTCGTAATAGTAGTCGCTGAGATGAAATCTTCCATAATTTAGAGCAAACCCATCACTGGTATAGTTGTCTACATATATTCCAGATAATAAATCTTCTGCAAGGCCTACTACGGCATCTAATTTCATTGTTATGTCTCTATCTAATTCCATAGAATTATTGTGGTCAAATAGTTTATTAAATATATTATCCAGTCTACTTTTGTACTCCTTTTCATCTAGTGAATGATACTCTTCTTCTGGTAGAAAGAAATCCAAATCATGAAGTAAGTACTGATATATCTCTTCGCTTTTACATAATTTTCTTACTTCTTCTAAGAATACAGAATAATTATTTCTATCACAATTTTCTAATTTGCTATAGTAAGATTCTTTATATTTTTCTCTCCATTCTTCTATTTTTTGATGATAAATATCCATATTATAGTCATAGTATTTCTCTATATTTTTTATAAATTCTTCCACTTTATCTATATTTTTTCCAGATAATTCCTCTATTAGTCTTTTCATGTCTGTTGGAGTTTTTCTATTCCTTAATTTAGAATAAATGGCATGACCTAGTTCATGGCAATGTGTTTTTGACTTTCTTTTGGAATCCTTATCAATGACAATATTACAATCCCAATCTCCTTCATGATAAAAACTCGCTGGTCCTAGTTCTACACTCATATCAAATATGGTCACTAAAACCGATAAACAAGACATGTTAAATAATGCCTCATCTTTATCATAATTCCTATAGCAGTACTTCATTGTTTCTACCATGGACTCTAATTCATTGTTTTCCTCATAATATTTTTTTAGACTTTCTTCTAATAAATGGAAAAAGGCATCATCTTCTAATTTTCCGCTTTTAAAATCCTCTATTAAATTATCGTAAGCAACCTCTGTTCTATAAAGATTATTTATGGCAACTGCTTTGATATTTAACTCTTCTATGTTTGTAGAAGCATCTGAGTTTATTGCTAAGTTCGTGATAATTTCTTCCATATTACTATTGTTATTGTAAGTCCAGTTTATGCCATGTGTATTTTGAATTAATCCTTTTAAGGTTATATATCCTTTACTATAGGCTCCATATTTTCTAGCATTTTTTGACACATTTTTTAAAAATATGAAGTTGTTTTTTAACTGAATACTTAGCGGGATTTTATCAGTTAAGTTATTTTTTTGTATGATTTGTGCTAATTGTTGTCTTGTTTTTATATTTGAAATTTCTTCATCGGTCATACCTGGTATTGTTTTTAAATATGGTGTAACATCTATTAATAATCCCATACCTTTCACCTCAT
>CALVKW010000002.1 GCA_944333345.1 uncultured Bacilli bacterium | reverse complement strand
TTAGGATAAGAAACAACTGTCATAATAGTTGCATACTTATCACTAATAAAGAAATCACTAGGATTAAAACTAAGCCCCTTAGGAGCAAGTTGACTTCTTAAGCTGGTACTCATACAGGCATCACCGTCCCAAATTCAGTAGTAGTTCCCCCATTTAAGAAATTATCTAAAATAATTCTTAAGTCATCATTACTAGTCTGTGAAGCATTAAGTCCACAGGTAGCAAGACCATTAATCAACATACGAATCTTCTTCTGAACATCATCAGGATTCTTTTCTTTAAATAAAATGTAATACTCAGTATCTACAATATTATTATTAATAAAAGTATTTCCCTTCTCAATATCCTGCATAATTAATTTACGTATAGAAGGTAACTGTGTTTCATTATATAGAAGTTGAAGCTGTGACATATATACAGAAATATCAACAGGTCTATCTGCAACAACTAACCAAAACTCAAAATCCAACATATTATAAAAGTTCCTCAAACTAATTAGTACATTATCTTGAGCTTGTGCATCCAAAATAAAGATATTACGAGGTGCAATCTTTACACCAGATACTTTTAAATTATCATAAGTAATAATCATCCCATTTTGAATAGCTTTAACAGGCAACCAATTTTCCGTAAAGTTACTTCCTGCGATTTTCTTTTTCATTCATGAAACACCAACCTTTCCAATGATAAGTCTGATTTGTAGTAAAAAACTCATACATTTCTACAATAATATTTAAAATATTATGATAATAAGGTACTGGCATTACCAAAAAGCCACAAATAACCGCAGGACTAATAACCAAAATAGTAACCCAGGTAGAACTTAAAGGCATAAATGCAAGTAATATAATCGTAACCATAACCCCTGATAAAAATAAAGCTAAATCGAAAGGCCGAAATAATCCTAAAATTAATTGACCTTTCTTCGTATTAGCAGGTATTAAATAATTCACTATCTATCACACTCCTATAACATTAATTATGTGTTTTTATATCGTAACCAGTTGCATATCCTTGGAAATCATCAGAATCGTATGCCTGATACGTATCTGGACCTTTTTCACCATATTTTTTATCTGCAGGATTATAAGACTGATCGTGACGCTTAGACAAGTAACGATCAACAACAGCTTGCGTAACAGGATGAGTAGACATTTCATTATTACGACGGACAGAATCACGATATCCACGAGCTTGACCAGTTCTACGAAGCTCAGCATCAATTTTCTTATCACGTGAAGCAAGTTTTCCAGCAATAGTTCTCTGCTGTGCCAAAGCAAGAGAAGCCTTATCTTTATTAAGAACTTGGACTCTATTACCCCTTTCGTCAGTAACCCAGTCCATAACACTATGAAGTTGATGATTATCATCCTCATACATATAATCATGCATGGTTCCATCTTTATCCATATATTGACCGACACCAGCAACGAAGTCAGAAGACATACGATCAGAGAATGCCTGAGCTTGTACAGCGGCATCATGAACTCTCTTACCACTCTGTGGAGTAATACCAGATGCCCATAACTGCCATTTACCTTGATTCATTCTTCGAGCAGTCATACGCTCATCTCCAGTTAACATCTTTGCAGCAAAATCCTTACCAGCATTGTATGACATACCCAGACCAGGTAACGGTTTCCCTTGATTATAAGCCTGGAGTTGAGCATCAGTAGCATCCCCCGCAGCTTGCCATGCATCCATCAAAGAACCTCCTTGACGAAGGGCTCCAGCAGCAGCAAGAGTACCACCTAAACCAAAATTAGTCATACTAGTACCCTTAATACCAAGTGCATCTTTAATAAATTTAGGTGCCATCTTCGCAAAGAAGAATAAACCAATCCAAATAAAGATGACAGAAACAATACCAACAGTACCAGTAGCTTGATTAATAATGATACCATTTGCAATCATATCTTGAATTAAGAAAATAACAAAGTAAATAATAGCAAGTCGTAAGAATAAATCCAAATAGGTACTAGTAAGGATTTTCACCCAGGAAGAAAACATTCCCCCATCTTTAGATGATTTAGGCTCTATATAACTAATAATTGGAATTGGTGCTAAAAGTCTTAAGATAGAAAGTTTAATAGATCGAATGGCAATATCAACCGTAAATAAAACTAAAACAACTAAGAAAATAACACCAACAATAGCAGAAACTATCCAGTTAAAAGCAAAAACATATTTACCTTCTCCACCAAGCCATCGAATACCAAGAAAACCTGATTGAATATCGCAATCAACATTAATAATATCATCACTTAATATTGTACTAGGAGCAACATCCAAAGCTTGATAAGCTTCGATAGCATTGACTGCCTGATCACTCAAATCATGACCACAATACCAGTTTTGTTGATCACTTTCATCATCACTAACTCTCTCTTCTTCTGGTAATAAATTAATACGTACAAATCCTTTTAAAATCGTAGAAGTAAAAATCCTAGCCGACCGTTGCAACATCTGATTTTGTATATCTGCTTGTGTCATACCTGCCGCCTGCTGGTCAGCCGTAAGCTCCGTGGCCTCATCTGTCGTACCAAGAATAAGTCTACCCAAAGTATTATTCGAAAGAATACGTTCTTGTAACGAATATAAAGTACCAAATAAAAGCCCATTATTATTAATATGTTTTTCAAACGAATTAGCATTTTCCACATCTGGAACATTAATAGGAACTAAAACAGTAAGTAAGGCAAGAGAAATAATAACTCTTGTAATAATACTACCGAACCCCTCTTTGGGGCCAGCAAACTTCTCAGGATCCATAATTCCTTGCAAGATAGAAATTGCCAATTTAAAAATCATAAACACACCGATGATTAATTGAATACGGCCATAGAAATTCTTAATTGTCTCATTTGCAAACAACTGAACAGTGGAAACATTAAAGAAAATTTCATACATAAATGATAAAAGGGTGTAAATTCCAATATTAACAGCAGAAGCAAAACTTCGAATAAGATCCCAAACAACACCAGCATTCGCATTATCAGTCATTAATTATCACCTACCTTTACTGTAAACCACATATCTGATTAGTTGTAATTCCGAAAACATTTAATAAAACACTAACTAATGTAGGAATTAAGAATAAAGCAACAGCCAATACCAAACGAATCATCAATTTCTTTTCAGCCTTTTTCATATTTTCATCATCACTAGCTATAATTGCTTTCGCAAAATCCATACTACTTAAAATAACCACTAACATCGGTCCTAATATCTTTATATAGTTTAATAATTGCTGCAACAACCACGCAACGGAATTTTCATCCTCCGTACTTCCCAAAATAGAATTACAATCGGCATCTTGATTATAAACTTCTAATTCTTCTCTCAAATCATCAATACTAACAGATCCATCCTCGCTACTAGCACTTCCATCACCTGGATCACCATAAGCCGCATTATAGTAGTTAGAACCATACTCTTGACTATCATTAGTACTCAACTCATCCCCAGAGCATTGATTTGGGGAAGTAGACAACTCATAAGAATAGCCATTCTCGGTTTCCGTAACGCAACGATAAATCCTAGTAGGACAAGATGGTCTAGAAGAACTATAAATAGAATTTAATAAAGAATCGTTAACCGTAATAGAAAAAGTTTCGCTAGCATTAATCCTACCAGTAATAGCATCCGTTACCGGAACATAAGTATTCCCATCAATAGACCACTCTTTTGTACCATCAGAAAACATTCTAAAATAAGGAAAGATATAACTTTGTCTATTATAAAATCCCATACTAGAACCTGTACAAGTAGAGATTACCCTTTTCGCTTCAATCCCTGTATCTGTTGCCCAACTAGAAAGTTTAGGTGTAGCAGCGCTAATATTATAACACTTTCCAGTACAAGAATCCTTATAAAGCGGGTTAGGATATATTGTCACAGAAGAATCATCCTCTTGCACATAAATAGATGGACAAGTAATGGTAGAAGAATTTAATTTTGCAATATTATAAAATGTATTAGAAAAACCATCACTATGATACCAAGTGCGTCCATCATTAACATAACTAGAAGCATCTGCAAAAGGAAGAGAAACACTTCCATCAGAATAAACTTCATAAGTCAATTCAATATCTTGATCATTTTGATTCGTAAATTGATAGTTACAATTTACTACTTTGTTTCCCAAAGCATTTGTATTATATGGAATAAAAAGCACAATTCCAAAGACAAAAATAAATAAAGAAAACTTAAAATGTTTCACTGTCACCACTCCATATAAACATTTATACAGAATAAGTATAACAGAATAAAAAAAAAATAGCAATTATTTTGCTATGTAAATTATCTTTCAAGAGTATTCCAGCAGTTTGCCCAACTATTAGTATCAGTTTCTGTAGGATCTGCTCCAGTACCAACCAAAGTCATGATTAATGTAACAATTGTAGTAATAAAGAAGATAGCTGCTGCATAAATACATCTTTTAATCAAACGACTTTGCGCTTGCTTGACTTCTTTTTCATCACTTGAAATAACGGCTTTACCTAAATCGATAGTCCCATATACAATTAATAAAATTGGAATACCAATTTGAACAATAGGGAAAACTCCAAATTTAACAATTTTGACAACAGGTGCTAAACCACCACAGTTTTCATCGATAGTTCCTTCTCCTACGTCTCCAATTTGAAATAAATCTAACATAAACAACTCTCCTTCGACATCACATATATATTAACGTATAATTTTTTTTTTGTCAACATCATCTTCTAAATAAACCAAATATTTTACCAGTTTCTTTCTTTTCTTCCTTAGATTGAATCAATCCTAATCTAGATAAGAAATCATCAAAAATAGGATTTTTTTTACGTTCATCTAAAGGAGGCATATTATAAAATACTTTAGCCTTTGCTTCATATTCGAAATCTGTGATATCTTTATTTGTTAATAAACTTTTGTTCAAAACTATCTTTTTTTGTTGAAGCTTAGAAAAAATCATATGGTTTCTTCTCATTAATCTATTTAATTTAATAGTAGATGGTTCCAATAAATACAACACATCATCGCAAAAAGAATCATCAGGGCAATCATTCAAATCAATTAAGACTACGGTAGCACCCGCAAATCTTGTCAAATAAGTATGAATTTGATCTGCGGTAATAGACACCATATTCTTATCACCGAAATATTGAAAATCACTTCGGTTAATCTCTAAAGCAATAATACTATCGCCAAAATGAACCTTCAATTCTTTCTTCAAAATATAAATAAATGTAGTTGCTCCAGCATGCTCCGTAACATTTCTAACACCAATTATCTTCGCACCATTTTCCACTTTATGAGCAACAGTATTAGAAACATCATTTAACTGTTGAATATGAGCAACCTGTTTATAAGTATTTGGATGCTCCAGCAAATATTTAACACCTTCGACATTAGTAGTAAAATTATAAATTCCCATAGAAACTAATTTAGATAAAAAAGCTGAGGTGCAAACATCTGTTCCCTCTGGCAAAAAGAATACTATCTTTTCAACATCTAATCCCATGGCAATAGTCTGAAAATTCTTTATATTATGAAAATCTTTAATAGCAGTAACATCTAAAATCATTTTATTATAAAAAAAGTTTTTAAACATTTCCACCAATTCATTAGCATCATATTCTCCAGAAATACTTTTAATAACATCAACGTCCAACCCAGATAAAATATTTCGTTGTACATTACTAACAATAACATTCATGTAATCACCCTATCCTAATTAAACAGTGTAATTAACTTCGTATTACCAGAAACTTGAAAAATTCTTAAACCCGGCATAATTCTATTAATAATTGGAATATCAATGTTAATTTGAGTAACAACTCGATAATACACTTGTTTTTCTCCTTCAGACACACCAGCTTCGTTAGAAGCATCAAATTGCTTATAACAATAACCATGCATACACTTATAGTCAGGATCATCCATAGTAAAATCTGGAGCGTTATAACCTATGCGATTAATATAATCACTAATCTTTTGATAACAAGTTGTTCCTTCATCACAATTACCTTCATACTGTTCAATTGATGTAATGATGTAGTTTTTAACACGGAATGCTTTCGTATAATTAACATTAAATGCCAAATAGCCACAAACCAAAACCAAGAACACTACAATCATTGCTAAATTGACAACTCCACCAAAAGCATCCCGCATCTTCTTCTACACCTCTCTTTTATTTATTATAATCAACAATAATAACTCCTGCGCTAGGACCTTCTGTACCAGAAATATTATTCCATTGACTATTAATTGCCTTTTGAATATTAGGCCACATAATCCAGAAAAATCCAATTACTGCTGCAATGGCAATAAGAGTAATAACTGTTAAGTTTAATTCACCTGTTGCTGCTTTCATTTAAAAACATACACATCCTTTCCTATTGTATATATCAATATCATATACTATATATATTATAACAAGATAATTTTTTTTTAACAATATATTTTATTTTTTTTTACATATTGAACATCATCATCATAGAAATCAAAATAACTACCATCGTTCCAGCACCAGTAACTACAAGCATTACCATAGTCTGACTTTCCATATGATTAAGACGTTCTTTATATTTTGTTTCTCTGGCTTTATTCTGCAAATTAGAAACCGTTCTAGAAAACATCATTAATCTCTCTTGCTTTCTCTCCTGAGAACCAAGTCCCAAACGATATAATAAACGCATCATACGCATAGAATCCCTTACAGGATAAGTATTGGCAAATTCCATATAAGGATCAATAGTAGAATCTCCAGAATTAATACGTTCAATAAGCTTACGTAAGCCTGGTTTAAAAATATCAGGAGCATCATCAATAGATTTTCCCAAAGCCACTGGAACCGTATAATGTTGAATCAAAATTTCCAAACTCTTTAAATAGTATGGCAACATAACATCAATATCATGCAAATGTGCTTTATAAAATGATTTTAGTTGCATGTATGGCATCTTAAATATTAAAACTGCCACAACGACACAAAAGACAACATTTAAAAATGATAATTGATTTAAAAAGACAAATAAGAAAATAATTCCAACAATAATGGCATAAAATATCCTTTTCCGAAATAACTGATTAGGATCCACATCTTCACCATATTTAGCATAAACTAAAAAATTATAGTCATCTTCCCGTAAAATATCAAAATATTTTTCATTATCCGCGATAAACTTATTCTTATCAATTGTATTATTATATATCAAAATAAATATAATAATAGCACCAACTACAATAATCTCTACCATTATTCAGCACCTACATTCTCATTATAATATTTTTCGCCTTTTAATAAGAAATAAGTATTAATAATCAAAACCCCATGTAGTAAAACTTTGACATACCATCGATCCAGCATAATCAAATAAGTTTCTCGCCCTAACAAATATTGCACTAACATAACCATTAAATAAAGCATAATACCAAATTGTAAAAATGATCGATGGAAAGATGCCCTTTCAATTCGATCTCGATAAACACTTTCAACTAACATATCGATATCAAGTTGCATATTATCCAAAGATTCCATAGAGTTTCTTGCACCTTCTTTAGTAATTTGTAAAAAAAGTTGATGCATATTTTTTACTATATAATATGGATATAACTGTGCCATATAAGTTAAAGACTCATCAATACTACCATTCTGATAAGCAAGTTCAATCATATGATCAACATCACTTTTAACAGGATCCTCCAAAATACCAGAATTACGAACCCCCTCTAATGCTTTAACAAAAGATTGAGTCGTCGCAAATTCCATAATAGTATTAGAGGTATATACCTGAATTTGTTCAAATATAAATTCACTATATACTCTTTTACATCGTAAATACGATAAGTACGGAATAAACATAACAACAACAATCATATAAATCAAGGAAACAAATAAATTATAGAAATATAAATAACTAACAACACCAGCAAAAGCTCCCATAACAACAACTTGGATTGTATATTGCCTAGGTGTATATTCTTGACCTAACTCTTTCGTCTTTTCACGTACAACTTTAAAAGAATAAGGAGCAAATTTATCATAAACACTTTGTACTTGGCTAGTAATAAATTTTCTTACATTTTGTCCTTTATAATTACGATAAAGGACAATAACAATAACTAATACAATTAGAAAAATTAATTCTTCTAAATACATAAATTCACTCCTCTCTATTCTAAATTATCTAAAGAAGTAAAATCAACAGATGGAGAAATTGGTGTTGAGTTAACCGTAACATTGTTATTAGACACTCCAACCGTAGGAAGAACATTCGAATCAACGGTAGCGACATTTACTTCATTAGCAACAGCATCAGGATCAACCATATTAGCAGGAACAGTTGCAACAGCTTGCTGACTAACAGGACTAACAACCGGTGTTGTAACTGTCTGTTGTACAACGGCTTCAACTCCAGGCGATGTTGTAGCAATCGTTGAATCAGTAGCTAGTGCTACATCATTGGAAAGAATCGAAGTAACAGGAGCAGTTGTTGTAGTACTACCTTCACCTGCATCATCACCATCCTTATGTTCTTCCATATATTCTTCCCTTTCTAAATCATCATGAAACGGTAAATCATCACTCAAATGTTCAGTAATAGCACTAATATCAATATTTTGATTTTCTAAGTATTCAATTAAGTGTGGACTAGGTTTTCTCAATACAGGTTCTTGTCCGAATAATTTCTGATAAATAATACGACATTGTGGTTTGTTATTCTCATCTACATAAAATTCACACACTTCATCCACTTCACGGTGGAACTTACCTTTTTCTTTACTATAATAGGCTTTAATATGAACTCCTAACTGAATATAACGATAAATTGTGTTCAAGAACTGATTAACATCCAAATCGGTTTCCATCAAACTATACATACGATAAGGAATAGCCGATGCTTTATCAGCATGAATAGTAGACAAAATATTATGTCCCGATGAAATAGAATTACGCACTGCAGAAACAGCCTCTGCACTACGAACTTCAGATAACAATATCCATTTAGGATTCTGACGCATACAAGTAACTAAAACATCCGTATAACTAGCTACATTATTCGTCTTCATTACCACAATATCACGTTGAGGAAAGATACGATCCAAATGTAATTCCAAAGTATCTTCAATAGTAATAATCTTTTCATCTGTACGAGTATGACTAGCAAGATATTTAACAAATTCCGTTTTACCAGAACCAGTCTCTCCACAAACGATAATGTTACAGTGACCCTCAACACATTTAATTAAAATATCATGAATATCTTGAGTAAAGTAATCATCCTTCAACAACTTATCCTTCTCAAGTCTAATCTTTGCCGGAGTTTTACGAATAACCATCGCAATCCCATTAGTGGCAATCGAAGGATGAACAAAGTTCAAACGCAACTCAGCAGATTCAGCATCCAAAAACGGTTTGGCATTATTGAATGTAGTTCCCATAACATTAGAACATTGAAAAGCAAGTTTCTCTACAAATTCAGGAGTAAGCCCTTGAACTTCAACACGCAAAGAACCTTGAGTTAAAGAACGAACCCAGATTTGACCATTATTATCAAAAGAAACATCAGTTATATCATCGTTATCTAACAATGGTCGTAAAGGACCGAAATCTAATTTATCAAAAATATTCTCGTTCATCTAACCCATCTCCTTTTTATTCTTAATAATAACTAACCAATACTTTCATCCCAATAAGTAGCACTATTAATCCAATCACGTAAACTTTCACTACTCATTTCCAAATCTCCAGGTTCATCCTGCAAACTCTCATTTGTTGGAACAGGGACAAGTTCAGAATCATATAATGTTAAATAACTAGCCTTTTTAAGTAAAATATAATACTCTTCTGGAAGTGCAAAAACAATCATAGCTGGTGTTCTTTGCTCATCTAAATTAGAAAATACTGGTCGACCAGAACCATCTTTAACAGCTAATACTTGAACATTTTCCAAAAACTTACCATATTGCATTAACTCTGCTCCCTGAGTATCCGTAGTAGTTTGCCCTTCCACCGCTTTTCTGGTAATTCTTAAATAAATATCTATATAATTACCAGGATAAATAGAATTACCATAAGTACTTTCCGTATTCACAGGCATATTATATAAAACATATCCTTTAGGATAATCAAGTATAATATTAGCAGGTAATTGTTCCTTCTCAACTACTTGTCTAGAGTAGAATAAACTACCTTCAGGAATTAGTGTATCCGCATTTGAATATTTATCAATCACATCTGCTTGATTCGTAATAACATCTCCCTCAAGCATAGAAGGAGGAACCTCCATAGTTCCTACCATATCTGACGTAATTTGTACCCCAGGGTTAATTTGTTGTCTCGCATAAGGAACACTAATAGGATTAACTGCGGCTTGAACACGTAAATTGTAAGCAACATAAAGAACAACAACAGCAACAACAACTCCAACAACAGTAACAGTATTCTTATTCGACAAAAACTTCTTAATTCCAACACCAAGATTTCCCATTATATCTCTCCTTTCTATTCTTCTATAGGTTTACCCATATCACTATTAAAGTCCGTAAGTTCATTAGTAACTAATGGATCAGTATCATAAGTATTTTCTAAAATAGCATCAAGTTGCGTAGTCATCTCCAAATTAGATCCCTTGAAACTCAATACAGTAGAAGAATCAACTTTCACACTAACTTTAGGTGGAACTTCATTTAAATCATAAAATGAAACCTGATAATTTCTAGTGTTATCAACAGTATCAGCAAACCTTCTAATAAAACTTTCTACAAATTTTTCTTTATCAATTCGAAGCAAACCATTTTCACGATAATACGCAACATCAATAGCATCAATCATAGCAGCTTCCGATGTTTCCTTCACCAGGTAGTAATCTAACTCACTACCTGTTGAATAATTGGAAATAATATTAATCATTAATAATGTTGCTAAACTCAAGATGATAATACCAACCGTTAACATTGCTTTATTCATAAAACTTAATCATCCTCCCCATCATTATTAACTCCAGGAGTTCCTTGCTTCGTTGCATATTTATTAATTAATTCACTTTCATATACAGTAACACCATTCTTAATAGTTGTATTACCCAAATAATCAGTATATTGCATATCACGACTACCATTATATCTTTGGTTATTATAGCTTCTAATTTCTGCCAAATCTTCAGTATCTAGCACGAAACGATAATCTAGATATTTCGTACCATCATAAATGGAAGATTGACGTTGTTGAATATCAGCAATCAAAGCAGTAGGGTTAATCGCGTAATTACTATTCTTAGCAGTTAGGGCTCCAATAACCTCACCATTCAAATTCCAGTTATAACCAGGAGTTCTTCCGGTCTTAGAATAGCCTTCACCCACACTGTCCTCTTCAGTAGAAGTACTCGTTTCAGGGAACATATCAGAAGTGTCTATAATTCTAAATGCATAATCTCTAGTAGGAATCGTTGTACCAGGACCAGGAGGATCAGGTTCTGGATCAGGGCCATCACAACATCCATCAATACTAGTATCACAAACTTCATTTCTCAATGCATAAAAACACTCGAAGGTAAAGTCCCAACCAAAATATCCAAAATTAGTTGTTTTTGCATGAATATTATAATTATCTTTTATTTCTTCTTCTATTTCAGCTTCGGTATAACACTCTCTACCAACTTCACTCCATTCCCACCATTTTGTATTAACACTTTGAGCATCTAATGGAATACAGAATTTATCTTCTCGTAAGTGCCATAACTTATCATCCATCTTATCTTCATAAGAAATTTCACCAGTTTTATTATTAATCCATGTACCAGGGAAACTCCATTCAGCCTGATACCAATCTTTAGCATCACTACTTACATAACAACCATCATAACCCTTATAATCTTCTCCATCACTTAAGAAAATATTCGTACCCTGTGGACTAGAAGTAGTTTGATTATCACCACTAGGTAACGATGCTTGGGTAGAAGCAGGAAATTTAATATTCTCCTTTACAATATTTCCGGATTCATTAGCGTGTAAATAATCAACACTAATTTCAAAATAGGCAGTCTTGGTAGTACATGATGCAGCAGCTTGACAAGAAGATAAAGCATTATTATAAATCTGTAGATTATGTGAGTAAGATTTGCTTGCTTCCTCCTCATTTAAATAAGTATCTTTCGAACAACTGGTCCACTCACAAGGATCGTCACAATCATCATTACCATATACTTCTCTCTTAAATCCATTATCTGCAGCATGATAAGCACCAGAACTATGATCAGATCTAGTACGTTGATCACGACTACCATAACTATACCAACGACCATAAGTTTCACTGGTACCAGAATTTTCCCAATAAATTACATTTCCATTCCATTTATATTTTCCAGCATAACCAGGGAAATCAATAGCAACCGGAGATACCACTGCATCCTCATAATTCAATGCCAATGGATTACTTTCTTTCTTAGAATCATCACCATAAACTTCATCATAACATTTATTACTACAAGATTGTGAATATTTTCCACCATCACATTCTTGAATACAAGCATCATACTCTTCCGTAGGTCCACCTTGATTTTCAAAACCAGCAATGTCATTACAAATAGGTACAGGTGTACAAACAGAAGTAATAGGAGGAGCAATTAACCCTTTTACATCAGTATTACAAACTACTCTACTCGTAACTTTAACTTTGTATTCAAAACAAAGGCCAGCTTTGGAAGCAACTGGAGGTCCATACTCTACAACGACAGACTCTTCACAAGTACGCTTGCAAGCCCCTCCATCAGTATACTGAGTACCACCAGTATACTGATGTTCATAAGTAAGTTCTTCCTCCTCAGTCTGAATAGCGTAATAATAATCTTTATTTACATAATAATCAATAATATTACCAGCCTCATCCTTCTGAGGTTGTAATTTCCAATCACAAGTCAACTTATTATCAGCACTAAGAATACTCTTAATTTGCTCTAACGTAGCGCCCTCAGGTATCGTATAATTATGTCCTGAACCAAAAGCAGCATCTTTGGCATCTTGAAAAGCTTCCATAAAAGCGTCACCATCAGGTCTAGACGTTGTAGAACCAGAAGAATTAATTATCTTAAAACTAGAAACAGCCGCAACAATCATTCCTCCTAAAGTTTCATCATCATAAGTAAAGGTAACACTAGGTATTCCGCCTGTTGACGTATCTGGGAAACAAAACGGTAAAATAGTACGATAATGATCCAATGCCTTACTATTAGTAGTAGCATTATACTTCTCAATATCAGCAGAAGTAATTCCTTTTAAATAAGAAGAATAATCGCTAAAATTAGTTCCATCACGAATAACTCGACACATACCATTATAATTTTCATTATTAACCTCAAGGGAAGTACTAGTTAAATCATTCAATTCAAAATTCATATTAAAGTCATAAGTACCAACCTTTTTCCCAGTTTCATCCGTAGTAGCATCATTATAAGATAAACACAATTCATCAGTTTCTGCCAATATAAAATGTACAACGACACTAGCACTAGAATCTTTTCTAAAAACTAAATCAATCGGATTATCTTTAGAAAGCACCCCGGCTTGTTGAGGATTAACAAGAAATGGATTATCAATATCACTACTCCAATTATCGATAGAAAAGGACCCCTTTTCAGCAGTAAGATGCGCAATAAGTGAAGTATCAGTAACCTCATAATCAACCTGTACTTTATAATGATCACGAAGATAAGCAACATCTTTACATTTACTACCATCTGTAGTCTTTGCTGCTGTTTTCGTTCTAGAAACATTAGTCGTTTCCTTAGTTGCTAACAGATTATGAATACCAACAAAAGAACCAATAGCAACAACAAAAGCAAAAATAATTAATACCCCTAATATTCTCTTTTTTCTATGCTTATACATTATTTTCCCCACCTTTCATAATATCATCAATTTCTTGATACTTATCGCTTTTTTGAACACCGTAATTCATTTTCATTTCACCTTCTCTAACCAATCTTGCATCGACTCTAAACTCAATATCATTACCATATCCAAACATTCTAGTACAAGTAACCAAAGAAATAATTTTATCATCTTCATCAACATCTATATCAAACTCAAATATACTATCTTGAAGTGACTGTTGTATATAATCATTCATTTCATCCTTTGTATAATCTTCGAACGCATACAACCCTATATCATCATGATCAACAAAGGAGATAGAAAATATTTTATAAATATAATTCTTATCTTGGAAAGTATATTGAATATATTTATTTTCTTTTACAAAATCTAAATATACAAAACTCATTAACTGTTCAAAACGTTTATGATTTTCTGAAGTAACAAGGGGATGAGTGGATAAATTTAATATATTGTGTCCAATAATATTAACTTTATTTAATAATCTATCACTGCTTACCTCGGTCCAAACAAAATCATCTGTTTTCATACTTAAATCATAATCTGGTGCATAAATAACCGGATAATCAATATTAGTGCCTTGCACTCGAAGCCACCCAACCGTAGTATAATCACTAGAATCGCTAGAAGCATACCGCTCCACATTACTAACCCTAGATTCTACAGGATAATAATCATAAAACAACAGAAAACCAATTGCACTAATAAAACACAAAAAAGATAGAATCCCTATCAATAAGAACACTTTCTTTTTCTTTAAAATTAACATTCTTGTTCTTTTACTCACACTAATCACCTACTTACTTCGCAATAGAATATGGATTATTAAATGTACCATTTCCCCTAACAATAGTACAATTTTCATCTAAAAATGCAACAGGACGTACACCATAATCAGTATTATCATATATATTTCCATACAAAGATGTACCAAGATCAGCAATAACCGCTTTCGTATTACTTTGACGAGAAGAATTAATCAACCAATAAGAATGTAAAGTAGAACTATTAAATTCAAAAGCGCTAAACATCTCATACATATTAGGAGCAGCTAATAAAACATCATAAGTTTTCGTATCCACTTCTTTACCATATTTTATTTCATTTTTATAAATAGGAACTTCTACTTCATGAGTAACAAGATAGTCGGTATCAATATATTGTCTAGCCTGATTATTAATAAAATAACCAATATTTCCTCGTTGTTTAGGATTATAAATCTTACGTTCTCCTTCGGTAGTATAATGAGTTTGTATTTTTTGACCATCACTGTTTAAGGTAGAAGTAGAAATAATTTTAGTAACTCCACCTTTTTCAACATCGATAATTCTCCATAAAATACCAGAATAAGTTAAAAATTCACCACTATATCTACTATTTACCTTATCTCCAGTTTTAGCATAAGTAAAATCGCCAATAGAATATGGGTCTTCTTTCGTACCATCACCATCTACTACAAAAACATCTCCTTGAATAGTAAGAACAGGACGAACCCCAAAATTATAATCTTTATCAAAACTCATATAATTAGAAGAAGAATTATAAAAGAAATTGCGTGTTGTATAAGCCTCGTCTTTATTCTTAGTATTTAATACCCAAGAGATACTAAGCGGATATAAATAATTACCATCATCCCCCTGTGCCTGATTAATATCATTTGCTGATAAAATAGCAACACTACGATTTCCAGTATAAGAACTACAATCCGTAACACTACCAACACTATTATCATCTAATTTCATATTACAATATTTATTTTCAACAATATAATCCTTAGCCTTATCAGTCAAATGATCATAATAATATTCTAGCCAATCATCAATAGCAGAATAATTAACATTACTAATATCTTCCTCAGCAACAATACGAACATTATCACCATCAAGCCCAATTATTCTAAATACCATACCAGAAAAATACATATAATTATTAGGATTAGAACCGGTATAAACTCCTAAATCACCAGTATTATTCTTTACGATATTTTTAATTCTAGAAACAACGCTTACTTCCCTTACTTTTTCAGTTCGATTATTCAAACTATCACGAGTAGTATAAGTAACTTTATAAGTACCAGTAACATTTGTATTGACATCACTAGAATCAATTTCAACATCATCTACATTCATCTTACCATCAGAATTATCAACAACACTTTTAACTCCTAATTCTTCATACTTATCACCTTGATCAATCGTAATTTCATCGTCACCATTTAAAATAATTTCTGGACCTTCATGATCAACTAAAGAGGATAATACACCACATTGCAAATAAGTATAATATTTATATTCCCCATCTTCTTTTCTAACCTTTACCCAACTTTCTGTAATAGAACAAGGTTTCTTAGAAAAAGGAACATAAAAATCTTCCTTTAAATAAGCTTGATCAAATAACTCTTGAACACTAAGGGTCTTAACTCTAGTTCCAGTTGGCAATTGACTCTCATTAAGTTCAAAATATCTTTTCGCCGCACTTTCAATTTGATTTTCATATCCTTTAAAAGTAAGAAGAGGATGAATCACTAAAAACCATAAAAACAATGCGACTACGATACATACAATAGCAATTTTAAGGTATTTCACTACTCTCTTTTTATCCATATAAATCTCCTTATTTTAGTCTGTAAGTATACTCTTGATTTCTCACCGTATATACCAACCGAATCTCATTTGCATCTGCTAATTCTATAGGGACATCTAAATACATATAATTTCCATCATAATTATAATTAACTGCATCCACAACGGAAAGTTCATGATATTCCCCTTTATTATCTATATAATCAATTTTACCATATTCCTTAGAAAAGTCAACGAAATCTTTACCCGTAAAATAATCAGAAGTAAAGAAAATTTGCAAGAATAATCGGTTAGAATCTGCATACATAACATTCGCTTTAGAATAACAATTATTACTACTAGAACAAACCCTAGAATTATAACTAATTTGATTAGTTAGAAAATATTCTTCTATCGAAAAAGATATTTCTTCTTCTCCAAATTTAATAACTTCTTCCTCTTGCAATAACTTTTCACCTTGTTTTTTAATTTCACTTAAATCTTCTACATTCAATTTAATTTTTCTTAAATAAGGACGATTATTATCCAACTCTTGATAATAAAGAACAAACTTAGAAGGATCTAAATCTTTTGCAACACGATAAACCATCAGTAATCTTTGACTCTCACCGTTTTTCAAAGTAAGCTTATCATAAGTCTGACCTAAGTCTTGAAATTCAAGCTGATAAGTACGATAAGTTTGAGAATAATTTTCTGTTCCGTTCATAATATGAAATCGATTAAAATTAACATTTCTTTGAGAAGTATTATTTTGAATAGTGAGATCTAATATAATAAAGTTACTACTATTAGAAATCACGGTTCCACTATAATCCTTATTTGTAAAATAGCTATGATGCACAGTAATAGAATATCCACTACTTTGAAAGGTATCTCCCTCCTGATAAGATTTATGAACAATAAAAACATAATTATAAATAGATATCACACTAAAAACAACAAAAATAACACTAATAGCATGAAAAATAAGTTTATGTTCCTGATAAACATAACCAATATTACGTTTTAACCTTTTAAAAGCTCTTTTAAAACTTTCCTTATCTACATCAATATTAATTTCTACTTCTTCTCTATCTTCCGCATTAAGTTCCAAATATTCCTGATCAGACTTAAAATCAAACTTATTTAAATCAATACCAAAAATACGAACCAATAAAATAACAATAACAATGTATTGCGGAATAGTTGCCATAAACAACAAATCATTAAGAGCACGTATAACGGTAGTACCACTACCCTCTCGATAACTCGAAAAATAAGAAATAGTAAAAAAGAATATAACTAATAAAAACAAATAAGAAATAGCCGGAACAATATATAATTTCCAAGGTTTCTTTTTATGTCGCAATAAAATAATTAAAGTAATCGAAAGAGCAATAATAATAATTAAAAAAATGATAGCCAAAAAACTAGCATAATTAGTAATTGGTTCATAATAAGCATCATAAGACTCTAACTGTAAAAACTCAGACACAAAGGAACGAGTTTGCATATTTTTATAATAAACATAACCACACAAAAGTAATAAAAAGATATGAATTTTTCTAAAATGTTTAATTAAAAAAGCATACGGTTTCCTGATAATCATAAAAACACCCTCTATTCTTATTCTCTATCAGTATACCGTATTTTTTCTCAATTTAAAAGTTTTTTTCCAAAAAGAACAAAAGAATGAAATTAATTCAATTTACTTTGTTCATATATCGATTATTTTTTATCAAGTTTTTAAATTTACATTTTAGAAAAATAAATTTCTTATAAACAAAAAAATGAAGATTTCAATCTTCATTTATTGAATAGCAATAATTTCTACCTGATAGGCACCATTAGGACTATCAACAGTAACAATATCTCCTACCTTATGATTAAATAAAGCTTTAGCAATAGGACTTTCATTAGAAATTTTACTTTCAAATGGATCTGCTTCTTGACTACCAACAATCTTATACTCATCTTCTTCATCATCATCTACATATTTAATAGAAACAGTATTTCCAATACCAACAAAATCAGTAGATACATCAGTAATAATAGAAACATTTTCTAGCATCTTTTCTAATTGTTTAATTCTAGCTTCAATTACGGCTTGTTCGTTACGAGCAGCATCATATTCAGCATTTTCAGATAAATCTCCTAAAGCGCGAGCTTCTTTAATTGCTTGAACATTTTCAGGACGACGAACATTAATTAAATCATCTAATTCTTTCTTTAAATTATCCAACCCCTCTTGTGTTAAATAAACTGTATTTTTATTTTTCATAATATCACCTCATTATGTTTATTTTTAAACTCAACTTGCGATAGTATATCACATTTAAAAAATATATGCAATCCCCAATCAAAAAATTATTACTTACTATTTTTTAGAAACTGCTTGATAAGAATAACCCTGACCAAAAGCAAGACCTATTTTTTTCTCTCTTGCTCTACGCGCTACAAGATGGCCCATCTCTTCCGTAGTAACACCTTCACCTAATTCTGCGGCTAAGAAAGAAAATGGATCGCCACCTGCATCAATATAATCAAATAATTTTCCAGCACGATTAATTTTTTCTTCTTCAGACTGACCCTCTAACGCTAGATAGGCATTAGAAGAAGTAGTTAAACACTCTCTTGCTGTTTTAGTGTTATCGATACGAGCCTTATTCTCATCAATTTCTTCAATCATTCCATTCACTGCTTTAATCTTTTTCATACCCTTGGCAGTTAACATAATAGCACCAATTCCAAGCACTCCTGCAGTCACAACACCTATATAAAAAGGAACAGAGTCAACTCCATGAGTAGATATTGCGCCGCCAACACCACAACCACCACCTAAACAAAAACAAGCACTACTGCCTAAATAGGCCGCAGTATCTTTCACTTTGCGCTTCACTAATTTTGCTCTAGCTAAAACCCCATTCTTTGCTTGTTGTGTAAGTATATTATTTAGTATTTCTCGATTTCCTTTAGTATTTAAAACTTTTCTATCAAAATCACCATTAGCATAACGAACAGTAAAAGTAGAATCATTTTGTTTATCATCACCTGATGGCTTATCTTTAATTACATCGGTAATATATAATTCTCTCCCTCTAGAATCTTTTTCATCTAAATAACATTTCATAGTTTTACCTCTTTTCAATAAAGTAGCCACATTATAACATACTTTCTCAAAAAAAGCAAGAATTCTATAGCTCTCGCTCAATTTCTCTAACAAACATATCATCCGTCATGCCTGCAATAAAATCAATAACCATTCGCTTATCATTGGTAGAAGTTAAATAACGAGAACTCTGAGCATTTAAAAATAAAGTATAAATAATACTAGATGTGTTTTGACGCTTTATATCATTTAAATAAAGATGATATAGTTTATTCATCCCTTCACGATAATATGCAATATCTTTCGGGCACATACTTTTACTATAAATTTTTTTTCCATTAAATTTTTTCAGAGCAAACAAAGCATGATAAACATCGTCACTTAAGGCAATGTAAGGATGATTCAAGCTGTTTTCTATAATATCTAAAATAACAGTATTCATAATCGAACTATTTGTATTGCCCAATACATCAGTAATTTCTTTAGGGAGTTCTTCTCGACGGAACAATCCAAGTTCAATAGCATCTTCAATATCTCGACCAATATAACCAACAATATCACTAATGCGAACAACGCATCCTTCTAAAGTCATTGGATGATTATGACTAGATTCTTTTAAATCATGATAAGCATTTTGATATTGTGATAAAAATTCCTCTTTAGTCTTCTTAACTGGGGTATAAACATTTGATAACATCTCTCCATTATGACACATAATACCATCAAGAACTTGAACAGTTAAATTAAGGCCATTGCCATTATTCTCAACTTCCATATAATGACGAACTCCCTGAATATTATGAGCGAATGATTCCCCCAATTCTTTGATAGAAATTTCATTAAGCAATGCCTCTCCCGTATGGCCCAAAGGAGTATGCCCAACATCATGTCCCAAAGCAATAGCTTCAATTAAATCGCAATTTAAATTTAAAGCCCTTCCAATAGTACGTGCGACTTTACTTACCAACTGTACATGAAGCATCCTTTCACTAATATGATCGTTCTCTTTAAAAGAATAGACCTGTGTTTTATCTGCATATCTAGTATAACTAAGAGCATGAATAATACGATCAACATCTCGGAAAAAAGGTGCCCTTATATCATCATCAATCTTCTCAAATCGAATAGCAGCACTACTCTTCGTAGCATAAGGAGAATAAGTATCTTCAATCTTTAAGAAATTACTTTTTATCTTCTCTAACTCTATAGAAGAACAAAAACGTCTCTTAATTTGATTTATAACAAGCATCATATCTTTTATAAATTGCTTATCATTCTCTCTACGTTTTACAACGTAATCAAACCACGCATCATCAAAAACAATTTCTTTTCTATTTTTTATTTCAAAATAAACTTCCCGAGGAAACTTACTAACATAAAAAACATTATCTCCAATGACAGAAAAATCTTTATTAGAATAATCCATTTTCCTATGACTAATCGTATCAATATTTAAAGAATCCTCAGAATGAATACGAATCTTTATAATTTGATAAGAATGTTTTAATAACTTCTCCTCTATTTTTTCAAAACATTGAAAATTATTTACATTTTGATCATACACAAAAGAAATACCATGAGAAAGCAAATACTCCAATCTTTCATTATTAATATTAGTAACCTTATCCTCAATCTTCAATCGCGTCTCTTCATTAGCATCATCACTAAGTTGATAAAAATAATTACGAACATAGTCATTACTAAGTAAAAAGATAGATAATTTTTTGGATAACTCTCTAGCAAATTCAAATTTTAAAGAACCAGGATAAGCACTAAATAAAATAACAAATGGCGAAGAATATTTTTTTACTCTTTCAACCTCACTTTTCATCTCCAACATAAAATCTTTTTTCATAAGATTCCTCCCATATAATTTGACAACTACTTTTTTATTCTTTTTTGAACACTACTCACCAAAGGAACAAAAGGAACAACTTGATTTTTCTCCAACAAATCTTCTTGTAAACAACAATAATAACTCCCAAAAGTTTCAATAAATTTATGATATTTATAATTTCGAAAAGTATCTTTGTCAGACAAATATAAATTTTTAGAAATCATTTCTAACTCATAAGACGAGATAACATCAACAGGAGTAGAATCAGAAGCTAAAAATACTCGTCCTAGTATATCTCTAGAAACAACGACATTACCACATGGTTCTAACTTTTTAATTGTAGTATTTCCCTGATAAATAGGAACATCATAATATTTCATACTTACACCTCATTTAACAAACGAATCATAGAATACTCTTCAATATCCATATCAGTATCCAAAAATAAATAATAAATATTATCCGGATGTCTAGCAACATCTAACGGATTCTTATCTTCATCATACAATTTTTCAACCACGAAAGAAACCCTATCTCCCTTCGGAGTAAATAACTCCACGAAATCTCCAATTTTAAAATAATTTCTTTCATAAAATTTTACTAATTTACAATCTTTATCATAAGAAATCACCTGGCCTAAATAATCCTGGTTACTAGCCTCATTTCGACCAGTATAATATTGATCCGTCCCATCCGCTTCTTTTAATAAAAAATGGGTAGAAACCGCTCGATTAGCAACTCTAGCAAGTCTCTTTTCTAACACATCTAACTTATCATCCGTCAAACTACCTTCATAATAAGAATCAATAATCTCCCGATAAGTACCAATCACAGTAGCAAGATAGTATAAAGAACGCATCCTACCCTCTACCTTTAAACTAGTAACCCCAATATCAATAAGCTTTCCAATATATCTAGCTAAATTATTATCCTTAGTCGCAAAAGTAAAATCCTTTTTACCATCCACCCCAAAAGAAAACCTACAAACTTGAGCACATCCACCACGATTAGCATCACGGTTAGTAACATAATTTGACAAAGCACATCTACCACTATAACAAGTGCACATCGCCCCATGAATAAAAACCTCTATATCCATTCCAGTCTTATCAATAATTTCTTTCATATCTTTTAAGGATACTTCTCGTGCTAAAACAACTCTATCAATTCCTTCCTGTTTAAAATATTCTACAGCTTTATAATTAGTAGTAGAATTTTGAGTAGATAAATGCACTTCTACATTAGAGAATTTTTTCTTAATATAGGAAATAATAAAAGGATCACTAACAATAAAAGCATCAATACCACAATCAACTACAGAAGAAATATACTCTTCTACACCTTCCATATCCACATTATGAAAAACAATATTCAAAGTAAGATAAACTTTTTTCCCCAAGCTATGTGCAAAACTACACCCTTCTTGAATCTGTTCTAAAGTAAAATTAGTAGCATTAGCTCTAAGTCCATATTTTTCTCCACCAATATAGACAGCATCAGCACCATACAACAAAGTAACTTTTAATCTTTCCAAATCCCCAGCCGGAGAAAGTAACTCTATTTTCTTCATTTTTTCACCTTATAGATAGTCTTCTTAAAAAAGAAACCAGTACTATCCCCTAACTTTTTATATTTTTCTACATAAGAAGAGTCTAAACAACCTCCATCCATATATTTCTTAGCATCCGAAAGAAGCCCTAAGAAATTAGAAATTCCTTCTTCACGAAATAAAACATAACTACACCCAGCTTGATATAAAGAAGAAATAACACTAGTACCATTTAAAACCTCATCAAGCAAAAATCCAGTACCTTCTTTTTCCTCTTTTACCAAATACTTTTTATTAGTAATTTTTTCTAACACAGAAAGTGTAGAACTGCCACTCTCACCTAAATCTTCATAATAATTATGAACTAATTTTCTCCGACTATATCCAACACTTGGCAAACTAACCACTTCTACAATCGTTTTTATAGAGGAGTTTCTAGCAATATCCAAAATTTCCTCTAAGGTAATTTCTTTCGAAAGTAAAGCATAACGAACCCCTTGCTGATAATAATAATCACAAGTACGATAATTCGTAACCATATGTGTTTGACTCCATACAAAATCGATAGATAAAGAGAGTTCTTTTTTTAATTCTAAAACTGCCAAATCATAAAAAAAGACGCCCTGAATATTTATGGTATTTAATTGTTGTAATATCTTTTTAACCTCTTCAATCTCATCATTAAAAATATTTTTATCCATTTTAACAAAAAACTCCATATCAGAATAAGTAGATACAATATCTTTAATTTCATCAACATGAAAAGTAACAGAATTCATAACAGAAAATTTATCTATTCCCAATAAAATAGCATCACATTTTCCAATATATCTAGAAATATCTTTACTAGCAACTTCGACTAATATCTTCATACTTCACCTCTGCACTTATTATATAGTAAGAAAGAGAAAAAGAAAAGAAAATATGAAACATCTCAACAAGAATACTTTTTATTAGAAACCACGAATATTTTAACTAGTCTTACTCCTTATGACATTGAATATTTAAACTCACAGTATAATCCTCTAATTAAGATTATTTCATAGCAAAATTCCATATATTGTCTCTTCCCCAATTTAATTAATATCAAATGAAAGAAAAAGCAAGTAAAAACTTGCCTAATTAGTAATAGAAAATTCATAACTATCATCATCAAAATACTCTTCTTCTCCATATACAGAATAAATAGAAAAAGGACGATAGGCAACTAAATTACCATTTTTTATATAATAATAAATAGGATTCAAATAATCACTAACACCTCTCCAATTTAAAAAGCATTCGTAATCACACTCTCTAGAATCAAAATACCCTTCTGCAACTTCATCATTATAATAAAATTCAAATTGATTTCGAAGCTGCTTCTCCACATCTTCAGAAGTAACATCAAACAAAGCTAATACTTGCTCATCACTCATCAAAGTTTGTGTCCTTAAATTAAAATTATAAGTATGAAAATCAACCTCTGGATAAGAATAGCCAGAACGATAATCGGACATTCTCAATAAAACAGATAGCACTTCACCATTTACCTGAGAATCATAAACAATTAAATTATTATCATCTGCCAAAAAATCTTCAGCATATCGTTGAATCGCCTCATTAACCAACTTAGCATCTTCACTATCTATGTTAATATAGGGTATCTCTATTTGCATATTTTGATTATTGGTATCACGATAAGTGGTATAAACTAAATACTGAGATATATCTTGTTTAATATAGTTGTAATTACTATAATAATTTTTATATAAATAGTAAACAACCAATAATACAATAAAAAAAGCAACACCAATCCAAGGTAAAATCTTTTTCCAATGAAAAGAAGTATGAACTTGACTAGGTCTTCTTAACCCATTCACTTTTTTTTCTTTGACATGTTCCACTCCAAACATAATACCTCCTAATTAACACCATTAATTCGCATAATACCAAGAACAGTCCGATAATCATAAGATTCTGATATTTTGATGCCCTCTCTTGCATTAGAAGCATGAACCATTTCTTTTCCGTTTCCCGTTAAAATACCAACATGACCATTATACATAACAACATCACCTGCTTTAATATTACCATCAGTAACTAAAGTATAAGTATTTGTAGCTGCCCATTGAGCCGAACTGCTACGTGGTAAGCTAATACCAAAATGAGAAAAGACCCCTTGAACAAAGCCACTACAATCCGTTGGAGTATAAGGCCTTTCACCGTTCCATGAGCCACCATAAGAATAAGGCTGTCCTACAAATTCTTTAGCATAAGCAACAATTGCTCTACCAGTGGTACTTCCTTCACCAGAACTGCCACCCCCTTGTATATCCGGAAAATCCGTAATGATAAAAGTACTAGGTTTTTTATTTGTAGTAGAAACGTAAGTACTGTTTTGTTCCTTTAACACTTCTCTAGAAATACGGGCACTATCCCAACAAGCCCCCAATTGAAAGGTTTCCATATCATCTGGAAGCACACCTAAAGCAAGATTAACTAAAAATGGTACAAAAAAACAAATGAATGCCGCTTTAAACTTATTAATCAAACTTTTCTTTTTCTTATCATCATCAGGATTAACTAATAGTTGCGTAAACTGAATTACCAAAGCAACCATCAAAAGAATAGGAACCATTAACTGTATTAAATCAAGTGCTCGTCTTATAATATCCAAAATATGTAACAAACCATAATCTGTACAACAAGTCCCCAAAACTTTATTACAATCTAAAATTTGGAAAAATCGATTCATCAAACCACCCCACTATTTTTTAATACTTATAGAAATACCATCACCAACATCTAAAAACTCTGTATCATATCTAGAATTACTTTTCAAATAGGAAATATAATCTTTAATCTTTCTTACCAATGCCCGTAAATTTTTACTCGGAATATCACACTCTTTTTTCTCAACGAAACCATGAAATTTCAAATTATCAGTAATAATAGCACCACCGGTTTTTAAGTTATGTTCAAACATTTCAAAAAACTTAATACTTTGAGCTTTCGCTGCATCAATAAATATTAAATCATATTCTTCCTCTAATTTCACATTAAATGCATCATTATAAATCAATGTTATTCTATCTTCCAAATCAAAAGCCTTCACATTTTTTAAAGCTTCTAAATATCTTTTTTCATCTCTTTCAATACTAGTAATTTTTACATTAGGATCCACAAGAGCCATCATAATTGCCGAATACCCAATAGCAGTTCCTATTTCCAAAATAGAACGAACATGCTTTTTTAAAATAAACGTAGTTAAAAAATCGATGCCATCATCTACCATAATAGGAATATTATTTTGTTTAGCATACTCCTTAATCTCTCGAATCATAGAATAATTTCCTACCATATCCAATCACCTTTATCTTTTATCTCCTGTACCATAGCTTCATGTTCAGCTAAGGTATTAGTATAAAATATATTTCCATTTTTGTCAGCAACAAAATACAAATATGTACTATCTATTGGTTCAATACTAGCCTCCAAACTAGATAAACTAGGATTACAAATCGGTCCAATCGGCATTCTGCCTCTCATATTAGATGCTCTAGTATTATAAGGATTAATAGTCGCAAACTGTTCTGTAGTTAAATCACTAGTCATAGGATATTGTAAAGCATAATATGTAGTTACATCACTACCCAAATTCATATTAGCTTCCAATCTATTTTCAAAAATTCCTGCAATCATTTTACGGTTATCTGTATTAGTTCCTTCCAATTCTATCATAGAAGCCATTGTCATATAATAATGTACATTATCTGAAATCATATTTCGATATGGTTCTAATTCACTTTCCATCTCATCAAGCATAGTCTCAATAATTGTAGTAATTGTTACATCTTTATCTTTAAATTCATAAGTATCTGGTGCCAAATACCCCTCCAATGGATAATATATACCTTCTTGTAAAACAGAATCAGTTAAAAACCAATATCTACTCATAAGTTCCTGTAAATAATTAGGATCATTAATTGTATTTAAAACTTCTTCAGTCGTATGATTTGTCACTTCTGCAATGGCATCAGCATAATCGGTAATTCTCTCTCCTTCTCTAAAAGTAATCGTAATAGCATCTGGATTATAACTATTACCAGAAGACAACTGATGAATGATTTCTTCCATTGACATATCTCTACTAAATTGATAAGTAGAAGCTTGTAAATATAAATCTCTTTTACTTCTAACAGTAAGAGTAAATAACAACTCACTACGAATCAAATCATTCTCCTTTAATATCTTAGCAACGCCAGAAACTCCTGTACCACTAGGAACAACTACATCTATCATTTCATGATCATTCCTATCTACAGGACTAGCTAAAAACAAATAAACTGCCGCCAGTAAAATTAAAAAAGAACCAGTAGCGACTAAAAAAATTAGTAACGGTTTTGGTCTTCTTCTCACTACCATAAATACCCCTCCAGAAAAATAAAGAGCTATTGCTCATCATCCTGATTATTCTGTTGTTTTCTAACTTCTTCTTGTAAAGTTTCAAGAATAGTCTCAATTACTTTCCATTCTTTTTCTGTCTCAATAGCCTCTAATCTACTATGAGGATCTTCTGGATTATAAATAGAAGCATAAACTTCTACATTACCAGCTTCATCTCTCGTATTATCGGTATAAACAATATAATTTTTATGAGTCTCCTCACTTTCAAATGTAAATAATATATCATATACCGTTTCATTTCCATTGTCATCAATCATGGTAAAACTATTCTTTTTCATAAACTCATTTCTCCTTATCTAAATATGTCTGTAATATTATAGTTGCTGCTACACTATCGACTACTTTCTTCCGTCCCTTTCTAGAAACGTTCCCAGAAATCAACAAATCAGTAGCACTCTTAGTAGATAATCTTTCATCTTGTAAATAAATTGGAATAGACAATCTTTTTTCTAATTCTTTCTTAAACTTTAAGCTAAGTTCACCTTTAGGACCAATAGAATTATTCATATTTTTAGGAAAACCCAGCACAATAGCATCAATCTTCTCTAAATCAACTAACCTAACAACTTCATCAATCAATCTAGAATATTCCTCTTGATGACGAATCACACCATAACTACTGGCAATAAGTCCCATGGCATCACTTTTCGCTATTCCTAAAGTACGACTTCCTAAATCCAATCCTAAATATTTCATTTCTTATGTTTATAAAACTCCTGCAACAAGACTTCTATAATTTTAGCACGATCAATCTGCTGAATATTATTACGTGCATCTTTATAACTAGAAATATATCCAGGATCTCCACTAATCAAGTAACCCACAATTTGATTACTAGGATTATATCCTCTTTCTTCTAAAGCATCCCATACTTCACCAAGAATACTATAAACTAACTCCGTATCAATATCTTTAATATTAAATAGACTAGTCTTATCTTGTGACATAATATCACCTCACTATAATATTTAATTCTATTTTACCATTCTTTAAAATCAATTACAACCTAAAAAAAGAATATTACGAATTGTAATATTCTATACAGTATAGATAAAAGCCATATAAATCGCAAATGCTAAAAAGATAGCTGTTATTATCCAACCATTGATTCTTTCAAACCAACTACTCTTATCTTTTACACCTAACGCAATAGACATTAAAGTTCCACCAATAAGTCCTCCGATATGAGCGAAATTATCAATACCAGTCATAAAGAATCCTAATGCTAAGTTAAGTACAATTAAAGGAATAATCTGACTTTTAACAACGTTTCCTAAATATACACGATAGTGATATCCAAAATAAACTAAAGCTCCCATCAATCCAAAGATAGCACCACTAGCACCAATAGATGCATAGTTTCCACCAAAAATCATAGAAAATAGTGCCCCACTAATACCAGCAACTAAATAAATAACTAAAAATTTAAATTTTCCTAAAAAACTTTCTACTTGTGAGCCAATCACATATAAAGCATAACAGTTAAATAACAAATGAACTAATCCACCATGTAAAAACATACCTGTAAACAATCTATAAACCTGGCCCTCACGAATAGCCGGTCCCCATACAGAATAATTATTAATTAAATCATTATATTGTCCAAATAAAATAGGAACCACATACAAAATAACATTAACTGCAATAAGCCAATAGGTAATCATAGGAAACTTATTTTTAAATACTGCATTTATTTTTTTCGCATCTTTTTTATTATGTTCATTAATATCACTAGTGATTTTAGCAAACAAAGCAATACCTTCTTCACTATATTTCAATTTTTTAGTTAAATCAGGAAATTTCTTTTTAATAATATCACTTTTCTTAAAATCAGCTTCGGTATCAATTTTTACACATTCAACATTAGGAATAGCATGAATGTCTTGGCTTACATTATCTCCTAAATCCAAAAATATACTTAAGGTATTAATACTAAATGATAACGTCTTTTTCTTAATTTTCTTAACAATGCGTTTTGTCTTAAACATATCAAAATTAAACTGTTCATCATTATGTATATAAGAAGAAACAATTCGAACGACTTTATAATCTTCATCCAAATTTTCTAACCAAATTTCATTTTCAACCCCTTGTAATATAATAGGATTATAATTTTTATCTATAATAAAATAATGAAGTAATTTCATCACAAGAACATTCTTGTCATCCATTAAAATTTCATTTTCCATCTAATCCCTCCAAAATTACTAATAATATTATATACTAAAACATAAAATAAAGAAAGAGGTGTTTTATGAAAGCTTGCTTTAAATTCATAATTATCTTACTGCCTTGGTTCTTATCTTCTCTAATTCCTATCAATAAAACATACTATAATTCTCCAACTTTACCATTCTTTACACCACCACAAATAGCCTATAGTATTATATGGACTATTATCTATATCGGTATTAGTATAAGTATTTATCAAATAATCAATACTTACAAAATAAAAGATATACCTAAGTCATATAAGTATACCTTATTATTAAATTATTTAGCTAATGAGTCTTTTCAACCAATATTCTTTTTACTAAAAAGTAACTTCTTAGGTTTCGTCTCATGTATCTCAACTTTTATTACTTCTCTATTTTTATATAAAGAAACAAAAGATTTAAAAGAAAAAAGTGCAAAGCACTTAATTATATATATCTTATTTAGCTTATTTGCAAGTGTTCTTTCATTATCAATATATTTATTAAATATTAACTAACATGTTTACTATAAGGACGAACTACATCTAAATATTTTTGCAGTTCGTTTTTTAATTCATCAAAATGTTCTACACAATAATTATAATTATTTTCTTTACTTTTTAATTCATGTTGATAGCAAATATCAGCATATGACATAAATCCCAAATATTTAGCATCACTTTTCATCGAATGAACTACAATAGCATAATTTGGCATATCATGAACATCCAAATATTTTTTTAATTGCTCGACCTTACCATCAATTTCTTCCAAATAATCATGAAGTGTCATATGATACATCTCCATATCTCCTAAAAGATCTAAAGATTGATCAATATCAACGCCATGACTTCTTAAATAATCCTGATTATAAATAGCATCTTTAGAAGAAGAATCAGTATTAACATCTTCTTCTAATTCCAAAAGTTCTGGAGCATCAAATGTTTTATCTATCGGTTCTTGATCTAAGTGTAAAACAGAAGCAAAAACTCGTAACATTTCATCCTTTTCAATAGGTTTAGCCAAATAATCATCAAATCCATCATTCATATACTTTTCTCTCATACCAGTAATCGCATTCGCAGTTAAAGCAATAACTGGTATAGAAAAAT
Source organism: uncultured Bacilli bacterium (assembly GCA_944333345.1). Classification (GTDB taxonomy): domain Bacteria; phylum Bacillota_I; class Bacilli_A; order RF39; family UBA660; genus Faecimonas. The sequence goes on along the minus strand of CALVKW010000002.1, from coordinate 4,283 downwards.
TAGGAAGTTGTTTTAATTTTTTTAATGTTTCTACGCCACTCATTTTAGGCATCATATCATCTAGCAAAATAATATCATATTTTTCTCCAGCTTGTATCTTTTCAAGACAACGGAATCCACTATCTACACACTCTATCGTCGCATGGTATCTTTCGAATAGTTTAGTAGACACTTTTAAATTCAAAGTATTGTCATCAACAACCAATATTTTAACACCAGTAAGGTCTAAATGTGTCAAATTCGGTCCTTGTACTTTTTGTAAGGCACTTTCTTTTTCAATAGGTTGTTCTAAAATAATCGTAAACTTAGAACCTTCTCCATAAACAGTATGAACAATAACTTTACCTCCCATTAATTCTACTAACTGTTTCGTAATTGCAAGTCCAAGTCCAGTACCTTCAATCGTAGTATTTCGATCTTCTTCTAACCTCTGAAATTTGGTAAATAATTTATCTATATTTTCTTTTTTAATTCCACGTCCACTATCTTCTACTGAAATAATCAAACGGCAACGATTATTATTGTTGACACAATTAACTTCATAACGAACAAACCCTTTATCTGTGTATTTAGAAGCATTACTCAAAATATTAGTAACAACTTTTTTTACATTCGTATGATCACCATATAAAACCTTAGGTAAATCTGGAGCAATATAAACTTGAAAATCAAGACCCTTTTCATCCATCCTAGGCTTAATAAGTTTCGCAAGACTAGAAAATAATTCTTTGGCATCATAAGGAGAATTAACAATTTCTAACTTACCAGCCTCGATTTTAGAAATATCCAAGATTCCATTAACAATCTCTAATAAAGTATTAGAAGCATTCATAATATCTTTAGCATTATCCTTGGCTTCATCTAAAGTCTTAGCATGACGAACACAATCACTAAATCCAACAATAGCATTTAAAGGAGTACGTATTTCATGAGACATACTAGACAAGAAATCAGTCTTAGCTTGATTAGCTTTATCAGCTTGTTCTTTAGCAAGTTGCAATTGCTCTATAATTTTTATATCAGGATTTTCAATAGTGAAATACATAATAAAACATACTAAACTTTCCGTAACCGTAGTAATAACCAATTCCGGATGTGACATTTGCAATATCGCTGCAAACAAGCCAAAAATTGCAAATAACAAAATAGGAATCAATTTCTTTTTATCACTCTTTTTCCAGTATTTAATAACTAAAAAAATCATTATAGTAATTATTATGGCTGATAATATAAAGGTAAAAGTAATAGCTGGACCCGTTGTATAATAAATTCCTTTAACATTATCAGTATACAATTCAAATGGCAATATAAAAGCTACAACACTTTCAATTATCGTAAAAATTTTAAACCAAATATTATCAAACTTATCTCTTGTTATCGTGATAAGATAAGACATAAATTGATTTATCCATAATATAAAATAAACTAAATATATTCTTAATATAAAATTAGAAAAAATTGGATTAATAGAATCATACTTATATGATACATAATCACACATTAATTGAATGATTAAACCAATTATATTCAAAACTATTAATTTTTTATATATTTTATTCTCTTGATTATCTATTCTCTGTTTTGAAAAATAAATTGCTGACAAACACAACATATATATAATGCAAAATAATAATAACATTGTCATATTTGATACTATCATACTACCACCTCTATTATTAATTATAGCATAAAAAAAAGAATGTAAAAGAATAATCTACATTCTTATAATATTATGCAACTACTTGTTTAACTTTTGCACTTTTTTTTGCGTCATATGGACATTTTATAAACCCATCTGTTTCATTCATCATACTTACTGTATCACGCTTTCCCGATTTTGCATGAGGGAATGATTCTCTAAGCTTAAATATTGTTGGAACCAAAGTTTCATCTTGAAATTTATCAAAAATTAATGTTTGAAGCTCAAAAATCTTATCTGCTAATACTTTTGGATTATTACTAATAGATGTCATAAATTCGCCAGTTGGTATAATATGAACAGCCATTTTATTTTCTTCTGCTTCATCGTTTTTCTCCAAAACATCTACATTGGCAATTCCTTCTACATTTTTAATTGCTGATTCAACATCAAAGTTGTAAACTTTTCTATCTCCTACCATACTATAATCGCTAGCTCTTCCTTCAATATACAAATATCCATCTTCATCAATATATCCAACATCTCCAGTACAATTCCATTTTCTACCATTTCGATCAACATAGAAATACTGATTTGTTGCATCTTCATTCTTATAATACTCTTTCATTCTACACGGTGTACTAGCGAGTACTTCACCTCTATGACCATAGGTCAACTCATTTTTATTTTCATCAAATATTCCTATAATAACTCCAGATAAAGGAATTCCAACAGTTCCTTTAGGATGTTGAAAGTTATGTATTTCAGTAGTAATTCCTGCTCCACCTTCACACTGTCCGTATCCCACTTTTAATTCAGCATTACTACCATGCTCACGGAAAACAGTTTCAACTGCACTTCTAACTTCAATACTTAAAGGTTCTCCGCCTTCAAAAGGATATGTCAAATGTGAAAGATTTTTATTTTTAATTAACGATTTATCCAAAAAACCTTCATACATACTTGTTGGAGCAATAGTATAATTTGTTTTAGCTCTCACAATATTCTTAACAAAATGTTTACGATCAAATCTTGGATCCATATATACAGATACCCCTTTTGATAAAGGTAAATGAATAGATGTACTTAATCCTGTTGAAAACCATGGTGGTACTATTTGATATAATTTTAGACCAGAACGGAAATCAAATCCCATTTTATCATACGCATATACAGAATTTTGAAAACTATCATTAGTTAATAAAATTCCTTTTGCCGCACCTGTTGTTCCACTAGAATAAACCATTGCCAAAGGGTGTTCCATTTTATATTCACATTCTGGAACAAATCCAATATTTTTACCTTCTTTTATAAATTCATTCCAATATACTTCATTGTTATTTCTATCAATTTTATGTTTCTTTGTTACTAGTCCAAGCAATGAAGCATTCAATGTCGGTATAACAACTGTTTTTTTAATACGTGATCTAGCAATTGCATCCTTGATATTATCATAAAAAGTATCCATAACAACTAAAATATCACTATTACAATCTTCTATTCTTCTAATAAGTTGTTCATGATCAAAATGTGGAGCTATCATATTAGAAACAGCACCTATTTTAGACAATGCATAAAAAGAGTATACCGTTTCCGGTGTTCCCGCAGCACATATAGTTACAAAATCACCTTCTCTAACCCCGTTAGCATAATATGATTTAGCGACATCATCAATTTTTTTGAACAATTCACCAAAAGTAATTTTTGCACCAAAATATTCTAACGCCAAGCGTTCTTTTCTATTTTCATTTTTTTCAATTAATTCTTGATATACTGTTTTATTATTTTCTTTATAATCTGGTAATTCTTCATAATGTTTTAGCCAAGGTTTATCAATAGATGCCTTACCTGTTAAAGGTCCCTGTATTTCTCCTAACAATAGTTTCTTCAAATAAATATCTCTTAATTTTTCTTGATTTACATCAAAATTCTTAATTTCCATAAATCATCCCCCTCAATTTGCGCATATTATAACATAAAATACTTAAAAATTCAACTCAACTTTATTTAATAAAAAAGCAGTACTCAAAATAGGACAAAATATCCTTAAAGTACTGCTTTATTAATAATAGAATTGTAATATAAACTTTGTCATAAGAACTCACTCCTTGACAACTAATAGTTTACACAATTTATAAGAATATTACAACCCCTCTTGAATAGTTTTTTTCATTTTTTCCACTTCTGAAACATCTAGCTTAGTACATCTTGCAATTAAAGAAACCTCTAATCCCTCATTCAACATAGAGATAACTACTTGCTTATTAGCTTCTTTCTTTCCTTGCTCAAGTCCTTGTTTAACACCTTGTTCTATCCCCTGTTTAACACCTTTCTCAATACCTTGTTCTAGACCTTCTTTTAATCCTCTTTCTAACCCCTCTTTTAATCCTTTCTCTATCATCTCTTCTCGAATGGAGTTCTCTATTTTTCGATTATCTTCTTCGGCACTCATAAATACATGAAAATCAGGGTCTTCATTTACTCTTTTAATCTCTTCCATATACTTGGCCACCATCCTATCTTTTTTTGATAGAGTCTTTAATTCTTCTAAGTTCAAATCTAACATAATGATTTCTTTATTATCCTCTATCTCTTGTACATCTTCAGTATACCAAAAACTCATATATTTTTCCATATTGATTTC
>CALVKW010000001.1 GCA_944333345.1 uncultured Bacilli bacterium | reverse complement strand
GTTAATTTAGGACCAGATGCTACTAGCCGTGCTAATGGTACTGTTGGTGGTGAAATTACTAGACGTTTAGTTCAAAATGGAATGAACCAAGTTAGTGGAAGCTACAACAACAAATAAGTATAGTTAGCTTACAAGATAGGCGAAATTAGGCCTATCTTTTTTGTTGCTTTTTTGCTTTTGGTCTGTTATAGTAAGGAAAAGAGAGGGATGAATATGAAATTATTATCAGTTAATGCAGGTAGTAGTACTTTAAAGTTTCGTTTATATGAGATGCCTGAAGAGAAATTACTTATGAAAGGTCAATATGAAAGAATTGGCTTAGAGGGTTCTTGTTTTAATTTGAAAGTTGATGGCGAAAAAGTTTCATCTTTAGTAGAACTTAAGAATCATAAAGATGCCGTTAAGTTGTTGTTAGAACATTTATTGGAATATAAAGTGATTTCATCGTTGGATGAAATTGAAGCTGTTGGTCATCGTGTTGTTAATGGTGGGAATAAATATTCTAAATCTACTGAGATTAATGATCGTGTACTTTTAGAAATAGAATCTATTTCTCCGCTTGCACCGCTTCACAATCCTGCTGCTTTAAAGGGAATTCGTGCTTTTATAGATGCTATTCCTAATGCTCGAAATGTGGCTTGCTTTGATACCGCTTTCCATCAAACGATGGATGAAGCTACCTATTTATATCCAGTACCATATGAATGGTATATAAAATATGATGTTAGAAAATATGGTTTTCACGGGTTAAGTCATAAATTTATTACAGAAAAATTAACAGATATGTTAGGTAAGGTTCCTAATTTAATTATTTGTCATATAGGTAGTGGTGCCAGTGTTACTGCGGTAAAAGAAGGAAAGTCAATTGATACTTCTATGGGATTTACTCCTAATGCTGGTATTATGATGGGAACTCGTTCTGGTGATATTGATTATTCTTTAATTAATTATGTGATGAAAAAAGAAGAACGTAATTTAGAATGGGTAGAGAAAAAACTTAACTTTGATAGTGGATTGCAAGGTATTGCTGGTATGAGTGATTTAAGAGATATTGATCGTGCTTATCTTGCTAATGAACAAAAAGTTGTGTTAGCAATTGATATGTATACTAATAAAATAGTTGATTATATTGCGAAATATTACGTTAAACTTGGTGGAGTAGTAGATGCTATTTGCTTTACTGCAGGTGGAGGAGAAAATGATGATATTATTCGTGCACAAGTAGTAAAGAAACTTGCTCCATTGGGTGTTTTATTAGATGAAGAAAAGAATAAGGAAACTATTGTTCGTAAAGGTATTGAAGGAATTATTTCTACTGATAAATCTTCTATTCCTGTCTACGTTTTAGCAACCGATGAAGAATTAATGATTGCTAGAGATACTTATGAAATTTGCAAATAAAAAAATATTAAAGGGGGGGGTTCATTTATGAATGAAAAGAAATCTAATATAATTTCAAAAGGACTTACGATTATAATTTGGGCAATTTTAATAGGAAATGCAGCTTTAAAAGATTATGAAAGCATGAAAAATCGTCCAACTGAATTAATTGAAGAACTATCAAATGAAGATAGCCTTTCTTTTTCTGTTATAAATGATTCATTTGGTAATAGTAAAGCTTTATTAATTTCTTCTAATGATTCTACTAGACAGTTGACTGAGGAAGAATATGATCTTCTTAATAGATTGATTAATAATGAAGATATTAGTATTGATGAACTTCATTTGGTGGGCTTAAGTCGTCAAATCGATTTTTCTAAATTAGATTTATCTTCTATAGAGAATGTTAACTTTACCCGTGTATCAGATGATTTTGATTATTCTACTTTTTCAAATTTTGGTTTAAGAAATCTTTCTTTTTCTAATATTAATTTTACTGATAGTTTGAAGTCTTTTTTGGATTCTGCTACTTTGGATTTTTGTGATGTTCATCTTTCTTCTGATGGGAGTGAAATCGCTTCTTATTTAGCAGATACTGAAAAATCTCTTGGTGAAATATCCCTTAGTACTTTTGATGAAGATTTTGATTTCCAAAATATTTTATCTACGCTTCCAGCACAAAGAATTGATTTAGATTATTATTATGATAATAATCGTCAACCTGTTGATATTCATTTCGATTTTTCTGATAGTGTTAGGGAAGTAGATTTAGAATTTCATTCTATTATTGATACTCAAGATATTTCTCTTGGGGATGTGTATATGTCTTCTAATAATGCTGATTTTGAAGTGTATTTTGTAGATGATGAAGAAGAAATGACTGTGGATATTAATTCTAATACTAGTTTTTCTTTACCTGACCAGGCCTATGTTAGTTTTGAAAATATTACTTGTAGTAATCCTGAAGCATTTACTTCTTTATCTAATGTAGATGGAATTGATTACTCTGATGGAGAAGGAAAAGAATTTTCTTATATTGATAAAAATTCTACTAATAGTAAAGTAAAATCTTTAAGGTGTCGATAGTTTATGTGTTGGCAAGGTAATCCCTTGCTTTTTTTTGTATTTTGTGTTATACTATGTCTACTTGAAGGGGGATATTATGGAAGATAGAGAATTAAAAATTAAAGAAAATGCATGTTTTTTAGCAGATAAATTGAATACTATTTCAGTTTCTGAGGATGGTGTTTTACCTGTTTATGAAGTTTTTTCAGCTATTGTTGATTTTGGTAAAATTACTACTGAAGCTAATTGTTATTATACTGAGAAAGGTTATCCTATTGATAGAGAAGATGGTTCCCGTCATTATACACGCTATGAACTTGCTAAATTTATACCTGAAATAGCGGAGTGTCAAGAAAAATTAAAATCTTTAAAATTTGATATTAAAATGAATGGTGTTCGTCCTAGTCATAGACATGCTTTTTTTCAGCAACAAGGGCTTAGTTTTTTTGTTGATGCGTTGGACTATAGATGTTCTGTTGGAGAATATATTACTTATGAAGATTCAAATTTAAATAGAATGAAGGAGACTTTGCTAACAGAAGTACCATCTGCTGCTTATGAAGTATGGATGAATCGTCAGAGTGGAATTCAAGATCCATTATTGCAAGATAGAATTTCTAATTTACAAGATATTTATGCTACTTTTAAAGAAATTGTTGATACTCCTGATAATCATGAAATGGTTTATTTTAATTCTGGAAGGGTGGAGTATGCTGGTCCACAATTCGGAAGAGAATTAGAAATGGTTTTTGATGATATAGCTAAGGTTAAACAGCCTAAGAAATTTAAATAATTATTAATTTTGATACTAATATAAACTAAATATAATTTTGTTCTTATATGCAAAATCATATTTAGTTTTTTTCATTTACTTTGATTTCTTCCTTTAGTATACTTAGTGTAATAAGGTAGTGGTAATATGACAAGTAGAGAACGAGCTAATTTATGTGCTAAGGTTAGTTATCTTAGTTATTTGTTTGAAAAAAAAGATATTTCTATTCCATTAGAAGATATTATTGAGAAGACGGAACGTTCTGATCGTTTAGATTTAGTAGTGGATGAAGTAATTCGAATGTATTTAGATGTGTTAAGTAGTTCTGAGATTGAAGAGTTAGAAAGAATTAGTCATACTGATTTTTTAGAATCTAATCAGGAGAATTTTTCTAAATCTACGGATAATAATGATGTTTTGGGATTAGATGCGATATGTAGTAATAAAGATATTACAGGATCTTATGATAATTCTACTTTTATTATGGAAGTGGATGCTAGACATCAAGCAGAAATAGATAGTCTTTTAGCGACTTTTTCTAATACTGGTATTGATGTTAAGTTTGAGTTGAATTCTGATCACACTTTTCAACTTGCTATTCACAATACTAATCAATTGGTACCAGAGGAAAGCATGGTTGAAATGATTGAGAATGCTTTACGAAATGCACGTAGTGATGTTGATTACTTAGATGGTTTGTCAGATGATAGACAAAAAGCACAAGTTGATTTTATGGTAGAGCATCCTGAAGTTCATTCCTCTTATATTTATCAAAAAGAAAAGAAAAATTCTTTTTCAGAAAATGGTCAAGTGTTAACAGAGGCGATTGATGCAGATCATGGCGTTGTTGTTGCAGGTGATTCTTTTGGTGATGCTACTTTAATTGATAATGAGACTGGGGATATTATTACTAATAGCTATGATGATGAAGAAATAGAAGATTTAGCAAGTTTATCTGGAAATGAAGTTTCAATTCAAAATATTGGTGAAGAGGCTAGTAATGTAACTAGTGATATTGTCTTTTCTGATAATAATGAGAAAATTGATGTGGATAATTATTCTAATGTAGTTGAATTAGGTTATGTATCTAGCGAAGATGCTTTTGATATTATTGCTACTTATCGTCAAAATTTAGTTGATCAGGGAATTTCTGGAGCAGATATTATTCTTAGACAAGATGGAGATTCTGTATCTATTGTTGTTGGTAAAGAAGAAAGTGATGTTCAACCTATTCATATGCGTTGTAATAGTAGTGAAAGCGAAGAGTTAAAAAGCTCTTTAATTGCTAGTATGGATTCTGACAGTATGCATAAGATAAATGAAGATAATGACTATCAATTTAGTTCTTCTGATGGCTCTACTTTAACAGTTCAGTCTCAAATAATGCAAGAAGCGAATATTGTACAATTTGAGCAAGCTCCAACTTATAGTGCCGAAAATGTTAAGGTCTATCAGAAATCAAATGCTGCTTTTACGACTAGCTTTTTACTTTTGTTTTTAGTTGTTATTAGTTTGGCTTTTAGTTTTCTAATACTTCTTTTCCTTTGATTTTTAGTTACCTTGTAGTATAATAGTTATAGATTATGGAAAGAGGGATGTTATGAAAATTATTTCTATTAATGCGGGAAGTAGTTCCTTAAAATTCAGCTTGTTTAATATGACTGATGAAAGTGTTATTGCTAGTGGACTATTTGAACGTATTGGTATTGAAGGAAGTAAATATACAATTAAATTTAATGGAGAGAAAATTAGTCAGGAGATAGAGTTAAATACTCATACTGATGCTGTTAAAGTTTTATTAGATAAATTAGTTGATTTGGGAATTATTCATTCTTTAGATGAAATTGATGGTGTAGGACATCGTTTGGTTCATGGTAAAGATAAATATAGTGAATCTGTTATTATCACTGATGAAGTTGTGGAGGATTTAGAAAAATTTAAATGCTTTGCTCCACTTCATAATCCTGCTAATATTTTAGGTATTAATGCCTTTAGAGAAGTTTTACCTAATGTTCCTATGGTGGGAGTGTTTGATACAGCATTTCATCAAAGTATGGATGCTACGACATATCTTTATCCTGTTCCTTATTCTTGGTATCAGGATTATGGAGTTCGTAAATATGGTTTCCATGGTACTTCTCATCGTTATATTACTAATATGGTTAAGAATATTTTGGGAAAGGATGAATTCCGTTTAATTAGTTGTCATATTGGTAATGGCGGAAGTATTACTGCTGTTAAAGATGGTAAATGTGTTGATACTTCTATGGGATTTACTCCTCTTGCTGGTATTATGATGGGAACTCGTTCTGGTGATATCGATCCTTCTATTATTCCTTATGTTATGGAGCAAGAAGGAAAGAATGCAAGTGAAGTTATTGATGATTTAAATAAGAAAAGTGGGTTATTTGGAATAAGTGAATACAGCAGTGATATGCGTGATATTTTAGAGCGTTGTGATCTTCAGGATGAAAAAGCTGTTATTGCTCGTGATAAATATGTACGTCGTGTCGTTGACTATATTGCTCAATATTATGTATTATTAGGTGGTGCTGATGTCATTGCCTTTACTGCAGGAGTTGGAGAAAACAGTATTCCTGTTCGTAGACAGATTTGTGAAGAACTTGCTTGTTTAGGAGTAAAAATTGATTTGGATCAAAATAATAAGCGTGGAGAAGTTGTTAAAATTAGTACAGATGATTCTTCCATTGCAGTTTATGTTATTTCAACGGATGAAGAATTAATGATTGCTAGAGATACGTTAGATTTGATTAATAGATAGGAAGATTAGTATGTATAAAAAGATACTAAAGATGATAAAAAAGTATAATACTATTGTAATTGCTAGACATATTGGTGTTGATCCTGATGCTTTATGTAGTCAGCTTGCTCTTAGGGATGTAATTAAATTAAATTTTCCTGATAAAAAGGTATTATCCGTTGGTACTGGTAGTGCTAAGTTTATTCATATTGGAAAGCTTGATCGGTTAGAGGAAGTAGAGGACGCTTTATTAATTGTTTTGGATACACCTGATAAAAAGAGAGTGGATTCTGTGGATGTTTCTAAATTTTCTGATGTTATTAAGATAGATCATCATCCATTTGTCGAGTCTTTTCAAGGGCTAGAATATATAGATGATAAAGCATCTTCTACTTGTGAAATCATTATGGATTTTCTATTACAAACAAAATTATTAGTAAATTCTAGTATTTCAGAATTGTTATTTATGGGTCTTGTATCTGACTCTAATCGTTTTTTGTTTAATAGTTGTACTTCTGAGACATTTTCTTTGGTTTCTTATTATTTAGCTAAATATCCTTTTGATATTTCTCAGGCATATCAAAAACTTTATCTTAGACCTTTAAATGAAGTACGATTAGAAGGTTATATTTCTTCTAATATGGTAGTTTCTGAACATGGTTTGGGATATATAAAAATTACGGATGCGATTATTCAGAAATTGGGTGTTGACAGTGCTTCTGCTGGTAATATGATTAATGATTTTAATTTTATTAAAGAAGTTCTTGTTTGGGCAACAATTACTGAAGATATTAAGAATAAGCAAATTCGTATTTCTATTCGATCTCGTGGTCCTATTATTAATCATATTGCAGAAAAGTATCATGGTGGAGGACATAAATTTGCTAGTGGAGCTAGGGTAAAAACTTTTGATGAGGCTATGGATCTTATGAGAGATTTAGATCAAGTATTGATGGAATATAATAGTGAGGTGAAGTCAGATGGTAATTAAAGATGCTAGTTTGGAAATTATTGCGACAAGACGAAGTCAGTATCCTGAAGAAGGGAAACCCGAATTTTTATTAGTAGGTCGTAGTAATGTTGGAAAGAGTAGTTTTATTAATGCGATACTTTCTAGAAAAAATTTAGCATATACTTCTTCTCGGCCAGGAAAAACACAAACCTTAAATTTTTATTCTGTGAATGATAGTTTTTACTTAATTGATGTCCCTGGTTATGGTTATGCTTCTGTTGATAAAAAAACACAATCTAAATTTGGTATGATGATAGAAGAATATTTAGAAAAGCGTGATGTATTGAAAAGAGTTTTTCTATTGATCGATTTTCGTCATAAACCTACAGAAGATGATTTATTAATGTATAATTTTTTAAAGTATTATAATTTACCAGTTACTGTTATTGCAACGAAAGCTGATAAAGTCGGTGGTAGTAAAAAAGAAAAAAATTTAAAAGATATTTTAGATACTTTAGATTTAGTAGTTGGAGATGATTTGGTAGTTTTTTCTAGCGTTACTAAATTAGGAGTGAAAGAAGTAGTTAAAAAAATAGAAAGTCTAATTAACGGTGATGTTATTTAGACTTTTTTCATATATTACATTAGGTGGATATATGAAAATTGAAAGAATTAATTTACGTCATTTTTTAATCTTTTTTAATTCTTTTTATTTAGAAGATATAGAATTTACGAAAGATAGTATTGTTAAAACAGTTAAGTTATTACTTGAAAAATTAAAAGATAAGTTATTATTACGTGGTTTTTATAAAGTAAAAGTTTATGTTCATAGAAAAGTTGGTTTGTTTTTAGATTTGCTGCAAGTAGAGGAATTTGAATATGATAATTCTTTAGATTTTAGAGTAGTAGTTTTTTTAGATGAGAAGGTTTATTTTAAAACTTCTGATTATTTTGTTTTACCTAGAAATGTTTCCATTTATACAGACAAGAATAATTTTTATTGTGATGTAGATGATATTAGTGATATTTTATCTGTTTTAGAATTTGGTGATTTTATTTATGGTGACAGTTTATATTCTGTTATGAAACATTGGAGGAAGTGTTAATTTTTGATTTTTTCAGATATTTGTCTTATAATATGACTTGGTGATTTTATGAGGAAATATAAATATTTATATATAGTTTTATTTTTAGTTTTGCTCGTCGTTTTATTTGTTGGATATTTTTTTATTAATAGAGAAGTGCAAGAAGAACGACTAGCAAGTGATGTTTTAGAATTTTCTAAACAAAATTTATTAGATGATGTTTCTTTTTCTGATTCTAACGTTACTGGTGATTATTTGGTGGTGGAAGAGTCTATTCAATCTTATCTTTCGCAATTTAGAAAGCAATTTGAGATTGTTAATTCTTATAGTCAAGATGAAAAGTTGAAATCGTTACTTTCTGTTTCAAATTATATGGAAGATGGTCCTAATTTTTCTACTAGTATTGATTATTTATCAGAGCAGAAAGAAAAATTTAATCAAGATATGGATACCTTACTTTCTTTTTGTGAGAAATCATCTATTCAGGAATTTATTCAGGGAAGTGATCTTTCTTCTTATTATCAAAATCTATTTGAAGATATGATGTTTAATTATGGAATTTATGATAAATTACAAAATGTTAAAGAGTCTTTAGTTCAAAGTAAAGATAATCTTAATCAAATTTATGATGGTAGTCTAGAAGTGCTTTCTTTTTTATCTACTTATCAGAATGATTGGAAAATTGAAAATAATGAAATTCAGTTTTCAACAGAAGATTTAGTAAATCAATATACTTCTCTTACTTCTCTTGTTCAATCATAATAAAACATTCCACATTTTATGTGGAGTGTTTTTTATATTACTATTGCTATCATATTATTTGATCCTTTGTTTACTACTTTTGTTAGAGTAGTTTGTAATTTTAATCTGATGTTATCTGGCATCATGTTAATTTTAGATTGAATTCCTTCTTGAACAATAGAATCAAGACTTCGACCAAATATTTCGCTTTTCCATATTTCACTTGGATTTTTCTCTTTGTCTTTTGTTAAATAGTCTATTAATTCTTTACTTTGTACTTCACTACCGATGATTGGTTCAAATGTGGATTCTACATCGACTCTAATCATATGAATTGATGGAGCAACGGCTTTTAATTTTACGCCATATCTAGGACCTTGTTTTACGATTTCTGGTTTGTCTAATTTCATGTCTTCGATAGATGGTGTCGCTACTCCATAACCGGTTTGTTTTACCATTTTTAGAGCATATTTTATTTGGTCATACTCTTTTTTTGCGGTATTGAATTCTTGGAATAAAGCTAGTAAATCCGCTTTATTTTTTACATCTATTTTGATAATGTCTGTTAATACTTCATTATATAAATTTCCTGGAGCAGTCAAAGTAATGGTAATGATACCGGTTGCGGGATCTACTTCTGATAAATAAGCTTTTTCTATCATGTTATTATTTAAAAAGTGTTCTGTAATATGTTCTATATCTTTTAATTTGTCTATTTCTATTACACTTTCTCTAATAGCATTTATGTAATTTTCTTTTACTGGATGATCGGGATTTAATATTGCTATCCATTCTGGCATATTTACTTTTACTTCTAAAACTGGAAATTCGTATAGAGCTTCTCTTAATATATCATACATATCTTTTTCGTTCATTGCTTCTATACTAATAGGAAGTACAGGAATTTGGTGTTCTTCTTTTAATGCTTCAGCCATTCTTTGTGTTTCTGGTAGTGTTGGGTGAGTAGAGTTTAAAATTACAATAAATGGTTTGCCAATACTTTTTAGCTCCTCTATGACTCTTGTTTCGGCTTCAATATAGTCTCCTCTTTCAAATTCTCCAATAGAGCCATCTGTTGTTATTACAATACCGATAGTAGAGTGATCTTTAATTACTTTTTCTGTTCCTATTTCTGCAGCTTCTATAAATGGGATTTCTTCTGTGTACCATGGTGTTTTTACCATTCTTGGACCATTTTCATCTGTTGCTCCCAGAGCTTTATCTATCATGTATCCTACGCAGTCTATTAATCTAATATTACAAGTAAAGTCGTCAATTTTTATTTTGGCAGTATTATTAGGGACAAATTTTGGTTCCGTTGTCATGATTGTTTTTCCAGCAGCACTTTGAGGTATTTCATCTAATGCTCTTTTTCTTTCATATTCATCTTCAATGTTAGGAACAATTAAAGTCTCTACCATTCTTTTAATAAAAGTGGATTTACCTGTTCTTACTGCACCTACCACACCTAGATAAATATCTCCGCCGCTTCTCTTTGCAATATTTTTAATAATTTCTTGTTTATCCATATACACATTCTCCTTATACAGTTAACTTTATGCTACTAAATAAAAAAAAAGAACGATATTTTTATCATTCTTTATAAGTTATGGAATTTAATATTTGATTATAATATTCCTTGCATTTTGTCTCTTCTGGACTATATCTTGTTTCTATTTCGTAAATATAATCTGGTGTTCTCATTACATAATTGTCATTTATATCATAGGAAGACGCTATTGTTATATGTTTCCATGGCCTATTATTTAATCTGATATCATCCATTGGACTTATTATATAACTTTCGTCGGTATGGGTTGTGATACTTGTTAGATATTCTTCTTCTGTTGTGTAGTAGTTTGTATTACTGTCTAATGAAAATGAAATGTTACAGTATCCTGTGTCTGTATATATACCATAATATTTATATGTTGAAATTCCATTTTGACTAAATCCTTCGGGAATTGTATAGGAGATATTTCCTATAGAAAAATTCTCCTCATTTTCTAATGTAGACTGTGTTAATTCTTGATATATATTTTGGGTGAAATAGGTTATGAACGATATTATTACTATTATCCAAAAAACAATATAAATAATGACTATTAGGATATTTGTACCACCTTTTATTTTACAACGGTTTAATAATGTTTCTTTGTCTAAATTTTTATTTTGTGTTCTGATTGTTTTTACTCTTTTTTCAACTTCTTTTAAATATGTGTTTGAAAAGTTTATAGAAAGTATAATTCTAATTATTAGTGCTAGAATTGGAAAGGCCCATCCGAGGATGATACTGATTACTAACCATATTATACCTATTTTATATAATTTTCTGTAAAAGAAATAAATAGGTCCAAAAAAGAATGTAGAAAGTGAAAATTTTGAATTTTTAATTTTATCATAATTATTTCTTACATAAGCTCTTATAAATTCTTCCTTATCTCCATAACTATACTTTAGACTATATATGTATTGATCTTCATGAGTTTGATTTATTTTTGGCTTTTGCTCTTCTTGTTGATTCCTTGGATAGCTATATCTTGCTAATTCCTCTTTTACATTTGCTCCACAATGAGGACAATATTCTATCTTATCATCTACTTTGGTACCACATCTAAAACAGTACATATGAACACCTTCTTACTTTCTTTTATTTTAACATAATTTTAACATAAGAAAAATACCTTAATGGTATTTAAAACATTTTATCTATGTTTTGTGGAACGTTATCTTTTAAGATTGCATTTATAATTTTATCTTCTTTTTCTTTTGTTACTTCTTTTCCTGTCATCTCACTTATTTCTTTTATTACTTCTCTTAATGTTTTTTCATCTTTCATATTTGCGTTTTGTATTTTTTTTGCTAAAGATAAAATTGTATTTTTATCTACATTTGTTTTATTTTCGACACGTTTAAAAAAGTTATCTCCAAACATATACTTCCTCCTATCTTAGTATATGCATTTCGTTGACTTTTTTTAATAATTATGATATAATTTAGCCACTAATTGGGGGATATAATACTATGGAAAAGAATTATTATACAAATAAATTTTGTGAATCCTTGGAAATATATTTAAAGATGAAAATGCTTAAATACGTGGAATATTATTTAGATACGATTCCTTCTGATGATCGTCATAATGTGGATTCTATTATTACAAGGAATCAGTTTACTTTAGAAGAAATTAATGATTTATTAATTGATTATAGTCCAGTTGAATTTGATGATAATGATTTATTTTCTATGGCATATCGATATTTTAATAATATTGTTCCAAGTCATAGAAAGAATGATACTTTAGTTACTTTACCCTTTTCGATAGAGAAGAGATTAAAGTCTAAGGATTATCCTAATCTTCCTGATTTTTTATATTTGCCTATTATTTATTATTTGATTTGGTCTTCTAATCCATATCAGAGATTAACGCAGGAATTACTTGGTAATAATTTACAATATTTTGAAGATAATATGCCAACTCATGAAGAAAAATTAGATGGAGCTTATGGTGATGTTTTTGCTATGTTAGCATCTTTGGATGCGATTACTACAAATCCCAATTATATTATTACAGAAGATGATTATCAATTATTAAATCAATTATTAAATTATTCTTCTATACCTCTTTTTAGACATGAAAAGAGTGTTATTGAAAATATCTTAAGGCTTGATGATGTTACTTTAGAAGATATTGATAACAAAATTAAAGTATTTTCTCAATTTTTACCTATGGATATTAATTTAGAAAAATATAATAATTTATATTTGTATGTAAACGATGTTTTTGCTTCTATTGATAATCCTGAAATTACTCCAGAATTAGTTTTATTATTACAGACCGATTATGCTCAAAATTTTTATCATATTCCACAGCTTGAGCATTTATATAAAGATAAATCTGTATTTACTTTTGATCAAATCTTATCGTTTATTCATACTTTTGAGGAGTCGGGGGAGATTGTTCCTAAAGATGATTTACAACAGTTACTTGAAAAGAAACTTGATTCTTCTTTATTACCAAAGGTATCTTCTGAATTTTTCCATAAAATATATACGATATGTTATGAATATAGAAAAAATAAGTTTGAGTTTAATTTTAAAGATTTTTCTTCTTATATGAATTCTTTGGATATAAATTTTTCTTCTTGCAAATATAGGGGAAGTCGGGATTTTGATTTTTATATGTTTGATTTATTTTATCAACATACTATACGTCCCCGATATATTCCTTTTTGTGAGGTGTTAATGAAGACAAAGTCTGGTAAAGTATTGTTAGATGATGATATTAAACGGGCAAAAATTAAGCTACAGAACATGGAAACTGTTTATTCTACAGATAATTATAATAGATTTTTACCTTATGCTGAAAAATTAGCAACTCTTCCTGATTATACTTTACATTCTTTTTTAATGGAATTTGTTCCAAAAGAAGAGCAAGAAGCGGTTGAGGCATTATGTATTTGGTTTAATAAAAAAGAAAATCCTTCTTATTTTACTCTCCCTTTATTTTCAAGTGAGAGAATTGATGCAAACTATAACCGCCTTCTTAGAAGGAAAGATTTGTTTTTTGAACAAAGTTCTTTAAAAGAATTCACTTTTGATTCTGCAAAAACTCATTGGAAAAATTTGAATGGGCAACTACCATATTCAAGACCTCAGCAATTAACTAAAAAAGATTTTTTTGCTCAACATCGTGACTATTATCAAAAGCGAATCGATGAAATTGCTTTAGAGGAAGCTAGAAATATGATTCTTTTTATGCAAGCAGGGAAGAGTATATTACGTTATGTTGATCAAGCGGACTATGTTCCTAAACAAGCTCTAGATATTATTGATTCTGCTATTTCTAAAATGCCAAAGGAAAAAGATTCCCTTTTAGTTATGAAGAGACAGTTGAGTGAAGAAATCAGGCTTCGCGATATACAAGAGATAAGTTTTTCTGATGCTAGAAAATATATGGATGATGTTAAGGATGCTAATAAATTATTTATGTTCTTTTTTAGTCATGATTTTTCTAGTATGAATGAGTTCTATCAAGCTGCGAAAGAAAAGTTTCACATTTCTTTTGAAAAACAACGTAGGTTATTGAAAGCATCTTTGGAGAGTGATTTGGATGTGGACGAAGATGCTAGTGTTTTAAATTTATATCATGAAAGACGTGAGGGTATCGATTTAAGACACCGTGAACAGTTGAGAGAATCTACGAAACAAAGAGCGAAAGAAAGATTGAAAGAGAATATTGACTTATATGGAAAAAACGTTTTAGATATTATGAAAAAATTTGTTGATTCTGATGAGTCTACTATTGGTAAGTTTTGTCAATCCTCAGGTATTTCTATGAATGATTTTAGATTTTATCGTAGGTTATGTGTAAATATGGATTCCGATGTTAGTGCTCGTGTTGATAAGAAAGCCGCGGCTATTCGTAAAAGATTTTTGTGTGCTATGGTCGATGCTAGTAAGCAGATTTATCATGAGATGTTTAGGTGTCAGCAACAAAAAGTTCCTTATAATCTTGTGAAACATTATCAAAGATATGGTTATTCCCCTCGATTTATTGCTGATATTGCATCAAAAATTGGTCGAGTATGGGAATCTGATAATATTAATAACTATTTGACTAAACACCCTGATATTTTTCTTTCTATTTCTGTTAATAAATTAGCCGAAATGAGTAGAGTTAGTAAAATTTATCCAGGAAATATTTATTTGGGTAATCATAAAGTTTCTTATCGTGCTAAAGATTTGGATTTTGCTACGGAAGAATTAAGCAATATGGGTATTCCAATTACTAAAGGTTCTCTATATTATTTTTTACTTGATAATTCCAAGAAAGACAAAGCCCCTCAGAAAATTAAGATAGAAAAAAAATCAACTTAGGTTGATTTTAATTTTGCCTTTTTTTTGCTAAATCTCTGCATTTTTTATTAAATTCTTCTAACGTAATACTTCCCTGTTGTAGTCGTTCATGTAATAAAGCTAAGGTTTTGTCATACATATCGTTTTTGTTTGTTGGGTTTATATGTTGTTGTGTTTTAATGTCTTGTGTAAAGATGTTTTTTTGTGATTGTATATTACTCATTCTTTCTTGAAATTCTTTATTTTTATTTACAAATTGATTGTTTTCAAAATGATTTCCTAGTGGTTTTACAAAGCTTGAATTATTGTTATTGTTAAAATTATTTCCCATTAACATATTATTCTTCCCCATTTCTATTTTTAAATTGTAGGGCGATTGGAGTTCCTTCTAATTCGAAATTTTCTCTTAATTTATTTTCTAAGTATCTTTCATAAGAAAAATGTATTAGGCCTTTATTATTTACACGTAAAGTGAATTTTGGAGGTTTTGTACCTGTTTGTGATGTGAAAAATATTTTTAATCTTTTGCCTTTATATGATGGTGGAATATTTAATTGATATGCATCTAATATTACATTGTTTAATAGACTTGTAGGTATTTCTCGTTTGATATTTTCTCCTACTTTAATAATTTCTGGCATTAATGTGTGGATTCTTTTCTTTGTTAAAGCTGATAGGTAAACAATAGGAGCATAGGTTGCAAATTGGAATTCTGCTCGCATCTTTTTTTCAAACTCGGGAATTGTTGTGTCTTTAACGGTGTCCCATTTATTTACTACAAAGATTAATCCTTTACCTCTTTCTATTGCATATCCTGCGATATGTTTATCATGTTCTTTAATTCCTTCTTCCGCATTAATTACTACTAGACAAATATCACTTCTGTCAATGGCTTTTAGAGAACGGAATAAGCTATATTTTTCTACGGATTCAAATATTTTTCCTTTTTTTCTCATTCCAGCAGTATCAATTAAGATATATTCTTCATTATGATATTTTAATATGGAGTCAATAGAATCACGTGTTGTTCCGGCAATGTCAGAGACAACGACACGTTCCTCATTTAATAGGGTATTCATTAAACTACTTTTTCCTACATTTGGTCTTCCAATAATGGAGAATTTTAATCTAGTATCTTTGGTTTCTTCTTTTTCTTGGAAATTTTTTGTTATTTCATCCATTAATTCAATATATCCAGTGTTATGAATACTGCTAATAGGGATATAGGTATTAAAGCCTAATTCATAGAAATCATAGATGTTGTCTTGGGCCTCTTTATTATCTATTTTATTAATCGCAACAATTACTTCTTTTTTGCTTTTTCTTAGTAGGTCTCGTACGATTAAGTCATTACTAGTAAGTCCTTCTTTTCCATCTACAATAAAAACAACAATATCAGCTTCTTTAATAGCAATTTCTGCTTGCATTTTTATTTCATCATTAAACTTCATTTTGCTAGCATCAATTCCACCGGTATCTATTAAATAAAAGGGTTTGTTATTATAAGTTGTTTCTTGATAGATTCTATCTCTAGTTACACCTGGTTTATCTTCTATGATAGAAATTTTTTTTCCAACGATTTTATTAAATAAGGTGGATTTGCCGACATTTGGTCTTCCAACTAAAGCTACTGTAGGTATCATACTATCCCCTCCAATTCACTGGTATTATATCATAGGATTGTCAAATTTTAAAGAAAAATTCATATCTTCACAAAAAGTTTTTATATTATATGGTATAATATTAATAGTTAGGAGGATATAGATGGAATTAGAAAATAAAAAAGCAGAAATTGAATGGTATGATAACCCTGGGTTTATTACTAATTTAATTATTGGACTTATCGCAGTCGTTATTATTTTGAGTCAATCTTTTGCTGTAAATAATAATTTAAGTACACATGAGATTTTAAGTAGTATTATTAATCATAATAGTGTTTACTTAATTGTTTTGGTATATTTTGTAGCACTGAAGACTAAAATTGGTAAGAGATATTTTGATTTCTTAAATGTTTTTTTAATACTATTATATTTTATTACTAGTATTACTTCGATACTAACAGTTTTCCAGAGCTTTTCTTTAGAGACTTTAGTAGATTGTGCCCTACATATAGTATTATTTGTTTATTTATTTCATACACTTTTCCGTAGGACTAGGGTATGGAGAGAATTTCATTTGGCAAAGTCACCATTTAATGAAATAAAAAATGATGGATATTTTTATGCAATTATTGTGCTTACTGTAGTACTTTTGGCTCTTGATTTAATTGCTACTACAGAATTGGATGGAACAATACTTTCCATATTAGATGCTTGTTATATGGTTTTATTTGCTAGATATGTTTTCTTGTATGGATGCTTTTTAGATAATAAAGAGAAAAAAATAAATCCTAATACAAGCATTGAAGAAATTAAAGAAAAGGTAGAACAAGTAAAAGATAAATTAGATGAGGTTGTTGATGATATTACTGATTCTGTGACTGATGCTGTCAAGTCTGCTACTGCTATTGTAGAAGATAAATTGGATGAAAAAAAAGAGCAAAAAACAGAAAAAAAGAAAGAGAGTAAGAATACTAAAAAGAAGACTACTTCTAAAAAAGTTAGTAAAAAGAAGGAGGATGAATAGATATGAATATGTTTGAAGAAATTGAACGTGAAAAAGAAGATCTTCCTAAATTAAAAAATATTACAAAAGAGGTATCTAAGTATACTTTTAATGGTTATCAGAAATTTGCTATTGTGGTATTTTTAGTATGTTTCTGTTTTGGAATTATTTTAGGTAATTTGTTTCCTGCTTGTGGAACTAGTTCTAATCTTTATGGGGTTTGTACTTCTACGGAATTTAATTTTTCTCTAATGATATTTTTTTGGTTTATTTCCTTTTTGGTTTGCTTATTCTTTTATGCTATAGGTCATATTATTTCTCTTCTTACTTCTATTGATGAATCCTTGCGTAAAAGTTCGTAAAATTTGTTGATATTTCTTGCATTTTGTATAGAAACATGGTAAATTTTATATGTAAGCATAAAGGTGCTTAATTAATATTATTAGGGAGGTATATATTAATGAAGAAAGTTGATTTAGTAGAAGCTATTGCTGAAGAAGCAGGATTAACAAAAGCAGATGCAACAAAAGCATTTGATGCTACTTTTAAAGTTATTAAAAATGCTTTAGCTAATGGAGACAAAGTTCCTGTAGCTGGATTTGGAACATTTGCTGTATCTGAGAGAGCGGCTCGTGATGGTCGTAATCCTAGAACTGGTGAAACAGTTACTATTCCTGCTAGAAATGCTGTTACTTTCAAGGCTGGTTCTGCATTAAAAGATGCTGTAAACTAATAAATAAGTTAAGAGATGAATTCCATCTCTTTTTTTGACACTTACTTTTGGTTTTTCAATTTTCAAGTTTTATAAAATATGATATACTATTTATGGTGATACTATGTTAGATAATGCATTAAAGCTTGTTAATGAGCTTGTTGCACATAATTATAAAGCTTATATTGTTGGAGGATTTGTTAGAGATTATTTACTAGGAATTGACTCTCAAGATGTAGATATTGCTACTAATGCTACTCCAAAGGAGATTAAGGAAGTATTTGAGGATTCTTTTTTACCAACAGAGGATTATGGTTCTGTTATTGTAAAAAAGTATGGAATTCGTTTTGAAATCACAACATTCCGTAAAGAATTTAGTTATAAAAATCATCGTAAGCCAGTAGAGATTCAATATATTGATGATTTATACCAAGATTTATTACGAAGGGATTTTACTGTTAATTCTATATGTATTGATGAAAATGGAGAAATTATTGATTTTTTGGGCGGAAGAGATGATTTAAATCGGAAATTAATTCGTTCTATAGGAGATGCTAATGAGAAGTTTCGTGAAGATGCTTTAAGAATTCTTAGGGCTATACGATTCGCAACTGTTCTTGATTTCCAATTGGATACTGAAGTTGTTCAGGCGATAAGAGATTGTCGTCATTTATTAAGTTCCATTTCTTATCAAAGGAAAAAAGAAGAATTAGATAAAATATTTGCTAGTGGGTATGCAAAAAAGGGAATTGAGCTTTTGTTAGAATTTCATTTGGATAAAAATTTGGAGTTGGAACATTTATCAGATGTTTTAAATACGAATAGTTTAGTAGGAATATGGAGTGTTTTAGACGTAGATAATATTTATCCATTCTCTAATAATGAAAAAGAGATGATGAAAGATATTCGTGATGTTTTAAAATTAAATAATTTAGATCCTATGGCTTTATATCATTATGGACTATATGTTAATAGTGTGGCAGCTGAAATGAAAGGAATGGATAAAAAGAAGGTTACAGAGTCTTATAATTCTTTAGTTATTCATAGTAGGGGGGATTTAGATATTTCTAGTGAAGAAATTATGAAGGCTTTAGATAGAGAGCCTGGAGAATATTTGAGTGATATTTATGAGACAATTGAAAGAGAAGTATTATATCGTAGAATCCCTAATCATAAACAACAATTACTTTCTTATATAGAAAAAAATTTTGCTTCTAATTTATAGGAGCTTTTTTTCTTATCTATTTTGTGGTATTATATAGACATTGTTTAAGGAGATGATAAAGTGAAGGGTGCAGAATTTGTTGATATTTTAAAACAAGGTCACTTGGTTATTCCTCTTTACTTTTTACAACATTATAAGAAACTGAAAGTTACTTTAGAAGAATTTGTATTTTTAATGTATTTGTATCAATTGGGGGATAAGAGTTTGTTTAATCCTTCTAAATATGAAAAAGAATTAAATATTGAATTATCTAAGGTTATGGAATATATTAGTGGTTTAACAGACAAAAAATTAATTCAAGTTGAAGTTGTTAAAAATGATAAGGGATTAATGGAAGAAGTTGTGTTACTTGATGGCTTTTATCGTAAGATATCCTTACTTATGGTAGAAGATCATAATGAAAAAAATAGTTATCAATCTAATATTTTTGAAGTAATAGAGAAAGAATTTGGCAGGACTTTAAGTCCAATTGAATATGAAATTATTAAGGCTTGGCTTGATAATGATATGAGTGAAGAATTGATTAAAGAAGCGATTAAGGAAGCTACTTTTAATGGAGTATCTAATTTAAGATATATTGATAAGATTTTGTATGAGTGGGGAAAACTTGGAATTAAAACTGCTAAGGATGTTGAAAATCATCGTAAGAAGAGAGCACAAAAGAAGGAAGAAGAGACAGATAGTAACATTGATTTAGATATTGTGGATTGGGATTGGTTTGATGAAGATGACGAATAAGTTACTAGAGTATTTAGATTATCTTTTTCCTGATCCTAAGTGTGAACTTATCTATCATACCGATTATCAATTATTGATGGCTGTTGTTTTGAGTGCTCAATCAACCGATAAAAGAGTAAATTCTGTTACTCCTATTATCTTTTCTCGTTATCCTACATTGGAAGATATAAAAAATGCAGATTTGGCTGATTTAGAGGATATCATTCGTCCAGTTGGGTCTTTTCGAATTAAAGCAAAATATTTGATGGGGATTGCTACTAAATTGGTAGATGAGTATCATGGTGTAGTTCCAACGGATAGGGAAGTGTTAGAGAGCTTTCCTGGCGTTGGTAGAAAGACTGTAAACGTTTTTTTAGCAGAGTTTTATCATTTACCAGCTATTGCGGTTGATACTCATGTAGAGCGAGTTTCTAAGAGGCTAAAATTAGCTTATATGAATGATTCTGTTTTAGATGTTGAAAGGAAATTAATGAGAAAAATACCAAAAGATAGATGGGCTAAGTTTCATTTACAAATGGTACTTTTTGGAAGATACTATTGTAAGGCTGTAAAACCTTTATGTAAGAATTGTCCGTTAAAAGAGTTTTGTCGTGAAAAAAAGAAGAATCTTGATTGATTCTTCTTTTTTGTTATGGAGTAGTTGTTCCTCCATCTCCTTCTGTAGGAGGTGGAGTACATGTGTTTGTTGTATTATTCCATGTACCACCTTGAGTTTCACATTCTTCTTTTTGCTGGGCATAAGGGTCCGTTGGAGTGGTTGGTTCTTCTGGTTCTTCTTCTGGTTCTTCTAAGGTGTATGTTGCGGCAGTACCTTGTAATCCACTATATCCTTGATAAGTTGCAACTACTCGATATGTTCCGTATGGAGATGAGTTACCTAATGTATAGGTATAACTTGTGTTCTCTGTAAAACCTATTAGAGTTGATCCTAAATAAACGTTATATCCGAAAGTTCCTAATCCTTCATTATCTCCTGGGTTTACGGCTGACCAGGATAAGGTTACTCGATTATTTGTTTCATCATATGTTACTCTGAAGTTTCCTGGTTTTGCTAAAGTAACATTTGATATATCTGTTTCTTCAGGTTCATATCCCTTCTTGAAGTATTCATATACGACACTTCCGGTATATCCGCTTCCAGCCACTCTTGGAGGATTAGATCCAGCAACGATTCCAAGACGTACAACGCTGGAAGGTTGTTCGAATGCTTCTCTATTGGATTCCATTGCACCTGCTCTCACTAACGCATTGAAGATTCTGTCTTTTGCTATAGTTGCAGGTACGTTGTGTAATACGTAAGTTGAATCGATTTTATCGTATCCATACCATAAGGCAATTACTGTTTTTGTAGAATATCCTACTACCCAGGAATCTCTGATAGCATCACTTGGCAAGCGGTATTCTTGCATTGTTTCATCATCATAGTTTGTAGTACCAGTTTTTGCAGCTACATTTGTTGGAGTACCTCCAGTTAGTGCTACATCTTGTAATACATCAGAAATCATAAATGCTGTTGCATCAGACATAACTTTGGTTGTTTCTCCATTAAATTCTACTACTTCACCGGTATCACGGTAAACAATTCTTTCAATTGTATGTGGTTCAGTGTAATATCCACCATTTGAGAATGCTGCATAAGCTCCAGCCATCTCCATTGAAGACACACCAGGTGAGAATGCTCCAATTGAATGGGCTTCATGTATTTTTCCATTTTCTACTTCTGGGGTAATTCCTAGGCTTTCTACGAAGTCTATAATTTTTTCATTGTCTACTTGTTGGAATGCTTTTAATGCAGGTATATTTCTTGAAGTTGATAATGCTCTTCTTAAAGTAATCGTACCAAAGTATCCATTATCCCAGTTTTTTATAGAACGTCCATTTGAGTATGTGTATGGTGCATCATCAAATAGGGTATAGGTTGACCAATTGTTATATTCAATTCCTGGACCATAATCAAATAATGGTTTTGCTGTTGATCCTGGTTGACGTTTGTTATCTACTGCATAATTCCAGGCACCAGCAGCTCTATTTCTACCAGCTCCTATAGCTAAAACCTTTCCAGTCTCTGAATCTAATACTGTAATTCCTGCTTGAACACGATCGTCAATCCAAGTATAACTTTCTCCATTCATGACAGAGTTTACGGCTTCTTGTTTTGTTCTATCTAAATTTGTATAAACTTCTACAGGTGTTTTATTTGGATCGATTCCATATTTTTCTTCTAGCTCTTTCGTTACTGTATCTATATATCCTTGATATGGGTCAGATGAGGCTGTTTGTTCTACTAGCAAATCTTCTACTGGAATGCTATTTGCAATATCCGCTTGTTCTTGCGTAATATATCCATGTCTTACCATTAAATATAATACTGTTTTTCTTCTTTTTGCTGCATTTTCGGGATTAATATCTGGCTTATAATAGGTTGGAGCTTGAAACATCCCGGCAAGAATTGCAGCTTCACTTAGATTTAAGTCGCTGGCATTTTTTCCGAAGTAAGTTTGAGCTGCTTCTTCTACACCATAAATCATTCCTCCTAATCCATGGTTGTTGACATAAAATTCAATAATTTGTTCCTTTGTATAGCTTTTTTCTAGTTTGAAGACAGCTAAATATATATCGGTAAATTTACGGATGATACCCTCAATGCCACTATCTTTTGATGAGGTCATAGTGTTTTTTATGACTTGCATTGAAATTGTAGAAGCTCCTCCGGCATCAGAGTTTCCTAATAATTGTCCAACACTAGCTTTTAAAAATCTTGGGGCATCAAATCCATTATGTTCAAAAAATCTGGAATCCTCTGTTGCAACAAGAGCATCAATAAAGACCTGTGGAAGATCATCATAGGTGATTTTTTCTCTTCGTTCGTCTCCTGTTTCTGCTACACGGTTGCCATCTTTATCGTAAAAAATACTCATTTCTTTTGTATCTAGTTTTTCTGCGTCAAATTCTGGGGCAGTTACTGTGATATAGATTAAGAATGCGGCAAATAAGATTAGACATAGGATACCTAAACCTAAGATAATAATTAGAATGATATTTATAATTTTCTTTTTCTTTTTGTCATTTTTTGCTTTTCTTAATAAATGGGAAACTCCAATAATAACACCAATACCAATTGCCGTAATTAAAGTAAATACTAATCCTAGTTTTAAATAACATAGAAGAAGTATTGCGACGAAGGCTATCCAACAGGCAATTAGAATATTTTGATTTTGATTTTGTTTTTTTGTATTTGTTTGAGTTTTCTTTTTGAAGTTATATTCTCTTGTACCGTTATTGCTTTTTGTACTGGTGGCTCTTTTTTTAGGAGTACTTTTCCTTTTTATTACTTTTTTCTGCATTTTATATACCTCCAATAATTGTATCTACTACTTTTAAGTAGTCGATTCTTGGTCTATAACCATCTTTTAATAAATATCCCTTTTCTTGAAAGAAAGAGTATGGAATTGATTTACGATTTTTTGTTTCAATAAATTCAAGAAAATCTTTTCCTAATAGTAAAAAGGTTTCATTATAATGTATGAATCTAACAATGAGAAATACAATTCCTTGATGATTATATATATTTTTTATATGCTTAATTTGGTGTGAGTGAATATTAGCTAGAGGAAAAGATGTTTTGTTCTTTGTTTCTTTGGCTTCGAAATCAATATATCTTCCTTTATATAGACCGTTATAGTCTGTTGTGGAAGGAATTGTGTAATATGCTTCTGTAATTACTGCTTTATCCCTTGAGGGATAATTTACTTTTACAATTTTTACCGGAGTCGGTTTTTTATATATATATGCTTTATCTATTTCTCTATAATATTCATTGGATTCATTAAGGTCGCTTTCTAATGACATTCCTCTGTTTCTATATGTGATTGGGGATGTATTTTCTTGCTTTTTGATTCCATTTGGATAGTTCATCTCATCACCTATTTTGTATTATACTATATATTTTATAATTTTTCTATATTTTGCATCATAAAATTATAACTTTTGAAATATATTATAAACAATTAAAAAAGACCAATCTTTTTGATTAATTCGTCTTTTTGTTTTTGTTTTTTTCAAATTGTTCTTTTTCTTGGGGAATTAAATCTTGTTCAAATCTATTGTACATATTATGATTTGTATCTGGATTTCTCATTTCCATCATTAAATCCAATTCATTTAAAATAGTAGCAAAATAGTCTTCTTGTGGTGATGTCATTTTTCTTTTATCACAAGCAGCATATATAAATGAAAATCTTTTTCTAACTTCTTCTAAATCCCAATATTGTAATCCTAAACTTAATTTACTAAAGGGTGTTTGCATTTCTTCTGGCCAATATTTTTCATAGCTGTCTTTGCTAAAGATGGCTTTTTCATTTCCTGGTTGATATTCAAACCAAGATTTTCTTCTCTCGTGTTCACTTTTTGCTAATGCATTTTTAAGTTCTTCTGTTGTTAAGCCTAATTTTTCATCTAATTTTAATTCTATTACTATGTTGTACATTGTATTTATATATGATATTAGTGCATTTTTTTATTCTTCTGATGTTTCTTCATATGATTTATCCAAATATTTTGTTGCTTGTTTAAAATTTTCTCCGGTTATTGCTACTTTATCTAATCTTTCTTGATCTGGTTTGTATAGTGGCATTAATTCTTGGTTATGTAATATCCAAATATTGTGTTCTTCTACTGCCATGCTATATAGAATTTCTTTTATACGATTATTCATTTCTTCCTCCTTATTATTATATATTTGTTGTTATTTACTGTCAGGTTTTTTTTTGTCTGTTTTTGAGATGTTTTGTCGAAGTGCGTGCTATTTCTTATTTTTTCTTGTATTATTTTTTTTGGTGATGCTATGAATAATTTTGAAGCGATACGTCTTCTTGCTATGCTTTCTTGGAAGACTAAAGATGCAAAAATAAGAGTTTCTTTTAACTCCATAAAACGACGTCTAGATAATTGACAAAAAAGTTAATAAATGACATAATATTACTGTAAGGGATTGGTGATAACATGTATCAGAATAAGATTACACTTATGCCACAAGATATTCTAGAGAAAGAGTTTAAAATTGATACTCGTGGATACCGTTTAAAAGAAGTAGACCAGTTTCTTGATATTATTATTGGGGACTACGAACAGTTCTTAAATATCATTAATAATTTAGAAAAGGAGAAGGCAGATCTATTAGGAGAGATTATGAATTTAAAACAAGAACTTCGTAATTCTAAGATGAGTGTGGAAGTTGCTCGCAGTAATGTAGAAGTTCCGGAAGTTACTAATTTAGATATTTTAAGACGTCTTTCTCAACTTGAAAAATTGGTATATGGAAGTAAAAATGATAATGACAATTAATATATAGACAAACGCTGATATTTTAATATTAGAGGAAAGTCCATGCTCGCACAGTCTGTGATGATTGTAGTGTTCGTGCTTAGGGAAAAAATAACCTAAGGTAGCTATTGCTAACGGCGGGAGATAATCTAAGTCTTTGATATGATTTATTCCATAACGTGCCGCAGTGACGAGGCTTTTGGAAACAAAAGAGTGAAACGTGGTAAACCCCGCGAGCGAGAAACCCAAATTTGGTAGGGGAGCTCTAACAAAAGAAACGAATGGAGTTAGGGACCAGTAATGGTAGATAAATGTTTGTCGCCTGGGAACAGGAACAGAACATGGCTTATTTATATTAATTTGTTTATTATATAGTGAGGTGTTTGTATGAAAGAACTCGGTGAATATTTAAAACATACTAGAATTGATAATGGTGTTAGTATGGAAGAAGCTGCAGAAGATTTAGGACTTTCTACATCTCAACTTGACAATATAGAAAGTGGTAATGTACGAGCTTTTAAAGATGTTTATAGTTTAAAACAGTATGTTCGACAATATGCTAAATATTTAGGTCTGGATTCTGAAAAAGTAGTGGATGAATTCAATGGTTTTTTATTTGAACATACTTCAAAGATTTCTTTAGAAGATATTAAAGAAGCACAACGTAAGTTGGAAGAGAAAGAACAAAAGAAGATAAAGTCACCTTATACAATAGTTCATAAGAAGAAATTATCTATTTGGCCTTTTGTTATAATCCCTGTTGTGATTTTGTTGCTCTTTATTATCATTTATTTGATTGTTAGTAGTATTAACAGGGCGCCTGTTGTTGATACAGAGTTAATGCCAGAGGTAAGGAAGGAGTATATAGATGAATTTACCTACTAAAATTACAGTGGTACGTTTGCTACTTACTGTCGTCATTATTATTTTATTATGTTTCCCATTTTATAGTGTTGGAATTCAATTTCCTAGTTATCGCATACAAGGAGTTACCGTTGAGTTACATTATTTGATTGCTGGTGGTATTTTTATTATCGCTAGTCTTACAGATTTTGTAGATGGTTATTTAGCAAGAAAAAATAATCAAGTTACTAATACTGGTAAAATGTTAGATGCTATTGCTGATAAGGCTTTAGTTAATAGTGTGTTAATTATTTTAGCAGCTCAGGGATTTATTCATGAAATCATACCAGTTATTGTTGTTCTTCGCGATATTGTAGTTAATGCAATAAAAATGGAAGCAGCTGGACGTGGTAGAGTAGTTGCTGCTATTGGTTCTGGAAAATTAAAAACAGCTACTTTAATGGTTGGAACTACATTAACGTTTTTCTATAATATGCCATTTGAGTTTATTCATATTAGTGTTTCAGAAATATTATTGTATATCGCTACCATTTTATCTATTGTTTCTGCTATTCAATATTTTAACATGAATAAAGCTTTAATTTTTGGTAAATCAGAAACTACAAATTCGTAATTTTCTAAGTTTAAATTTTCTCTATTTGATTAGAGGAAATTTTATTTTTTAAAAGAAAAACAGGTATAAAACAATTGTTCGAAAAAATATTGCTTTTTCTTTTTTTTTATTATATAATGGATTTGTAAATACTTTTGGATATGTTATTAGGAGGAATTATGAAAAGTGTAAGTAAAGAAGTTTCAAAGGATAAGGCTTTAGAACAAGTATTAAATGATATAGAAAAGCAATTTGGTAAAGGCTCTATTATGAAGTTAGGTGATAGCAAACATATGAAAGTGGATGTTGTTTCTAGCGGGTGTTTATCGCTTGATATTGCACTAGGTGTTGGAGGATATCCTAGGGGTAGAATTATTGAAATTTATGGCCCTGAGTCTAGTGGTAAAACTACTTTTGCATTACAAGCAATTGCTGAGGTGCAAAAGACTGGTGGAAGGGCTGCATTTATTGATGCAGAGCATGCTCTTGATCCAGTTTACGCTGCTCGTTTAGGTGTTAATGTGGATGAACTTTTGCTTTCTCAACCTGATACTGGAGAACAAGCTTTGGAAATTTGTGAAGCCTTGGTACGAAGTGAAGCTATTAGTATTGTTGTTATAGATTCTGTGGCTGCTTTAGTACCTCAAGCGGAAATTGATGGTGAAATGGGAGATTCTCATGTTGGACTTCAGGCTCGTTTGATGTCTCAGGCACTTAGAAAACTTTCTGGTACTATTAATAAGACAAATACGATTGCTATTTTTATTAATCAATTACGTGAGAAAGTTGGAGTTATGTTTGGAAATCCTGAGACAACACCGGGTGGAAGAGCATTGAAATTCTATTCTACTATACGTTTAGATATTCGTCGTAATGAACAATTAAAAATGGGTGATGGTGTTGTTGGTAATAAGACTACTATTAAAGTAGTTAAGAATAAGGTTGCTCCACCATTTAAGACTGCTACTGTTGATATTATGTATGGTGAAGGTGTATCACATGAAGGTGAGGTTATTGATTTAGCGGTAGAAGCTGGAATTGTGGAAAAGACGGGTGCTTGGTATTCTTATCAAGGAGAAAAGCTTGGTCAAGGTAAAGAAAATGTTAAGTTACTACTTAAAGATACTCCAGAGTTATGTCAAGAAATTGAGAAAAAAGTTCGTGAATATTATGATATTTCGTTAGGTGGTTCTACACCTGAAAAAAAGGAAAAGGATAGTTAATATTTTTTCCTTTTTTTTCATATATTAATTTGAGGTGTATAATGAAAAAGTTAAACCAGTTATTAAATTGTGATTTTCCCATAGACATTTCTGGTATCTCTACGGATTCTAGAAATATAGAACCCGGTTTTTTGTTTATCGCAATTAAAGGTTTTCATGTAGACCATTATGACTATGTTTCCGATGCTATTGACCACGGTGCTGTGGCTGTTGTTGTAGATAGAGAAAGTAATTTTTCTGTTCCTACGATAATAGTTTCTGATATCAATGAGACTTTGATTTCAATATGCGAGAAATTTTACGATGTAAAAAGCGATGCATTTAAATTTATTGGAATCACGGGAACAGATGGAAAGACAACTACTTCTATTATTACAAGAAATCTTTTGAATCTTTTTGTTCCAACGGCATATATTGGGACGAATGGACTTTACTGCGGCAATGATATTTATCCAACAAATAATACTACACCCTGTATTGAGGAACTTTATCGCTTTTTTTCTGTGATAAGAGAACATAAATGTAAATTTATTGTCATGGAAGTGTCTAGTGAGGCTATGCTTCATCATAGAGTAGATTCTATTATGTTTGATGTAATAGCATTCACCAATATTACAGAAGATCATTTAAATATTCATAAAACTGTTGAAAATTATATAAATTCTAAATTTAGATTAACTACTTTATGTAAAAACGAAGGAAAGATATTTATTAATGGAGATGATGAAAATTGTCAAATGTTGTCTGTCAATAATAAAATAACATTTGGCTTTTCTAGCTACAATGATTATGTTATTTCAAATGTAAAAGAATGTCAAAAAAATGTATATTTTAATGTGAAGTGTAAAGGGGAAAAATATAATTTCTGTAGTCCTTTTTTAGGAAATTATAATATTTACAATGTCGTGTTGTCTTGGCTTATTGTTCGCAGTTTTGCATTTTCTGATTTGTGTTTAATTTCTTCTATTGCTAAGATGCCTCCTGTTTTGGGAAGAAGAGAACTTTTCTATGATTTGCGCGGGTTTACTGTTTTGCTTGATTATGCTCATACAGAAAATGGTATTTTAAATTTACTCCAAAGTTTATCACATTATCGAAGAATTATTGTTGTTACGGGGGCCGCTGGAGGAAGAGAAGTGGAAAAACGTCCTAGAATAGGGGATATTTTATTTCAATATGCAGATTATATAGTGTTTACTATGGACGATCCTAGAGATGAAGATCCTTATGAAATTGCTTTACAAATGATTGGTAGTCATAAAGAAGAAAATTATACTTTTATTAGGAATCGAAAACAGGCAATTTCC
Organism: uncultured Bacilli bacterium; assembly: GCA_944333345.1. Taxonomy (GTDB): domain Bacteria; phylum Bacillota_I; class Bacilli_A; order RF39; family UBA660; genus Faecimonas. Next base: position 44,715 of record CALVKW010000001.1, on the reverse strand, counting down.
TGTGCTTTTAGCGTAGCCTTAGAAGGAGATGTTGTTGCAATCATAGGTAAAGGACGAGACAATTATATGGCAATTTTTGATCGGCGTATTTCTTATTCTGATTATGAAGTAATTCAAAAAATTTTGCAAAAATAGCAAAATTCGACAAAATTCGACAAATTATGACAGAAAAGTTTGTCATAATTTTATTTGCCGATAAATTGGATAAATACTTATGTAAAAGGAGAATTTTGATGGAAAATCGTGAAGTGATCTTTTGTTATTATGATAAAGAAGAAAATATGATTAAAGAAGTTTTGGGACATCTTTCTTATTTTGATGAAGTTAGTTTTGTTAATGAAATATATTATATGAAATTAGATAGTACTTATTCTAATAATGTTTTTTTTAAACCAGGGTATACAACTGGTAATCTGCTTTCTGTTTTTAAGCCTAAGCATGGTATTATTGATTTGCATCTTATGGCAGATATTGTTTGTGATTTCTCATTTTGTAATGAAAGAGCTAAAAGAGTTATTCAGTCTTATTTAGAAAAAATAAAAATTGATGAGATTCGAAGATTTGATCTTTTAGAATATGATGATATTGTAAGGAATTCTTCTAACCCTATTTTTTTGCAACCTTTTACGCATCATAGAGTGATGGCTGAATCTTGGGCTGTCGAAGCCAATACCTTTGCTTGTGACTTGGTTGAATATCATTTTGAGGATGTATCAAAAGCTCGAAAAAAAGAACCTAATATGCAACGTGGTATCTTATGTTAAGGAAGACGAATTTTGTCCATGATACTTATTGTGGACTTTTTCTTTTGCTTGACATTGCATCGAAATAAAACTACAATAGAAGTAGATTTAGGGGTTTTCCTTAATCTAGATGGAGGGAATATATGGATAATAGTTTTTTCTCCATTTTACTTGTAGTACTTGGATTACTTATAGGGCTTTTTATAGCATTTGTTATAAATAGTATTAGAGTTAGTGTTGCTTCTAGAAAAGTTACAGCTCTTATGGATCATGCCAAAAAAGAAATTGAAAAGATGCGCAGAGATGCTGCCTTAGAACAAAAGGAAGAAGCACATAAATTAAAAATGGATTTAGATAAAGAGATTCGTGAGAAAAAAGAAGAAATAAAAGAATCAGAAAGTAGATTATTACAAAGAGAAGCCAGTATTGATAAAAGAGATGAACTTTATCAAAAAAGAGAAGCTTCTTTAGATGAACGTGAAGAAAAACTTTCTCAAAAACAACTTGAAATCCAAAATGAAAAAAGTAAAGTGGATGAAATAAAAAAAGAGCAATTGGATTTATTAGAAAAAATTTCGGGATTTAGCAAAGAAAAAGCAAAAGAACTTGTTATGAGTCAAGTGCGAGAAAATATGAGCAAAGAGATTGCTGAGTTTGTTCGAGAAAGCGAAAATGAAGCAAAACTTATGGCAGATAGAAAAGCGCGAGAATTAATTGTTACTTCTATGCAAAAATATGCTGCAGATATCGCTAGCGAACAAACAGTTACCGTTGTAGATTTGCCAAATGATGAAATGAAAGGTCGTATTATTGGACGTGAAGGTCGTAATATTCGTACGATTGAAGCAATTACAGGAGTGGATTTAATTATTGATGATACTCCAGAGGCTGTTGTTTTATCTAGTTTTGATCCACTACGTCGTGAAACGGCTAGAGTTACTTTGGAAACTTTGATTAAAGATGGTCGTATTCATCCAACAAGAATCGAAGAACTTTATGATAAGGTTTGTCAAGATATGAAACAACAAATTATTGAGCATGGACAAGACGCTACTTTTGAATTAGGGCTTACTAAATTTGACCCTGCTTTGATTGAACTTATTGGTAAACTTTATTTTAGAACTAGTTATGGTCAAAATGCTTTACAACATTCTATTGAAGTTGCTCATCTATCTGGTCTTCTTGCTAGTGAGTTGGGTGAGAATGTAACGTTAGCAAAACGTGCCGGTCTTTTGCATGACATAGGAAAGGCTATTGATCATGAGATAGAGGGAAGCCATGTAGATATTGGTGTTGATATTGCTAAAAAGTATAAAGAAGATGATATAGTTATTAATGCTATTGCTTCTCATCATGGTGATACACAGGCTACTAGTGTTATTGCTAGTATTGTTGCGATTGCAGATGCTTTATCTGCTTCTCGTCCAGGAGCTAGAAATGACTCTTTAGAAAATTATATTAAACGTCTTTCTCAACTTGAGGAAGTTGGAAATCATATTCCAGGTGTTGAAAAGTCTTATGCTGTTCAAGCTGGTCGTGAGTTAAGAGTTATTGTTAAACCGGAAGAGGTTGATGACTTAGAAGCTCATCGAATTGCTAGAGAAGTAAAAGAGCAAATAGAAGCTAATATGAAGTATCCTGGAACAATAAAAATTACAGTTGTTCGTGAAACAAGAGCACAAGAGGAAGCAAAATAGTTGCTTTCTTTTTTTTGGAGGGATTCGATGGAAAATAAATATCAATGGTTAATTGATGAAAGTAACCGCTTTTTAGATGAGAATAATAATACAGTTATTAATACTTTATATGATATAAATTGTATTTTAGAGTCTATCATATTTCATGATGATACGTATTCTTATGAAGCTTATCGATGTTTACTTATTTTAAATCATAATTTTAGAACTTTTTTAAACCCCAATTATTTGGATAGCAGACCTGCTTTATCTTTCCTTTCTTATCAAATAAAAAACTATTATTCTTGTGGTGGAAACGAAGATATTCTTCCTTATTTATTAAATATAGAAAACTATGAAGATTTGCTTTATCGTATGGAATTACAAGGCAAAGAACAATTTGTTGTTCGTTCTTTTGTTCGCCCTTTTCGGGGAATTCCTGAGGAATTAAAAACTTTGTGTGAAATTCCTGATTTTTATCCTAAAATTAGTTTAACTATGATTCAGAAAATATATCAAAAAAAATAGGCTTAGTTGCCTATTTTTCTTTTTTTATGTCTAATATAATTGGCAGAATAATTGGTTTTCTACCAGTTAATTCATTAATAAATGGATATAATTCTTCTGTTATATCATTTTTTAATGATTGAAATGTTGTTTTAGGATTTGTTAACTCGGATTTTATAATTGTTTCTGCTTTGTCTTCTATTTTATGAATTAATTCTTCATTTTCATTTACTAAGACAAAACCTCTTGTTGTAATATTTGGTTTAATTAATAGTTCTCTTTTTTTCATGTTTACATTAATGATAACTACTAAGATACCATCATTTGCCATGATTTTTCTGTCTTTGATTACAGCACTACCAATTTCTCCTATTCTATTTCCATCTACATAGACGTCAGCTCCTGGCATACTTTCTCCTTTTGTTATTACATGATTTTTTAGGATTAAGCTGTCACCATTTTTTAGAATAAAAGTATTTTCTTTTGGTATGCCACAACTAATTCCAACATCTGCTTGGCGTTTTAACATACGATAGTCACCATGGAATGGCATTAAATATTTTGGTTTTAATAAGCGGATTGCTAATTTGATTTCTTCTTCATTAGCATGCCCTGATGTATGTAAGTCTGCAAGAGATGAGTTTGTATAAACTTTTACTCCTTTTAGACATAATTTATTAATAGTTTTAGTTATACTTAACGCATTTCCTGGAATGGCACTAGATGAGAAAATTACTACATCATCTGGTCTTAATTTTATTTGCTTGTGTGTACCATTCGAAATTCTTGATAAGGCGGCAAGGGGTTCTCCTTGACTTCCTGTACAAAGAATTGTTACTTCTCCAGGTTTTAAATTGTTTGCTTCTTCAGGTGATACTAACAATTCTTTATGATTAATGTAACCAGCATTTAGAGAAATATTAATATTATTTTCCATACTTCTACCGAAGATGCATATTTTTCTATTGTGTTTGTAGCAAGTCTCAAAGATGTGTTTGATACGATAGATATTAGAAGCAAATGTTGCGATAATAATACGATTTGTCTTATGTTTATCAAACATTTCTCCTAAAGTTTCATCTACTACAGATTCACTTGTTGAAAATCCTTCATTTAAGGCGTTTGTAGAGTCACCAATAAATAAATCAACACCTTCTTCTCCAAGAGTTGCCATTTTATATAAATTAGCCATAGGTCCAATTGGAGTAAGATCAAATTTATAATCTCCTGTTGTTACGATTCTTCCATCTGGTGTTTTAATACTAATTCCATGAGAATCTGGAATCGAGTGAGTTACTCTAAAAAATTCAATTTCGATTTCTTTAAACTTCAATTTAGTGTCTTCTGTATATACATATAAATTATCGTATCTTATGTTTTTATCTTGTAATTTTACAGCAATTAATTCTTTAGCATGGTTTGGTGCATATATAGCAGGAATGTTAATACTTTGTAGTAAAAATGGAATTCCTCCAATATGATCTTCATGACCATGTGTGATTAAAAGTGCCTTTATTTTATCTTCGTTTTCTTTTAAAAATGTAAAATCAGGTAAAACATAATCTACTCCCATCAGTTCACTTTCAGGGAAACTAACACCGGCATCAATAATTACAATTGCGTCGTTATGCATTACACAATACATATTTTTTCCGACTTCTCCGAGACCACCTAAAACAATAATTTTTGTTTCATTTGGTTTATTCATGTTAACTCCTTTCTTTTTTATTTCGTTAAGCTGACTATGAAATTATACTATATTTTTCATTTTTTGTCTACTTTATTTTTGTTGCTTTTTTTTGATTTTTATTGTATAATATGTTCACAGTTATGGGGGATGATGAAATGAAAGGAAATATGACACCTGAAGTTTATGATATTTTACGAGAGGCTGCTCATTGGTACGCAGGTATTGTTAATCAACCACTTTCTTTTGAAAAGTCGGAAATGAGTTCTAAACCCAGTTTTTTAGGAATGCCATTAGATATTCTTACTGGTAGTAGTCCACTTTCTGAACTTGATTCTTATTTTGGTGAAAAAAACAATATGTTAAAAAACAATATGTTAAATCATGTGGATAAAAGAAGTTTATCTTTGCTTTTGGCTGTATTAACTACGGATAATGATGCGAAAGAATTGTTTGGTGATTTTAATATTACTCTTGAGAAAGTTTTGGAATGTTTTCCAGATATTGATAGATATTCCGTTTTGGAAGCGGATGAAGAAAGTATTGACTCTTGTTATTCTAAGTATTTTGCACCGATGGAAAAATTATTAATTTCTCGTTATTTCTTGGTTAGTCCGGAAGCTTTAGTTGTTGATTTGTTCAATTCTGAAAGAAATTCATCTATTGTATCTGAAGTGATATCGAAAGTTTCTAAAGATTCTATTTTTTCTTCTAAATTAGTAGAACGTTATTTTATTGATAGAGTAAATATAAAAGTTGATGAATATCTTACGGAACATCCAGAGGTTAAGAAAAAATGTGAGGAAGAAGCCGCTGACTTTATGAATAAACTTTTGGGAATATCGAAAGCAAAAGAACCTTTAAAAGATTATGGTAAATATTTAACCGATGAGGATTTTGTGATGAATCCTGCGATTGGTAGAGAAAAAGAGATAGATCAAGCTATTGTTTCTTTGATTACTAGATCACTTATTTTGTTAGGGCCTGCTGGAGTGGGAAAAACGGCTCTTGTAGAAGGTATTGCTTATCGTATTCAAAATCGTATGGTTCCAGAATGTCTTTTAGATAAGAGAATTTTAATGATTAATACTTCAGAACTTATTGCTGATGCGAAATATCGAGGAGAGTTTGAAGAAAGAGTAGAATCTTTATTGAAAGCAATTAGAGAAGATAAAAATACTATTTTGTTTTTGGATGAGATTCATACAGTAAAAGGAACCGGAGCTTCTAGTAGTGATGGTCTTGATTTTATGAATATGTTAAAACCTTATTTATCTCGTGGGGATATTCAGATGATTGGAGCAACTACTACGGAGGAATATCAAAAGTATTTTGCTATGGATGATGCCTTTCGAAGAAGATTTGATACCATTACTTTGAAAGAACCTGAAAATGATATTTTGTATTCTATTTTGAATGGTTCTATTTCAAGATATGAAGAATTGACCGGTGTTGAGTTTGCATTTAATAATGATGAGAAGATGAAAATTTTTGATACTTTAATTCAAGGAACGGATAAGAAGGGAAGAGTTAATGATGATATGCAATATAATCCTCATTTAGTTCTTTCTGTTTTAGAAAAATCATTTGCTTTTGCTTCTTTTCATGAACATGATCAAGTAGATTTAGAAGATGTTTGTGACGCTATTTCTAGTTGTGAACGTATTTATGAAAGTAGAAGAGAGCGTTTGGTTTCTCGTTTACGTGGTAAATTTCCTAATACTGTAGAGGTTGAAGGAAAGCCATATGTTAAATCTAATATTATCTCTTTTCCACAAAGATAGTGCTTAGCACTATTTTTTCTTCGTTGTAAAGGGTGTTATTCTATGTTAAAATAGTGTTGGTGATTATTATGGGTATTTTTAATAAATTAAAAAATATGTTTCAGGGAAATAAAGATATTTCTTCTGATATAAAAAAAGAAGAAAATGAAGTAGTAGAAGAAGTAAAAGTTTATGAAAAGGGGCTTAGTAAGTCCAGACAGGGATTTGTATCGAAACTTGCTAACTTAACTAATAAATATCGTACTATTAATGATGATTATTTTGATGAGTTGGAAGAAATATTAATTATGGCTGATATTGGTGTTAATACGGTTATGGATTTTGTTGATCGATTAAAAGATAGAGCAGCGAAAGAAAAAATTAGTGATCCTGAATTATTAAAAGAAATTATTGTGGATGAATTGTTTATCATTTATGTAGGAGATGAAGTTTTATCTAGTAAGATTAAATATCAAGAAAATGGTCCTACGGTTCTTTTGTTTGTTGGTGTTAATGGGGTTGGAAAAACAACTACTATTGGTAAAATTGCTTGGAAGATGAAGGAAGAAGGGAAAAAAGTATTGCTTGTTGCTGCAGATACTTTCCGTGCTGGTGCTGTAGAGCAGTTACGTCTTTGGAGTGAAAAAGTAGGAGTTTCTTTTTATGGAAAAGAAGAGGGGAGTGATCCCGCTAGTGTTGTTTATGATGGATGTCAAATGGCTAAACAAGAAGCGTTTGATGTGGTATTAATTGATACTGCGGGGAGATTACAAAATAAAGTTAATTTAATGAAAGAGTTGGAAAAAATTAATAAGGTTATTCAAGGAATTATTGATGATGGTCCGCATGAGACATTACTTGTAATTGATGCTACTACTGGACAAAATGGTATTAGTCAAGCAAAAGCTTTTAAAGAAATTACTGATATTACAGGAATTGTCTTAACAAAATTAGATGGTACTGCAAAAGGTGGTATTGTTTTGGCTATTAAAGAACAAGTAGGGCTTCCAGTGAAATTTATTGGTTTAGGTGAAGCTAAAGAAGATTTACAAGTATTTGATATAGAGAAATATATTTATGGATTGTTTAAGGATATGGTGTAATATGGCGAAGAGAAAGAAGAGTAAAAAAGAAAGCAATCAAGAAAAGAAGGCAGAGCAACAGAGTAGACCAATTACTAGATTTAATATTATTTTTATTAATATTCAATTATTTTTAACTTTTTTTACCATAGGACTTTTCGTTTGGTATCTTTTTGATTCCTCTGTTCTTTATTTATTTCAATTGTTTCTAGGTATTACTTTACTTGTTATGGCTTATAATAATCAAATAATTTATAGAAGAAAGAAAATGACTATTTGTTATTCGATTGTTGGAATATTTTTATTGATTTTAGATTTACTTCTTTATCTTGCTGTTTCAGGAGTGTAATATGGAAGATTTTGTGTATTATGGAGAATTATATGATTTATATCATGAATTATTAACTACAAAGCAGAAAAACTATTTTGAAGATTATTATTTTCAGAATTTAAGTTTGGGTGAGATGGCTGAAAATTATGGTGTTAGTCGTAATGCAATTTTTAAACAAATTCATATTGTTACAGAAAAGTTAGAAGAATATGAAGAAAAACTTCAGTTACTAGAAAAAAGAAAGAAATTAGAAGAACTAAGTCAATCTGTTGATAATTTATCTATTAGAAAGCAATTAGAAGAGTTAATATAAAAATAGTATCTTGGGTGATACTATTTTTTTGGTAAATATATTAGTTGTTTGGTATCTTCATAGTTTTGTTGTTGTAATTTTTCTATGGTTGTACCGAAGGCAATGGCGTCAATAAGTCTTTTTTGAACATAGGTAGGTGAGCATTCTTTTTTCTTTTTTGTTGTTCTTGATAGTCCACCATTGTTTACAAATACTCTAGCTCCTGGAATTTGATTTCTTTGCGTTAATATATAGGATGCGATAGGTGCTAAATTTTCAGTTACTATTATTTTCTTTTTATCAAAGTCTTTCCATACTAATTCTTCTTCATTCCCTTTTGTGGTGGTTGATAGTCTTTCTCCAATGTGTTTTTTTACATATTGAAAGGCGGCATAAGTCCCTTGATAATCTAGGCGATTTTGTTCATTTTGAAAAATCTTATCTAAGTGGCCCAGTGTATTTGCTTTGTTCCATGCAATTATAAAATTTTTATCCTGTATTATAGCATGGCCTTTTTTCATAGATTGATAATCTAACATTATAGTAAATAAATCCCATTCATTATCAATTCCATAGCTTTGAGCTATTTTTTTCATTTCTTCATCTAAAAAAAACAATTGTGTGCTGTAGATAGATCCTTTATTATTAAAACTTTTTTCTATTTTCATGTTATAGTTTAGAAAACTGATATCCCAAATATTAATGGAATATAAATATTGGGTTACTCTTTTGTTCCATTCTTCAGTATTTAGTATTTTTTTTGGTAATCTTTCTTTATCTAATTGTCTTCTTATATTTTCTTCTTCTGTAGTAATCCGTTCGTTTACTTTTGCTGTTTTTGTTCGATACTGTCCTTTTAAATTTTCTAATGTATTTAAACTGTCTATATTTTCTTGCATCCTATCCCTCCATAGTGTCTGCTATTTTATCATATTATTTTTATTTTGTAAATGCTCTATATTTTGTCTTGAAAAAAAGACAGATTGTTAGTATAATCAATATTAGAATAGATAAAGTGTAAAGAGGGGACTGTTATGTTTGATAGAATAGTTTATATTAGTGATCATTCTGCAAATATCCGTTTGAAAGATGCAGATCATTTGACTGTTAATTTGATGAATTTGCATCTTATATTTGAAGATAAAGATAAAAAAGTATTGGGTGAAGTAGACGACTTAGATAAAGATATTGTTAAAGCTAGGTTTTTAGGTGAGATTGTTAATGGTAGGTTAATTGGTGGTACGATTCGTAAACCAGCATTGGATGCTTCTATTCGTGTTATTGATCAGTCCGAGATTCCTATGATTGTTGGAGAAGATAAAGAAGGATATATGAGATTTGGTGTTAGTCCCTTTTATAATGATTTTCCAGTTTATTTAGATGTTAATAATTTTTTTAGTAATCACTTTGCTATTTTTGGTAACAGTGGTAGTGGTAAATCTTGTGGAGTATCTCGTCTTTTTCAAAATATGTTTCATGATCAAAGATTGTTTCCTTATAAAGCAAATATCTTACTTTTTGATTCTTCTGGTGAATATTATAACGCTTTTAACAATTTAAATTCTATTAATCCTAATTATCATTATCGCTTTTTTAGTACGAATGAAGTGGATGGAATTGGTGAGAAATTGCGTCTTCCTATTTGGTTACTTAATGCTAGTGATTTAGCTTTGTTATTACAAGCTACAAATCATTCTCAATTACCAATTATTGAAAGAATGTTAAAGTTAGCATTAATATTTTCACAGACGGATATGGATGCTAATAACTATAAGAATCATTTGATTGCGAAAGCTATTATGACCATTCTTTACACCAATGAGACTTCTCCTAATAAGAGAAATGAAATATTTTCTATTTTGGCTAGTTGTTCTACACCTCAATTTAATTTAGAGGCTCCTGTACAAGGTATTGGATATACTAGAAAATTCCGTGAATGTTTCTTAATTGATTCTCAAGGACAGTTTTCTGAAAGTGTATTGCTTACCGAGTATGTTTCTTCATTTATTAAAAATGAATATGATAATTATGAGCCTAAAGGTGGAGTTTTCTATACTCTAGATACTTTAGAGAAAGCTCTTAACTTTACTTTGATTAGTGAAGGATGGCTTCGTAATGAAAATACCTACGGTGATGCTGTTACTATTAAAGTCCGTCTACATTCTTTAATTGTTGGAGAAAATGCGAAGTTCTTTGATGTCCCTAATTATATTTCATTAGAGAGTTATTTGTCTTCTTTACTTATTAATAATGGTCGTAAATATCAAATTGTTAATTTCAATTTGGATGATGTTGATGATGACTTTGCTAAAGTTATTACTAAGATTTATTCCCGTTTGGTATTTGAGTTTGCTAAAGGATTAAAAGAGAGAGCTAGTATTCCTTTTCATATTATTGTTGAAGAAGCTCACCGTTATATTCAGAATGATACAGACCGTTTCTTGATTGGTTATAATATATTTGAACGTATTGCTAAAGAGGGGCGTAAGTATGGAGTTTTATTAGGTCTTATATCACAAAGACCAGTTGAACTTTCTGATACTGTTATTTCTCAATGCTCTAATTTCTTAATATTTAAAATGAATCACCCTACTGATGTAGATTATATCCGAAAGATGGTTCCTAATATTAGTGATGAAATTGTTGAGAAACAAAAGACGTTACAATCTGGTACTTGTTTAGGATTTGGTATGGCATTTAAAATACCATTAATTTGTAAATTGGAGATGCCTAACCCTGCTCCATGGAGTGGAAACTGTGATGTTGTTACAATTTGGAATGGTAATGGTTCTGGAGGTGGAACGAGAAGAACTGTACCAGAAGAAAGTCCTGCTACTGCTTCTATTTCTATTCCTTCCGTTCCTTCCACACCAGTAAATTCTAATATTTCTGATTCTTCTTTTAGTACTACTAATAGTTTTTCCGATGGGAATTTAAATAAAGAATTTGATGATCTTTCTAAAAATTTAGGTGGGATGGTAGAAGAGCCTTCTGAGCCTACTCCTGTTAGTATGCCTGAACAGTCTATGGGACCTATTCCTTCTATTACCTCTGAAGGTGTTAGTCCTCAAAAACCATTGGTTGAAATTACAGATTCTCCAACTCCTAGCACAGTTAATAATCAAGATGTAAATACTAGTGGAGCAATATTTAATTTTGATACTCCTGTAGAAAGCTCTAACAGTGTCAGTAGTCCGTTAGAACCTCCTGCTTTGGGAAATAATACATTAAATCTTGACGACGATTCAGACTCTGATGATTTTCCTACTTTAGATGATGCAGAAGCAGATAATAATTTATCTAATATTTTATCTATTAATAATGGCAGTGATAGCAATTCTGTTACTGGTGTTACTCAAAATGGTACTCCATTGGTGGCTATTACTCCGAATGATATGTTGGAATAAACAGGGTAACCTGTTTTTTTCATTTACTTGTTTTTTATTTTTTTGTATAATAAACAATAGGTGATTATATGTTTGAAAGTTTAGGAGATCGTTTACAGAATGCGATTCACAAAATAAAAGGTTATGGAAAGATTACAGAAGATAATATTTCTGATATGATGCGGGAAATACGACTTGCATTATTAGAAGCAGATGTTAACTATAAAGTAGTAAAAGAATTTACAAATACAGTTAAAGAAAAGGCTTTAGGAGAAGAAGTTGCTAGCAGTATCCATCCGGGAGATTTGTTTGTTAAAATTGTAAAAGATGAACTTACTGAATTACTTGGAGGAGAACAAGCTGATATTTGTTTAAAAGGTAATCCTGTGGTTTTAATGCTAGTTGGTCTTCAAGGTTCTGGTAAGACTACTACGATTGGGAAGTTAGCTAATTTTTTAAGAAAGAAACATGCTAAAAAACCATTGTTAGTTGCTTGTGATGTTTATCGTCCTGCTGCTATTGATCAGTTAAAACAAATTGGAAAACAGTTAAATATTGAGGTTTATGATGAAGGTAGTGGGGATCCTGTTGCCATTTCTAAAAATGCGATTTCTTATGCGAAAGAAAATGGTTATGACTATGTTTTAATTGATACTGCTGGTCGACTTCATATTGATGAAGCACTAATGGATGAACTTGAAAATATTCGTATTGAGGTAAATCCAGATGAGATTTTGTTAGTTATTGATTCTATGATGGGTCAAGATGCTATTAATGTTATTACGGGGTTTCATGATAAACTTCCGCTTACTGGTGTTGTTCTTACAAAATTAGATGGTGATACTAGAGGCGGTGTTGCACTTTCTGTTCGTCATTTAACACATGTACCTATTAAATTTATTGGTGTTTCTGAAAAATTAGATGGACTTGATTCTTTTGATCCTGAACGTATGGCTGGTCGTATCCTTGGTATGGGAGATATTGTATCTTTAGTAGAAAAAGCAACGGATGCGATTGATGAGAAAGAGGCTGAAAAAACGGCTAGAAGAATGCAACAAGGAAAATTTGATTTGGAAGATTTTCTTTCTACCATGAAACAGATGAAAAAGTTGGGTCCGCTTGAAAATTTATTAAAATTAATTCCTGGTGCTAAAAAGATGGGACTTAATAATGTTAAAATTGATCCGAAACAACTTGCGCATATTGAAGCTATTGTATTATCTATGACACCAAAAGAAAGACGTCATCCAGAAATTATTAAGGCAAGTAGAAAAACAAGAATTGCGAATGGGAGTGGTACATCTGTGCAAGAAGTTAATAAATTACTTCAACAATTTGATCAGATGAAGAAAATGATGAAGCAATTTTCTAATGGAAATATGAAATTGCCTTTTTAAAGTATTACTTCGTGTAATACTTTTTTTGGGCATTTGTCGTTTTCTAAAACTTTTTCCTACATATGATAAGATATAGGAGGTAATTAGAATGTTTGATCAAAATAGTTTCGACTTTGATTCTACTGTTATGGGGAATAATAATATGGTAGATAATGATATGAATGTGGATATTAATATGATGAGTAATGATAGTACTGGTATGAATATGAACATGAACATGAATCCTAGTATGGGATGTCCAGTTCAAGAAGGTGTTCAACAAAAATGTATTCATAAAACTATAGTTCATGATGTTCCACATGTATGTCCAATTCATACAAGAATCATTAATCATCATATATTTAGACATACTTATCGTCCACAATATACTTGCTCAGAAGAAAATGTTGTAAGCAATGTACAATGTGGTTCCTGCAGTCAATTTAGATAATTTTAGTTTTATAGTCTATTCGTGAGCAGACTATTTTATTATAGTTCTTGCTCTTTTTTGTTGCTTTCAATAATATATTTAATTATGATGGAAGATGTAACTAAGGAAATTTCTAGATTAAATTTTGAAGATTTTTTATGGTGTGTTTTTATCATTCTTTCATTTTTAAATATTTTAGGTGATTATGATGATAAAGAATATTTGCGTAAACGTTGCAACTTTTATAAAGCAGAAGCTAATCATATCTTTACTTTTACATTAACAATTTCATTGTTTATATATTTCTATTTTTTTGTTAGAAATATAAAAAAATATCAAGCGGTAAGTGATAATCAAAAGGATTTATATTTTGTAAAAGTATTTGGTAGTTTGTTATTGATTGTTGGTATTATTTGCTTATTGTATTTTCAGGAAAATGAGTCTTCTTTTATTGGTTCTCCGTCTATTTAAAATATTTGGCATTTATTTGTGTCTAATTTTGTCAGCTTCCTTGATTATTTTTCTTTAGTGTTTTATTCTAATGATAGGGAGTGTGATACGAATGATTTATCCTTCTATTGATAAATTATTAAATATTGTTGACTCAAAATATGAATTAGTACATATTGCGGCAAGACGTAGTAAAGAAATTTCTAAAACTGGTTATTTACAAATGCCTGTGAATGCTTATAAGAGTACTAAAAACATTGGGAAAGCGTTAGAAGAAATTACAGAAGGACTTATTGAAATAAAAAGAGGAGAGTAATGTTACTTTTCTTCTTTTTTTCATGTTATACTATTTTTGGGTGATAGTATGAAAATATTAAAATACAAGAAGAAGAAAAATGGTCAGTATGAATTAATGCTCGAATCTGGAGAAGAGTTGTCTTTATATGAAGAAGTTATTTTAAATTTTGATTTGTTGTTAAAGAAGTCTATTTCCGATGATAAACGTGATATGATTTTGCAAGCGAATCAGGAGTATGATGTTTATTATGTTGCTTTAAAGTCATTAAAGAGTAGATTTAAATCTGTAAAAGACTTAAGAGAGTTGTTATTGAAAAAACAGTATCCACAGGAACTTGTGGAAAAAGCTATTTCTAAATTATTGGGGCAAGGATATTTGGATGATAGAAGCTTTGCTAAAGCCTATATTAATCAGCAAATGATTACCACTTCCAAAGGGCCAAGAAAAATAGAAAAAGAGTTATTAGATAAAGGTGTTTCTTCTGATATTATTTTCTCAGAAATTTCTGTTTTTACGAAGGAAGAGCAACTTCCTAAAATAGAAAAAGTCGCTAGTCGTTTACTTAAGAGTAATCGGAGCAGAGGAGGAGCTGTTTTAAAGCGAAAGCTTGTTCATGATTTACAAGTCTTAGGATATGATATTTCTAATATAGAGGAAATATTATCTAAAATGGATTTTTCTGACACTAAAGATATTTCTAAAAGAGAGGCGGAGAAATTGTATCGTAGACTTAGTAAAAAATATTCTGGAGGGGAATTAGAATATAAAATTAAAGAGAAACTTTATCAGAAAGGTTTATATTATGAAGATTAGAGAGTTTGTTAAAAAGCACAAATTAGAAATATCTTTTTCTTTTTTCTTGTTTTGTTTTGCTTTGTTTTTAATGTTATTTTTAAGAGTAGATATAGATTATTTTTGGCATTATAAAGCAGGAGAAGAAATGGTTACTAATTCTACTATTTTGACAAAAGATATTTTTTCTTGGAGTTTATTTCAATATTCTTGGATTTCTCATGAATGGTTATTTGAAGTGTTACTTTATTCGTTATCTATTATCTTTGGTCGTTTACATTTGTTTGTTTATGCTTTTGTTATTGTACTTGGGTTGTTGTTTTTTATTTTTCTTGTGCAAAAAAAGGAATATTTAAAAAATTTTCCGTTTGCTTTACTTTGGACAATTTTCTTTATGTTAATTTTTGTTAGTTTAAGCGGTAGGCCACAGCTTCTTAGTTTTTTGTTACTTGCGGTTAGTATTTATTTTGTGTATTATTATTTCTATCATCCTAATTCTAAACGAATTTTCTTTTTAGTTCCTATTAGTTTATTTTGGGCAAATGTACATGGTGGCTCTTCTAATTTACCTTATTTACTTTGTTTATTGGCTATTTTTTGTGGATTGTTTTCATTTTCATTTTCTAAGATTGAAGCTATTAGATTAACAAAAAAACAAATTATTACTTATTTTATTGTTTCTATTTTATGTATTTTTGCTATTGCAATTAATCCGCATGGTATTACCATGATATTTTATCCATATCAGAATATGGCTGATAGCTTAATGCTTTCTACAATTGCTGAATGGCAGCCTAGTAATTTGAACACTTTATCTCATTATCTTTATTTTGGATTTAGTTTATTTGTTCTTATTATTATGATTTTTAGTAAAAAAAAGATTCGATTTATGGATGCAATATTTTATTTATTCTTTTTGTATTTGGGATTAAAGAGTATTCGTTTTTGGTTTTTTAGTTATATAGCTTGGTCATTTTTTATTTTTTATTATATTCCTAAAAGAAAGCTCGATGCACATTCTGGTTCTTTGGTTTTTATCTTTTCCATATTGTTAATTATACTTTTTTCTACTCGTTTTTCTTATTCTAAAGTAATATCTACTAAGACATTATCAGAGAAGGCTATTTCCGTTTTGAAAGAGGAAAAGCCAGAGAGATTATTTAATTATTATGATTATGGTGCTTATTTAATTTATCAAGATATTCCTGTTTTTATTGATGGTAGGGCAGATTTATATTCTAAATATATATATGAAGATTATCAGGATATTTCTAGACTTTCTTATCGGTTTCCTAAATTAATAGAGAAATATGATTTTGATTATTTTATTGTTCCTAGAAAAATTGGCCTTGCTAGTTATTTAAGTGATCAATCTCAGTATCAACTTATTTATCGTGATAAGACTTGTGTTATTTTTAAGGCCAAATAAAAGTACCTCCTTGGGTACTTTTTTAATTTGTTGTGGTATTAGTTGAAGCAGCTTGTAGTAATTGATCCATTAGTTCCTTATACTGTTTTTCTAATTTATCGTCGTTCCACTTCATATTATTTTCTTCTCTAATGTCCATTAGTGTTTGATAGTGTAGGGTCGAATCGTTATCTAATTTATTATTTGCTAACGTTTCTTTGATTTCTGCTTTTACTTTTTTTAATTTTGGTTTTTCTTCCTGGTCAGTTTTCAATATTATATGATAACCATATTGTGTTTTTACTGGCTCTTTCGTATATTCGTCAATATCTAACTTTTTTACTGCTGCCATGAAGTTTTCATCCATATCATCCGTGTTAAAAAAGCCTAAATTTCCTCCATCTTCTGCGGTGGCAGAATCATCAGAATATTCTTTTGCTAATTCTGCAAAGTCTTCCCCGTTGTTTAATTTTTTAATAATCTTTTTTGCTTGACGTTCTGCTTTTTCTTCCGCTTTTTCTTTTTCTTCATCTGTTGCATCATTATCTACCTCTGGCGTAATTAAAATATGACTTGCTTTTATATCTCCAATAATATTTTCATCATAATATTTTTGTATTTCATTATCTGATAAATTGTCCCCAATGTAGTCGATTACAGCTTCATTTCTTTTATATTCTAATCTTAACATATCTTCTAGTTCCTCTTCTGTTGATACTCCAAAATATTGTTGAATGACATTTTGAAATGTTGTTTCATCTTCGTACGAGCTTTTTAATTGATTTATTTGTTCTTCTACCGCTTGATCTTCTTCCTCTGTTGTTTCGTATTCTTCATCAAATAATTCATGATCAATCATGTCTACTAACCTTGAAATGTTTGATTGTTTAATTTCATTATAGTATTCTGTTGCCGATATTTTTATGCCATCTAGAGCTACTGCTGTTGTTTCATCATCTAATTTAGCGGTTTTTCCACATCCTGTTACTGTTAATGTTAATAAGCTTAAAATGCAGAGACTAATTCCTATTTTTTTATTCATATTATTCCTCCTAATCAAAGAATATCATAGCAAAAAAAATAAATTCGTGCAATAAATATACTATATATACTCACACAATTTTTGATTTTGCCATAGAATATCATGAAAGCATAAAAAAAGGAGGAAAAGATATGAGTAATTATATTTCGTCTTCAGCTATCGTATTAGTTTTGTTCATTCTTTTAATTATTATCTTAGGTGCTTATATTTAAGGAGGTGTTTTAATGTCTTGTTCTGAGAATAGTGCTCCAAGAAGAAATAATAGCTTTGTTATCATTATTGTTTTATATATTTTATTAGCTATTATTTTAGGTGGGACAATGTGTTATTAAAAAATAGGTAAGAATTTTCATTCTTATCTTTTTTTTGGGTATACTATGAATGGTGATTTTATGTATTATTATTTAAATTTATTTTTTATTAATTCTTTTATTGGATTTCTATTGGAAACATCTTTGAAGACTTTTTTCTTTCCTAATATGAATAATGGTATTTTATTTGGCCCTTGGATTCCTGTTTATGGATTTGGTGCTGTCATTATTGCTTTTTTAAGTAAACTTATTTTTCATAAATTGAAGATTTCTAAATTATGGAAAACTGTTATTTTGTTTGTTGCTGTTTTTTTCTTGTTGTCTTTACTAGAGTGGCTAGGTGGTATTGTGATAGAGTCTTTATTTCATAAGCACTTTTGGGATTATAGAGATCAAAAATATAATATTGGTCCTTATATTTCTTTGGGAATGAGTTTACTATGGGGATTTTTTTCTTTATTATTAGTTTTTGTGGTTTTACCATTAGAAGAAAAAGTAATAAAAAAAATGCCAAGATGGTTTAGTATCTTGGCTTTCGTTTTAATTATTTTTGACTGTATTCTTACTTGTCTTGTAAGACTTTAAATATTTCATCTAAATCTTTTAATTGTTCTTTATTGTAATTAAAATCTATTTGGTCATTTTGATATCTTGGTATTACGTGTATATGAAAATGTTTAATGTCTTGTCCTAAAAAGTTGTTTTCACAGATTGTAAAACCTTCACAGTTTAGTTTTTCTTTTAGTATAGGATATATGTTTTCTCGTAATATTTTCATAGCATGCATTAATGTTTCTTCTGCAATATCTAAGATGTTTTCATAATGCTTTTTTGGCATTATTAATAAGTGTCCATTACTAATAGGATTAATATTCATAATTATTTTTATTTCACTATCTTCATATACTGTTTTAGATGGTAGTTCGTTGTTGATGATTTTACAAAAAATACAATCGTTCATTTTATCATTCTCCTTTATTTGTATATTGATAAGAGATATTATTTGTTTTTATAATATCACTTTCATTATTAGCTATTATATCACTAATTATCTGAGTTAGAGTTGTTTTTTCTATTGTATTGTTTGTTAAGTTATTTATGGTTAATTTGCTTTTTTTGTTTTTAATTGTTATATTGTAGTGATTTGGATATATATTCATAGATGATAATTCTGTTACTATTTCTTCCATTTTATTTACGATGTCTGTTGTTTCTATATTACTATTTATTGTGAATTCAATATCATATATTTTAGTGTTTTCTAGATTGTTATTTATTAGGTTTTCTTGTATTTTATTTGTGTATTCATTTAGTGGTAAAGGAATTGAGATAGAGACACTTTGGTTTGTATTTTCTTTTATTTTTTCTTCCAGATTTTTTTCTAATTTATTTAAAAGTGTTCTTCCTTCTAAATAGTCTTTTTTATATGTATCTTTTATTTCTTTGTTTTGATAGGTTATCGTAAAATATAGGTCTTTATTATTTTTGTTTGATACTTTAGCTTTATATTGTTGATTTTTATAAGTTATTATTCCAATTTTTAGATTGTTATTTTCTTCTTTATAGTTTTCTTTAATATAATTTTCGAATCTTTCTTTTATTTTATCGGTGTAATAGGGAGCTAATTTTTCTGTTGTTATAAGGGTTCCAAAAAAAATAAAAGTGATTAAAAAAAGTATTGTCATTCCTAACATTAATTTTTTATCTTGTCGCATTTTATCACCAATATTATTGTATCTATTTCTGTAGTTTTTTGCAATTTTATTTTAGAAATTTGTTTGGAAAATAGTTGTTTTCAAAGGGGAGTTGTGATATTATTATGATTAGAAGTATATAATAAGGTGGTGTGTTGTTATGCATGAGGGAAGGCAAGTAGTATTTAATAGGGGGAAAATTTCTACTTATAAGGGAATGTCCGATCTTTATTGTAATTATGTCACAATTACAACTGGAAATACACAAGAAACTTATTATAAATTAAATAATAGAAATTTGGATAATGACTTTTTAATTGCTTCTCCTTTATTAAAAGAAGCGATAGATCCTGAAATTCCAAAAACATCGCTTGGCCTTATTAGTAAGCAGGGTAATATTATTATTCCTTTTGAAAATAGGGATATTCGAATTATTGATGATAAATATTTATTAGTTATTAGAAATATAGCTCAAACAAAGACTGTACTTGATGCTATAGCTTCTCGAGATGATCCTAACGCCGCTACTAGAATGGTTGATACGGATAATAATATTAAAGATAGAATAAATAAAGAAACACATGGTACTGGAAAATTTCTTTTAAATGATAGATTTTCTGAAGGAACACTTTATACGATTGATGGTAAAAATATATTAGATAATAAATACTATAGTTTTATTTGTATGACGGATGATTCATTTTATTGTAGTGTTAATGTTGCTGATTCTCCAATTGTTGAAGTTGCACGTAATGCTCCTGTATTTAATGATAATTTTGCAGGACCTCTTCCTGTTGTAGAACCAGAGCAGCCAACGACGAAGCAGCCTCCAATCGATATTGCTAGTGTAGAAGTTCCTAAGGAAACTATTGATACAGCTTTAAATTCTTCTTTACCTATGGAGAATAATTCTACTAATTTGGAAACGGAGAAAGTTGTAGAAGAGAAGAAGATAGTGCCTGTTGAACAACCTGCTAAAGTTGATTCGTTTGCTCAACCTTTATCAGAGGTTAAGCCTGATTCCATTTTTGCAGAAAAAGAACAAAATGATATTTTTGAATCTAAAAAGCCAAGAGAAAGTAGTTTTGGTGATATTCCTATCATTCGTTCCAATTCTGATAATAATGATCAATTAGGAGTAGTTTCTTTGAATTCTACAGATACTAATGATGTAGAAGAAGAAAGTAAAAAAGATGAAAACACTTCTTTGGAATCAAATAGTAATAGTGGTGATTCTTTTGATGATGTGGTTACTGCTGTTGGTGGATTAGTTCAAGAAAATAAAAAACAACAACAAGAGTTAAAACAGAAGGATTTAAAAATATTAACATTGCAAGAACGACTTCAAAGTGCTCAACAACAAGGCCATGAAGTTGATGAGTTAAAAGCTGAAAATGAAAGACTACAACGTGAAAACGATAGATTACAACAAAGAGTTGTTAGTTTAGAAGATGCTTTTAGAAAAATGCGTGCAGAGTTAACTGCACCTGCCTCTTATGGAAGTACTGAGGTGCAATATAAAAGAGTAGCTTAAGTATCAATTTTGATACTTTTTTCTTTTGAAATAGTTTAATGTTATAGTCTCTTTTTCTTTTCTTTCATAAGATATTATATCTTTGAGGGGTGGGACTATGAAGCGTTTAGACTTTCCTATTTTAAATAATAAATCTATTATTTATTTTGATAATGCTGCTACTACATTAAAACCGAAGTGTGTTATTGATGCTGTGGATGATTATTATAGGTATTATACTGCTAATATTCACCGAGGGATTTATGATAGTGCTATTATTTCCGATTATTTATATGATGAAGCTCGGTTTACTGTTCAAAAATTTGTTCATTGTGCTAGTGCCAAAGAAGTTATTTTTACTAGTGGGGCTACTCACTCTATTAATTTGGTTGTCTTTGGATATATGAAATATCATTTAAAACCTGGTGATGAAGTTTTGCTTACAAAAGCAGAACATGCATCTAATATTTTGCCTTGGCTGAGACTTGCTGAAGAGATTGGAATTGTAGTTCGTTATATTCCTCTTAATTCTAATTATTCTATCGATTATAAAGATGTCGTTCAAAGTATTACGGAGCGTACTAAAGTTATTTCTTTAGCTCATGTTACGAATGTAATTGGTGATGTAAGAGATATTGTTCGTATAGGTAAGTTGTGTCGTGATGGGAATATTTTATTTCATGTGGATGGTGCCCAAAGTGTTCCTCATATGAGTATTGATTTTCAAAATAGTTTTATTGATTTTTTAAGTTTTTCTGGACATAAAATGTGTGCTCCTACTGGTGTTGGGGTGCTGGTTGCTAGAGAAGAATTATTAAACGAAATGGTTCCTGTCTTTTATGGCGGTGGTATGAATTTATCCTTTACTAGTGATGGAAAATATCAATTAAAAGATGGTCCTGTAAAGTTTGAAGCGGGTACTCCTCCTATTGGAGAGGTTTTAGGACTTAAAAGTGCTATTGAATATTTGTTAGAAATTGGTATGGATTCTATTAGTCAGTATGAACAGGAATTAAAAAAATATTTAGTTGCGAAATTAAAAGATATTCCATCTATTATTTTATATAATTCTGATTCTGAAAGTGGAATTTTAGCTTTTAATGTGGAAGGAGTATCTAGTATGGATGTTTCTAAATACTTAAATTCCTTTCATATTTGTGTGAGAGCAGGTAATCACTGTAGTAAAATGTTGAAGGAAGATATGGGAATTCCATCTACTGTAAGAATTAGTTTGTATTTTTATAATACAAAAGAGGAAATTGATATTTTAGTTGCGGCTTTAAGAAATTGTAAAAAGGTTTTTCAAATTGTTACCTAATTAGTAAAGTTATTTATTTGGTTATAGTTTGTTTTGAAAAGAAGGTTTTTTATATAGGGTATCTTCTTTTTGTTTTGTTGTTTTGTGTACTTTTTATGTTTTCGTTGTTTGTCTTTTTTTCTTTCTTTTTCTATGATGGAGGAGAAAGGAGGTGAGATATGTTAAATCAGGTGGTCTTGGTTGGTAGGATTGTGTATGATCTTGAGTTAAAGAAGAATGATAATGGTAAAAAATTTTCAACTCTTACCCTTGCTATTCCTAGAAGTTTTAAAAATATGGAAGGTAATTATGATACGGATTTTATTCGTTGTCTTATCTTTGATAATGTAGCAGAAAATACAAAAGAGTACTGTAAAAAAGGAGATATTGTCGGTTTAAAGGGAAGATTACAATCACGGATTGTAGAAAAGGGTGAGAAAAAAGAGAATATTATGGAGGTGATTGGAGAAAAAGTTACATTTTTAACTTCATCTAAAACAAAAGAGGAGAAAGAATAAATTCTTTTTCTTCTTTTCTTTTGGATAATTATTTGGAAAAGTACTAGAATTCATATATTTTTTTTGATATGATAGTAATACTAAGGTAGGGTGTATATGGAAATAAAGCATTTTGAAGAACAATATTTACAATCTTTAAATGAATTATTAGAAGAAGCTTTTGGTGTTTCTATGAGTGGTAAGCTTTCTAAAGATGATGCTCAATTGATTGCTGTTTCTAATGAGAAGGTAATTGGTCATTTATTGCTGCATTATTGTATTGATCCTATACGCAATCAAAAATTTTATTTTGTAGAGTATGTCTGTGTTAGAAGTGCTTATCAAAATCAGGGAATTGCTAGTAAGTTATTTCAGTATGTTTTTCAGTTATGTCAGGATAAGAATATTTCTTATTTAGAGCTAACTTCTAATCCATCTAGAGTTGCTGCCCATCATTTGTATCATAAATTAGGGTTTCAGGTTCGAGAAACTACGGTATTTCGAAAGGAGATTTTATGATTGTTGATATTATAAATAAAAAAAGATTAGGAGAAGAGTTAAGTTTTCACGAATTAGATACTTTTTTTAATGGTTATTTAGAGGGGAAAGTTAAAGATTATCAGATGTCTAGTTTGCTTATGGCTATTTGTATTCAAGGCATGAGCGAAGAAGAAACTTTTGCTTTGACCAAGGTATTTATTGATAGTGGAGATACTTTAGATTTGAGTTTTTTGCATGCTATTACAGTGGATAAACATTCTACTGGTGGGATTGGTGATAAAACAACTTTAATTATTGCTCCTATTGTTGCAAGCCTTGGTGTTCCTGTTTTAAAAATGAGTGGTAGAGGGCTAGGATATACTGGAGGTACTATTGATAAGTTGGAAAGTATTCCTGGATTTCGAATTGATTTATCTGAAGAGGAAGTAATGCACCAAGTTCAAGATATTGGCATTGTTATTACAGGGCAGACAGCTAGTCTTGCACCTATGGATAAAAAGATTTATGCTTTGCGTGATGTTACGGGAACAGTCTCTTCTATTCCACTTATTGCTTCTAGTATTATGAGTAAAAAAATCGCTGGAGGGGCCGATAAGATATTAATCGATATTAAGGTTGGTAATGGTGCACTTTTACAGACCAAGGAAGATGCTGAAAAATTAAGTGATTTAGTTATTAAAATAGGAAAAGTTTATCAAAAAGAGGTACATACTATTATTAGTGATATGGATACACCGTTAGGATATTGCATCGGTAATAGTTTGGAAGTAATGGAAGCTATGAAAGTTCTAAAAGGAGAAGAAAGAGATAATAATTTGACAAAATTATGTTTAGAACTTGCTAGCGAAATGTTATGTATGTCAAAAGGGGTTCCTAAAGAAGATGCCATGGATATGGTTAGACAGTCTATTCAATCTGGGGACGCTTATCAAAAATTTTTAGAGCTTGTTGATGCACAACATGGAAATTTAAAAAATCTTTCTGTAAGTAAAAAAGTGAAAGTATTAAAGGCTTCTAAAAGTGGTAAGATTGTGGGGATTTCTGCTATAGAGTTAGGTAAGCTTTCTGTTTCTTTGGGAGCTGGTCGTGTGTCTAAAGAAGATGCTATTGATTATGGCGTTGGAATTGAGTTGTTAGTACAAGTGGGAGATATAATAAAAAAAGGTGATAGTTTAGCTAAAATTTATTATACTAAGGCTCCTCGTTTACAAAGATTAGAAGACATTTTTTTAATAAAATAAAAAAAAGATTGAAAAATAAAAAACTATGTTATAATAATAATATAAAGGTGGTGTATTATGGAGAAAATATATATGGAAAACAATAAAAAACAGTCTATATTTCAACAACTTTTTAAATCACAGTTATCTAAAAAGTTAACTATTTCGATGTTTTTAGTGTCGTTTTTTTCTTTCTTAGTAATCGGTCTTGGAAGTGGAAATATTTCTTATGCTGCTCCCGATACGATTCCTGAGACGGATTTGGGTGATAGTTTTAAAACTGCTAATCCAACGGGTGTTGTTATTTATGGTTCTAATGGTGGTGCTGGTTCAGCCTATCCAATACAGATGTATTCTACAGAAAGCGGTATTCCTATTTTCTGTTTGGAAAGAGATATTGGTTATCAAGGTGGTATAACTTTATCTAAGAGTGAACAAATTACTGATCAAGGATTGCTATATGTGATGGCTAATTCTTCTCCTCATGTAACATTTAAGGATAGCTCTGGTAATGAGTTCGCAGATGAGGTTCAAGCTTGGATTACGCAAGCTGCTATTTGGGAATATTTGTATCAGACAGGGGCTGCCGATAATAGTAATATTACCAATGATCAAACTACTGGTAATTTGGATAATATGAGAGTGGCCACTAGAATTTATTGGCAAGATGGTGGTGATTATCATGTTTGTGATGTAAATGGATGTTATACTTCTGATACGCAAGCAACAGCAACCGCTACTTTCTATGATACTTATATCGTACCTTTAGTTGAAAATGCGAAAAATACGACTTCTGCTAATGGTCAAATGCAAATTAGTAAAGCAAATAATGAGATTTCTATGACGGAAGATGAGAAGTACTATCAAACTTCATTAATTACCGTTTCTAATACTGCTCCTAATAATATAGATCATTTTACAGTTAGAATTGATGGAGCTCCAGAAGGAACCATTCTAGTAAACGAAAATGGACAAGAAGTAGAAGATACTACGAATCTTGCAAGATTCTATGTTAGGGTTCCTGTTGATAAAGTTACTGAAGAAACAAAAGATATTCAAATCGCTGTTGAAGGAACATTCAGAGGTTATGATGGATATTATTATCGAGCTACTGGTGCTCAAACAGTTAGTACTGTATTTACGGTAGAAACTACACACTCTGCTTATGTACCTATAAGTATTGATTATACTCCAGAAGTGCCTGATACTGGAATGACTCTTGCACAATCTGTTTACTTTGTTGGTCTAATAGTATTATTGTGTGGAGTGGGTATCATTTATGCTAACACGAAACCAAAAGAAAGACAGCAACAATAATAAAAGAATACTTAGAAAGAGTCAGTTATTATTACTCGGCTCTTTCCTTGTATTTATAGGATTATTTGTTCTTTCTTATAATCATTTGGTATTTTTAAAAAATCAGGTATTTGCAAATATGGAGATTGCAAGTTTAGGGATGGATATACCGATGAGTGAAGAGAATGAAATTGATGTTCCAACTGTTGATAATGTTTCTGATGGAACAGTTTATCAACAATCAGAACAAGAGATTGATTATAGTAGATATGCAGGGGTGCTTGAAATCCCTAAGATAGGATTAAAAAGAGGGTTTTATAATACTGATTCCCGATATAATAGTATTCAGTATAATGTATCAACAGTTCAAGGATCTAGTATGCCTGATGTTGTTAATGGTAATTTAATGTTAATGGCTCATTCTGGTGATGCCTATATTTCGTTTTTTGCATATTTATATAGGTTGAATATTGGTGATTATGCTTATATTACGTATCATGGTCAAAGATATAGATATCAAATCGTTAATATTTATACAGTGCCTAAAACTGGAAAAGTAGCAATTTATAGAAATTATAATCGTACTACTTTAACGTTAATTACATGTACTAAAAATGATGATACAACGCAAACTATTTATATTGCTGAGTTGGTATAATAGGAGGTGTGTATATGGAACTAGGGTTATTTGATAAGATGAAAATAATTTTTCAATCATTATTTTCATCTTTTATGTTTATAGAAATATTTTTGTTTTTTCTTTTATTATTTTTATTAGTTGTTTTTAATATTAGAATAAAAAATAAAGTAGTTCCTATTGCTCTTTTTATTTTTGCTATCTTCTCTATTTTTGTTTTTATATTTTCTTTTTCTTCTTATGCACTTACTTGTATTGATTCTTTTATAATGAAAGTTATGGATTATTATTATTTCCCTTCTACTATTGTTTTCTTTTTTCTATTTGTACTTTCTATTTTTATATTTATTTATACCTTGTTTAGTAAAAAATTAACAACATTTAAGAAAGTTTTTAATTATTTTTGTATGTCATTTGTCTTTTTGTTTTTCTCTATGTTTGTCAGTTTTACTGTCATTGGTCAAATGGATTTAGCGGATCCTGTTACCTTATATCAGAATGAACCGATTTTAGCTGTTGTGCAATTTAGTAATTTGATATTTTTACTTTGGATTGTTGTTACATTCTTTTATCATTTGTTTATGTTTTTTAAGAGAAAATTTGATAATGAAAAGGTTGAGAATTAGTTCTCAACCTTTTTTGCGATATATTCTTCTAAAGTTGAATGGTTATCATGAATATATTTTGCTACTTCTTTTCCTACATAGCGATAGTGCCATGATTCATATTCATACCCTGTAATATCGGTTTTATCTTTTGGAAATCTTAAAATAAATCCGTATTTATAAGCATTTTCTTGCATCCATTCAAATTCTTCTGTTTCTTCAAATGAGGTGTAAGGTAAATCTCCGTTATAGACATCTACTACAAGACCTGTTTGATGTTCTGAAAACCCAGCTCTTGCTGAATAGGTATCTGCAGCTTCTTTTCCATCTGTTTCTACATATCTATTATATAAATCTACTTGATAGTCATAACTTCTGTAGCTGGACATTGCGATAATTGTCATGTTATCCTCTTTGGCATTTTCAGCTAATGTTTCAAATGCTTCTTTTGCTTCACTAACTAATTGCATTCCGCTTCTTGCATATGTTGTGTCAATCTCCTCTAGATTTTCTGGTACGTAGTCTTCTGTTAGATAATTATATTTATTTACTAAAATAATATTTGTATTTAAGTTTTCTGCTTGTTTTGTATTTGTATAATATGGTTTATCAATTCCAATATTTACATTTGTAACGATTTCTTCTGTGTCTAAATTTTTATTTTCTTTTTGATAGGATATATATCTATCTTTATTTTCTTCTTTATAGTATGGTATCTTTTTTAACTCTTCTTCTTGAGTTAAAGTTTTTTCTGGTGTTTTACTTTCATTCTTTGTAGATATTAAGATTGTTGTTGTGATGATTATGATGCATATTAGAAAAGTTAAAACTATTTTTACTTTCTTTTTTAATTTTCTTTTTTTCTTTTTCATTGTATCACCTAGTTTCATAATATCATTCTTTTCTCAATTTATGTATAATTTTTTTCATATTTACATAAAAAATAGTGGAGGGATGTATGAGAAAAGGGTTAGTTATATTTTTATGTTTTTTGTGTCTTTTTTCTGTTAATATTTTATCAGTTAGTGCTTTAGAAGAGGAAAGCGTTGAAACGGAGTTAATTCCTGGTGCTGTCAGTGGAGTTTTGATGGAGGCTAATACAGGTAAAATTGTTTTTGAGAAAGAAGCTGATAAAGAAGTGGCGGTTGCTTCTATGACGAAAATGGTGGCACAAATTTTAATATTAGATGCTATTCGTGATGAGAAAATTTCTTGGGAAGATGTTGTTACTGTTAGTCAGACTGCTGCTGATATGGGAGGATCACAAATTTATTTAAGTGTTGGTGAAGAAATTAGTGTTAGGGATTTATTTAAAGGAATCTCTATGGCTAGTGCTAATGATGCTACGGTTCAGATGGCCGAGGTTTTGGCGGGAAGTGAGGCGGCATTTGTTAAACAAATGAATCAAAAAGTAAAAGATTTGGGACTTGAGCATACCGTGTTTAAAAATTGTACTGGTCTTGATGAAGAAGGACATTATTCTAGTGCTCGTGATATGGCAATGATTGCTAGAGAATTGGTGATTAATTATCCTGAGATTTTAGAATTTTCATCCGTTTATGAAGATTATTTAAGAGAAGATACTGCAAATAAATTTTGGCTTGTCAATACTAATAAATTAGTACGATTTTATGAAGGTGCTGATGGATTAAAAACAGGACATACGGATGCGGCAAAATATTGTCTTGCTGCTACTGCCAAAAAAGATAATCTTCGATTTATTGCCGTTGTTTTAGGAGAAGAAAATAGTAATATTAGGAATCAAGAAGCTATGAGTTTGCTTGATTATGGATTTAATCATTATCAGATGGATTTAGTAAAAGGAAAAGGGGAAGTTTTGAAGACGATTCCTTTGGATAAAGCGACAAAAACAGAAGTTTCTCTTGTTCCTATTTCAGATATCGGAGTTTTAACTGAAAAATCTAGTACAAAGCAAAAATATTCTTATGATTTAGAATTTAATTCCTTGGATTTGCCAGTTAAAAAAGGTGATGTTGTTGGAAGAGTTGTTGTAAAAGTTGATGGTAAGAAGATTACAGAAGGTAATTTAACTGTTTCTGATGATGTAAATTCTCTTTCTTTTATACAACTCTTTATTAAAGGAATTGTTGATTCTGTATCGGGAAATTTTCATTTTTTCTTTACTTAGAAATTGACTATTTGAAACAAAATTAGTATAATCAAATTAGATTTAAAGTAAAAGGTAGTTTTACCTTTTTTTGCGTATGGGATGTGATATTATGGGTAGTAATAATAAAAAAATAGAGCAAAATAGAAATCACAATAACAATTCTAAGAAGAATTATTCTAAAAATAGTTATAAGAATAATAAGTATCATAAATCTAATGATAATAAAAGAGATGGAAATAATACTAAAAGTCAATATAGTCGTGAGAATCGTCATCAGAATTTATATCCAGATGATTATAGTATTACGAAACAGCAAATTTTTAATTTTGATGATATGACATTTTCTGATGAGTTAGATACTAGTTTTGTTGAAAATAAAAAAAAGAAAAAGGAAAAAATTATTAAAGATTTAAATAAGTCTTATGAACAGGATAAAATACGTAGAGAGTCTATTGAGAAACGTAGAAAACCTAAATTAAGAGTTTTTAGATTTATTATTTTTCTTTTTGTGGTAATTCTGTTGTTAGGAATATTAGCCTTTTGTATTTATTTACTTACTCGTCCTGTAGAACCTAAGGTTGTTACGAAAGAAAAAGAAGTTGTGATAGTTGATGATAATTATTTGTTTTTAGGAGATTCTATTACCGAATTTTATGATTTGGATGTATATTATCCTGATATGCCTGTTGTTAATAGTGGGGTGCAAGGAAATGTTACTGAAGATATTTTGGATGATATGGGGAAAAGGGTATATCAATATAATCCTTCTAAAATATTTTTACTTATTGGTACCAATGATATTGATCAGAAATTATCTATTGATGATATTGTTTCTCATATTAAGAAAATTATTGAAGAAATACAGAAGAATCGTCCATATGCGGAAATCTATTTAGAATCTATTTATCCGGTGGATGAAGAAAGACCAGCTGCTAGTAATCGTACTAATGAAGAAATCGTTGAAATTAATCAAGAGTTGGAGAAGTACTGTAAAGATGAAAATATTACTTATATTGATTTGTTTTCTCTATTAGTTGATTCTGAGTCTTCTGAGGTTAAAATTAAGAATGAATATACTAAAGATGGGTTACATATTTCTGATGAAGGGTATGAAGTAATTACAGAGGAGATTATGAAATATATTGAAAGAAAATGAAAAGCGTGTAAAAGAAAGAGAACACCTCAAATCTGTAAACAAACAGAAAAGACATGATTGGTAAGGAATGAAAACTAGGAGCAGATAAATAATTGTGTTGTAGTCGTTATTGAATTATAAGTAGAATCAGATCAGAGATATGAACATCTGAAGCATGAACCTATTTTGTTACTTATTTTAAAATCAGATTCGAGATTAACTTTGGGCAAGTAGTGAGAAGTACGGAAAGCTTCTGTTTTTCTTGGGAATATTTATAAAAGTGGGATTTTTACTAGTGAAAAACTAGAGATAAGTTGGAATGTTGCTTAAAATGGTATGTGTTAAATACAAATGTTAGAGGATTTCCACGAGTGAAAAAGTCCTGTTTGATGAAAATATAGTTGATTTAAAAAAATAGGAGGAATGAAAAATGAGTAATATTATTGAAAAAGAAGTACGAGGTTCCTTAGATAAGGAAATTGCAAAGAAAATTAGTATTTATGCAAAAAAAGCAGGTTGGAAAGAACATACCTATAGACAAGTTAGTATTTATTGTGATACGGATCATATTCCCACGATTGGTAGTGTAGCTGGTGGTAAAGGAAGACTCATTATAGATATTCGCGATTCAGGCATTAAAATTAAAATTAAGTTAGGAAATGCATTAGACTTTGAAAGAAAAGAATATACTATAAATTGTTCGGCAGAATCCTATGAAGCAATTGGGGTATTACTTAAAGTACTTGATGTGAAAAATGGTTTTGTCAGAACATTTGACAGAACGGATTATGTTACTTCTGATGGTGTTCAACTGACGGTAAAGCTTAATTGTTTCATGGGAGATCATTATGAATTAGAAAGAAATTCTGATGATTCAAGTACAGTACAAACATTTAATGATATTTTAAATGATTTGTCTCTTGTGGTTTGGACAAAAGAAGAACTTGCACAGGCTATTCAAAATGATCATGATAAAGTTGTTGCTCAAGATATATGTGAATTTTTGAAAGGGCTTAATAAGTAATGTGAATTGTTTTGGAAAAATTGAAAGTATCAGTGAGGCTTGGCTTGCGGTTTTCGAGACAATTTATACATTGGGGAAAGAATAGTTACATCTGATAAAGTAAAGGATTATCAATTGATGTATCCTTATTAGAATCAAAAGATGAAGTTCTTGAAAAGTACGCTGGTGAAGATGCAAATAATTGTATGATTGAAAATTTTGAGAATTAAAAAAATGTAGGAATGCAAATGATGAGGAGGAGTAATATGCATAATAAAGTTGTTATTATTGGATGCGGTAATGTTGGAATGAGTTATGCTTATGCATTACTTAATCAACGAACTAATGTAAATGAATTGATATTAGTGGATGTGAATCATGAACGCGTGGAAGGTGAAGTGATGGATTTAAATCATTGTCTTGCTTTTGCTCCTTCCAAAATTGATATTCGATGTGGTGGCTATGATGATTGTTGTGATGCTAAGATTGTGGTTATTGCTGCTGGTGCTAGTCAAGTACATGGAGAAACTAGAATGGATTTGATTTCTAAAAATAGTAAAATTTTTAAGTCTATTGTTAAGGAAGTAGTCAAAAGCGGATTTAAAGGTATCTTTTTAGTCGCAACAAATCCTGTTGATGTTATGACCTACCTTACATGGAAATATTCTGAGTTTGATTATCATCGTGTTTTGGGAAGTGGTACAAGTTTAGATACCTCTCGTCTTCGTTATTTAATTGGAGAAAAGTTGGGGATAGGTCCTAAAAACATTCATGCTTATGTTATAGGCGAACATGGTGATAGTGAATTTGTTCCTTGGAATCATGCTACTGTAGGATTACAAAATATAGATAAATTTTTATCTGATGCTGAAAAAGATGCTATTAGCGAAGAAGTTAAAAATGCAGCCTATAAAATTATTGATAGAAAAGGTGCGACTTATTACGGTATCGGTATGTGTTTAGCTTATATTACGAATGCTATTTTGGGAGATGAAAATACTATCATTACAGTTTCTACTTATGATAAGGAAAATAATGTGTTTATTGGGGTTCCTACTATTGTTAATAAAAGAGGGGCTAAGGGAAGAGTATTTGTTGATTTAACTGAAGAGGAATCTCTAAAATTAAACCGTAGTATCCGGGTTATTAAAGAAGCAATTCAAAAAGTTGATTAAGTATCATATTTTCTTCTTTCATTCATATATTATTGATATAGAAAGAGAGGAATTTATATTTATGGAAACATTGAAAGTAAGTAGTAAATCTAATCCTAATAGTGTTGCGGGAGCTTTAGCTAATGTCTTTCGTGAGAAGGGGACTGTTGAAATTCAAGCTGTTGGGGCTGGAGCACTTAATCAAGCAATTAAAGCAGTTGCGATTGCTAGAGGATTTGTTGCTCCTTCTGGGAAAAATCTAGTATGTATTCCAGCTTTTCAAGATATTGCTATTGATGGAGAGGAACGTACTGCTATTAAGTTAATTATAGAGGCCAAATAGGTCTTTTTTTTTCTTCCTTATCGTGATAAACTAGTAAATAGATAGGGTGGTGTTTGATATGATTTGTCCTAGATGTGGTGCTGAGATGGATTCTAAGCAAAGATATTGCATGAAGTGTGGTGCTTTGAATTATGATCATCCGGATAACCAGAAAATGAAAACCTATATTACGCCGGAAGAGTTTGATAAAGCTAATCAAGATTATAATGATCCTAAGAAACATGAAGTTGATACTGTTGAGTTTGCTGGTAGAACTTATGAGACAAAGACTAAAAATAAGAAGGGTTTTATTGATACTAAATCGGCAATTCTTTTGTTGCTACTTTTTACTATCATTTTAGGAGGACTTGCTTATTTTTGGTTAAATTATTCTCTCAGCTTTCTTTTCGTTGTTTGTATTATATATTTTATTGTAACCTTTTTTATCATCGTTAATTCCGCTATTTATATGAAGGGGGGGTATTCTGGGTTTACTCCTTTAATACCATTTTATAGTCAATATGCTTATTTTGATATTGCCGTAGGTAATGGATGGAAATTTTTATTTTTACTTATTCCCATTTTTGGAGAGATTTATGCGTTATATGCAAATTATCGCTTGGGAAGAGTTTTTGGTAAAAGTGGTTGGCTTACTTTGTTTTTCCCTTTTGTTATGCTACCTATTATCGCTATCGATGATAGAGCTGTTTATGAAGGGAATGGTGAAAAGTATCCACAGTTTGTCACTAGTGGGAAAAGAAGAAATGCTCAAATACCAGCTTTTGTTTATTCTATACTGTTCTTTTTAGTTTTTTTGGGATTTGCCTTTACACCAACTGCATATATTTGCAGAGAAATATTTTATGTTTTAGATGTCAGTTCTTTCGTTAATACAGTTAACACAGATGTTGTAGATGGTATTTATAATTGTGATGGTAATATGATTACAGAGAAAGATGGAGAGTATTATATTCCATTCTCTAATGCTAGTGATTTAACCATGTATTCATTTCTTCCTATCCGTTCTTCTATGAATGGAGGGAAACTAAAAGGATATATTAGAGTTGTTAAAAAGAAAAATAATTATCAGTATTTTGTTACTCTTACTGATGGAGAGTATGGTTTTGATAATGTAGATTCTAAATTGCTTCATATGAGTGAAATAGAGAAGATGGATAGTGTTCAAATGCCTGAATATGTTAATACCTGTAAAAAAGATTGATAATTTGTAAAAAATGGTATATACTATTAACAAATCGATGATTAGAACTAATAATAAGAAACTTTAATTAGAGAGAAATCGTGGTTGGTGGAAACGATATTAAAGACTTATTTATCTACTCTATAGATGAATTATTCCGGAGAAGTTCGTTACACTTTGAGTAAAAAAAAGGATGGTACCGTGCATTTGCACTCCTTGTACTGTTCTTTTTTTGTTTTTAGGAGATGGTTTTATGATTGATTTACATTATGATTTATTATCCATTTTATATTATTGTTATAAGAAAAATGATTTTAGTTATATAAAGAAAGTGCAAGAGTATTATAAAGAAAATGAAGTTCGAGGAGTGGTCGCTAATCTTTATTTTATGAATGAAGAGGAAATGAAGGAAGAGATGGGCGAGTTGTTTGAACCTATTGATGTTATTGAAAGATTTCGTATAGCGACTCATTTATTTCAAAAATATTTTCCTAATTTGGATGTCGTTTATAGTATTGAAGGTTGTGACTTTATTCATAGTCCTGAAGAGTTAGAGGAACTTTATAAATTAGGTCTTCGTAATATTTTACTTGTATGGAATAATAAGAATCGTTATGGCTCTGGTAATCGTAGTCAAGAGGGACTTACTGATGAAGGTAAAGAATTACTTCAAAAAGCAGTTGATTTAGGTATTAGTATTGATTTATCACATATGAATCCTGCTACTTTTTCTGATACTATAGAGCTTTTAAAAGAAGAAAAAAGAAAGGGAAAAGATGTTACTGTGATTGCTAGTCATTCGAATTGTTATGATTTATATTCTCATCCTAGAAATTTGAGTGATGAGCAGTTACTATCTTTAAAAGAATTATCACCGGTTATCGGACTTGTTTCTTATGGGCCATTTGTCTCCTCGAGTGAAGATAGAGAAGAACTTTCTAAGAAGTATGTAGAGCATATCGTTCATGTTCGGGACTTACTTGGCATTGACTCGATTGGTG
Source organism: uncultured Bacilli bacterium (assembly GCA_944333345.1). GTDB lineage: Bacteria > Bacillota_I > Bacilli_A > RF39 > UBA660 > Faecimonas. The sequence goes on along the minus strand of CALVKW010000001.1, from coordinate 9,934 downwards.
TTTCTACGGATGATATGAAATTTGGGCCAGCTTTATTTGGAGATGAGGATGATATACAGATTTTTGATTATGGTATGGTTGGTAAGCAAATTAGAGCTTTATTGAAGGATACTTTTACAGAAGAAGATATTGATAAAGTGTTATATAAAAATAGTTATAATAAATTATTTAGAAGAGAGGTATAGATATGATAGATATTAGATTAATTAGAGAAGATAAGGATTTAGTAAAGGAAAATATTAAAAAGAAGTTTCAAGATGAAAAACTTCCTTTGGTAGATGAAGTTTATGATATGGATAAGAGAGTACGTGAAGTACAAGTAAAAGCTGATGGATTAAAAGCTGATAAAAATCGTATGAGTGGCGAAATTGGAAAATTAATGAAGGAAGGTAAAAAAGATGAGGCTGAGAAAATTAAAGCCGATATTGCGAAGACTGCTGATGAAATTAGTGCCTTAGAGAAAGAGCAGGAAGAACTTTCTCGTGAGATTAAGGATCGTATGATGGTAATTCCTCAGATTATGGATCCTTCTGTTCCCATTGGTCGTGATGATAGCGAAAATGTGGAAGTACAAAAATTTGGGGATCCCGTTGTTCCAGATTATGAAATTCCCTATCATGCTGATATTATAGCTAGATTTCATGGTATGGATAAAGATGCAGCTGGTAGAACTAGTGGACAAGGTTTTTATTACTTACTAGGAGATATTGCTCGTCTTCATGAAGCTATGCTTGCATATGCTAGAGATTATATGATTGATGCTGGATTTACTTATGCTATTCCACCATTTATGATTCATAGTGATGTGGTTACTGGGGTTATGTCTTTTCCTGAGATGGAAGCTATGATGTATAAGATTGAAGGAGAAGATTTATATTTAATTGGAACTAGTGAACATTCTATGATTGGTAAATTTAAAGATCAAATTATTAAGGATAGCGAACTTCCTATTCATATGACAAGTTATTCTCCTTGTTTTAGAAAAGAAGGTGGTTCTCATGGATTAGAAGAGAGAGGACTTTACCGTGTTCATCAATTTGAAAAACAAGAGATGATTGTTATCTGTGAACCTGAAGAGTCTATGGATTGGTATGAAAAGATGTGGAAGTTGACTGTTGACTTCTTTAGAAGTTTGGATATTCCGGTAAGACAACTTGAATGTTGTAGTGGGGATCTTGCTGATTTAAAAGTTAAGTCATGTGATGTAGAAGCTTGGAGTCCAAGACAAAAGAAGTATTTTGAAGTTGGAAGTTGTTCTAACTTAGGAGATGCTCAAGCTAGACGCCTTGGTATTCGTAAAAAAGGAGAAAAAGGAACTTATTTCTTATATACTTTGAATAATACCGTGGTTGCGACTCCTCGTGGTCTTATTGCTTTCCTTGAAAATAATTATCAAGAAGACGGAAGTATTAGAATTCCTAAAGTATTGCAACCTTATATGGGTGGTAAAGAAGTTTTGATGCCAGCTGATGAAAATTAAAATCTGTTCTAGGAGGAAATATGATTGATTTACATATTCATACTGTTAATTCTGATGGGGATTTTACGACTAAAGAAATCTTGGAGAAGGCAGAATTAAAAAAACTTAAAATTATTTCTATAACAGATCATAATAATATTAATGCCTATCGTGATTTAGAAGAGATTGATATTTTTTCTACTTATAGTGGAAAAATAATTCCTGGTGTTGAATTGGAATTTTGTTATCAAGGACGTTTGTTTGATATGTTAGGATATGGTATCGATTTAGATGTTATGAGAAAAAGTGAAATTATCAAAAGAGGGTTTGTTCATACTACTGTTGATAAGGAAACGTCTATTTTAAATCATTTGAAGTCAATATGTGATGGTTTACAGATTTGTTACACACAGGATTTAAAGATAAATAGTGCTCATAATATGGCAAATGATGTTTTATTAGATGATATTATTGGTTATGAGGAAAATAAAGCTATTTTAGATTCCCTTGGCATCTATGATAGAAGTACTTTTTATCGTAAACATTTTTGTGAGCCATCCAGCCCTTTTTATATAGATAATACACAGAATGCTTGTGATGTTTATTATGTCACTTCTTTAATTCATAAAGCAGGTGGCAAGGCATTTTTTGCTCATCCTTTTGTGTATGGATTAGATAATATCGTTTCTATTATCGATACTTTTAGAGAAGAAGGAATTATTGATGGAATTGAATGTTGTCATCGTAAACATAATGAGGAGCAAATAAATTTCTTATTGGGATATTGTGATCAATATGGGTTGCTAAAAAGTGGTGGAAGTGACTTTCATATTGAAAAGCATTGCTTGGGATATGCTAATCGGGGAAAATACGCATTAACTGAAGAGATTATTGATGACTGGGTTAATGATGTTCCTTTCTTTCATCCATCTTCTAAATCTAAAAAATATAAATAATTAGATAATAGTATATTTTTATCTTTTTTGCCTATATTAATAATGGTGATATTATGGAAGATGAAAAAAGATGTGACGTTGTAAGCCATGAAAGTGGTCTTAAAAATATTCATATTGATAGTAACTCTAAAGAAGGTAAATTATTGGTTGAAGCAGTTGACAAAGAGTCTACTTTACAACATTTAGAAGATGAATAATCTTCTTTTTTTTATATTTTTTTGATATGCTAAATATAGGGTGAAGAATATGATTTTTCTTATTGGATTAATTATTGTTTTAGTTTTAATTTTGATTATTCTTGTTTTAGGATATGTTTTATTTTATAAGGTTAAGAAATTTTTAGGTGTTTCTAGTTTTTCTAATTTAGTAGAACAAGCAAAGAGAGAAGACGAGAGTATTCCTAAATCTTTATCTAGTATGGATTCTTTATATTTGACTAGGATTAAAGATGATTTTCCTGATCTTAATATTAATGAATTAAAAAGAGAATGTGAGAAAAATATTTTGGATTATTTTCATGCAATTGAGAATAAAAATAGTTTTGGTATTGATAGTGATAAAATTAAAAGTAGTGTTGATAAGAAAATACAAGAGTTTAAAGATAAGAAAATATCCTTTAAAAAGATTAAATTTCATAAGACGGTTGTTAGTAAATATGAGAGTGATGGTAGTGTTTCAACAATTACTTTTGGAAGTAGTTTAGAATATTATTTATATGAGAATGGAAAATTTATGAGAAAAGTACAAGATCGTTTTCGTATTCAATATATTTATATATTAGATAGTTCTAATATAGATAAGTATAGTAAAGTGTTAGGAATTCAATGCCCTAATTGTGGCTCTCCTCGTATTGATTTTAAAACTCATCAGTGTAGTTATTGTGGTAGTTATGTAAAAGATATTGTTAAAAGAGTTTGGGTTTGTAATGATTTAGTTTCTTATTAATTAAAATTATGATATATTATATATAGTAGAGGTGGTGTCATGGAGGCTTTAGATCATAAGTGTCCATCATGTGGAGCGAAGATAATATTTCATCCTAAAGAACAAAAATGGGTATGTGAGTATTGTGGTAGTCAATTTACTTTAGAAGAGATGCAGAAATATCAGAATGCTAGTAGTGAAGATGTAAATCAAAAGACTGTACAAAAAGATGTTAAAGTTGAAGAGGCAGATGTTTATCGTTGTAAAAGTTGTGGTGCGGAAATTGTTGCAGATGCGAATACAACTGCGACTTTTTGTGTGTATTGTGGAAATACGGCCATATTAAAAGAAAGAATTCAAAATAGTCGTGTTCCTGATTTAATTATTCCTTTCCAGAAAGTGAAAAATGATGCTGTTGGTGCTTTTGAAAAGGTAGTGAAGCATAAACCGTTAGTTCCTAAACTTTTTAAACGTAAAGAAAATATTGATAAGATTACGGGAATTTATATTCCTTTTTGGGCATATGATTTCGAAGTGGATGGAGATGTCGAATTTAATGCTACAGATACTAGATCTTGGAGTGATATGAATTATCAATATACGAAGACTGATACTTTCTTAACAAAGTGTCAAGGGAAGATGAGTTATGATAAAGTATTGGCAGATGGTTCTTCTAGATTCCCTGATGATTTGATGGATTCTTTGGAGCCTTTTCAGTATAAAGATTTAGTTACTTATAATCATGCTTTTTTATCTGGATTTTTAGCTGAAAAATATGATGTTGATGATACTGTTGCGATTGATCGAGCTAAGAGTAGAACCATTAATACTTCGGTTTCTTTGTTACAAGAGAGAGTTCGACATCAGACTAGTAGTGTTGCGAAAAATGATTTGTTCATACAAAAGTCTGATTGTAATTATATTATGTTACCTGTCTTTATGGTTAATATTAAATATCGTGATAAAACGTATACTTTTGCAATGAATGGTCAAACGGGTAAAATTGTTGGTGATTTGCCTCTTGGAAGAAAAGAAGTTATTTTATGGAGTGTAGGTATATTCTTATTATGCTTAGCTGTTATGATATTGTTGTTTATAGGAGGGGTAATATGAGAGGCTTTCGTTATTTCTTTACTTTTTTCCTTTTCTTCTTTGCTTTTAGTTTGACTGTTTCTGCTAGTACGAATACGAATATTCGAACTGAGGATAATTTATTGGTTCCTCCTTATATTACAGTTACAGATGCAAACAGAGATAATATTTTAAGTACTCCTTCTGTTGATTCTTCTGAGAAAATATATGATTTTGCAGAATTGTTAACCGATAGTGAGGAAGAAAAATTATATCAGCAAGCACAAGATTATATTGATAAAACTGATTTTGATTTAGCAATTGTTACCGTTTCTGATTACACAAAAGAATGTGATGGAAGTTGTTCTAGAACATATGCTGATGATTTTTATGATTATAATACTTTTGGTATGGATAGGGAACATAGTGGTGTTTTGTTTTTAGTGGATATGCAGTATAGAGAAATTTATATGTCAACTACTGGTAAAGCTATGGATATGTATAGTGATTATCGTGTTGATGCTATTTTGGATGCTATTTATCAAGAGTTTAGTAATCAAGATTATTATCAAGGAATTACAAAGTTTATGACAATCCTTGAAAATTATGATACAATAGGGTTAGCTAATAGTAAAGATAGTCATTATTCTATTATGAGTGATGGCAGTATTGAAAGAAATATTCCATGGCTTTTGATGCTTGGTGTACCACTTTTAATTACAGTAATTGTTATGGCTATTTTAATTAGTAAAAACAAATTAGTTAGAGTTGCTACTTCATCTAGAGAATATTTGGATAGAAGTTCTTTAGATATTAAAGTTGTTGGGGATAGACTTATTCATACGCACACCTCAAAAACACCAATCTATCATTCTGATGGTGGTGGCGGTAGAGGTTCCCACTCCGGAAGTAGTGGTGTTAGTCACGGTGGTGGCGGACGTGGTTTTTAAAAAAGAAAGAGAGGTTTATTTATGGGTTTAATTAAAGCTGCCGTTAGCGCAGTAGGTAGTACGTTACACGATCAATGGAAAGAGTATATTCGTTGTGATGATTTAGGACAAGATATTTTGATGAAGAGAGTATCTACTCCTAATGGTGTGATTTCTAAGGATAGTGCAATTCAAGTTGCTCCAGGACAGATTGCGGTAATATTTCAAAATGGTCAAATTTTAGATGCTACCGCTGAAGAAGGTATTTATACTTTTGATCAGTCAACTACTCCATCCTTCTTTGCAGGACAATTTGGGGCAGTGTTTAAAGAAATGTGGGGCAGATTTACTTATAATGGTGGAACATTTAAGGAACAAGCAGTATTTTATATTAATGCTAAGGAAATTATGGATAATAAATTTGGTACCCCTGCGCCTATTCCTTATCAAGATTGGTCACATCCAATTCCAAATCAGATGACTGGTAGCATGAGTCCATTACGTGTAGAAGTAAAGTGTTTTGGTAAGTATACATTTAAAATCAGTGACCCTGCTATATTTATGTCACGTATTGCTGGAACTGCTGAGGAGTATCGCAAAGATGAATTGTGTGAACAGATGAGATCTGAAGTTATTGGGGCTTTTCAAAATGTCTTAAATGAATTAGGAACTTCTGCGCATAAGACTCCTGTTTTAGAATTACCTAGCAGTACAGATGAAATTAAAAAAGTCATGGATGAAAAAGTATTTGATCAACCAATTCGTGATCGTGGGTTAAATATTGTAGGATTTGTTGTTGAGTCTGTTACTTTGGATGAAGATTCTGAAAAGAAAATTGATAATTATGAATTATCTTCTAATCAATTTATGCAACAAGGAACCCTTACTGGAGCTTATGCCAATGCTGTTCAAGATGCTGCTAATAACGAAGCAGGAGCTATGAATGGTTTCTTAGGTGTTGGTATGATGAATATGGCTTCCGGCGGTGTTATGGGTGGAGCTGTTAACAACGCAATGAATGCTCAACCTGTTGTTGCGGCACAAGCTTATGATCCTTATGCAAATCAAGCTGCTCAACAATTAAATCAAGCTCAGGCTACTCCTAATGTTGTAGCGGGCGGTGTTAGTACACCTAGTACTCCTAATACGGAAGCACTATTCACTTCTGGGGAGGTATCTAGTTTCTGTCCAAATTGTGGAACTCCTTCTAAGGGCGGAAACTTCTGTACAAATTGTGGAACTAAGTTAAAATAAAAGAAGTCTAATTCGCTTTTCCCGGAGACTTCTTTTTTTTGTGCAATTTTGTCTTGAACTGTTAAGTTTGTTTCTTCTATTGCTCTATCTATTCTTTATGTATAATTTTTTTGTTTTTTTCCATACTAATAGTGTAGTGAGAAGGGGACGAAATTTGACAATGTACGATAAATTTGCTAAAATAAATAACTGTCAGACAAACAGAGAGGTGTTATACATGTTTTATGATGAAAAGCAAGCTCTTAAGGCTTGTGAAGAAGAACCGTCCCTGATTTTTGATTTAATTAAAGAGGGATACTATCATTTAGTAGATGAACTTATTTCAAAAAATAAAGTAGACATTAACACAGTGGATGTTGCCGGTAACGATGTCGTAGTGAGACTTTTAAAAGCTAAACAGTATGATTTGGTGTTAAAATTTCTTAGAAAACGTAGTTGGAATCCCAATCATCAAAATTTAGATGGAAATACGATTGGACATTTACTTGTTAGAGATACTTCTGTTCCAGCTTTAAAAGTTTTAGAACAGTTAACGAAAAATAAGAGATATTTACTAAATATAAAGAATAAAAAAGGTGAAACAGTTTTAGATAGAGCACTTCATAATCATTCTTTATATCCTGCGTTAAAGATATTAGAAGAAAAAAGATTTAATAATATTGATGTTCTATCATTTAAACATTTATATCAATTATGTATTAAAAATAATTATTATGGAAAATATTCTAAATTAACAAATTTAGAAAATATTGTAGATAGTTTGGAGAAAAAAGAAGGATTAGTTCCTAGTATGAAGCATCTATTAGATAAAATTACTGATAATATGGAAGTAATTAAACATGATTTGATGAAAAATAAATTTTCATTATTAGATCAAATGATAGATACTTCTTTAGCAGAGGCAATTGCATAAGTCAATTTCCTCTTTTTTGTTTTTTTCTTTTGTGTTATAATCTATGTTGTATTTGAGGTGGTTTTATGCATTTACCTGATTATAAGGAAGCTAGAAAAAGAGATATTAGACCTTATAAGAGAGTTGATTTTAAAGAAAATGATAAGGTTAAAAATAAATATTTGGGAAAAACTTTTTATTTGAAGACTTATGGATGTCAAATGAATGAGCATGATAGTGAAAATATAGAAGCGTTACTTATCTTTTTAGGATTTTCTAAGGTGGATAATTATATGGATGCTGATTTAGTGCTTTTAAATACTTGTTCTATACGAGAAAATGCACATAATAAAGCATTTGGTATGCTAGGTCGTTTAAAACATTTGAAACAAGAAAAAAAAGATTTGATTGTTGGATTATGTGGATGTATGGCACAAGAAGCTAGTGTGGTTGAAGCTATTCTTCGTGATTATAAATGGGTCAATTTTGTTTTTGGTACTCATAATATGCATCAGTTACCTGAAATTATAGATAAGGCAATTGAAGAAAACAAACAACAAATAGAAGTTTTTTCTAGAGAAGGCGATTTAGTAGAAGGAGTTCCTGTTCGAAGAGTAAATGATTTTAAAGCATATGTTAATATTATTTATGGTTGTAATAAGTTTTGTACTTATTGTATTGTTCCTTATACTAGAGGACGAGAGAGAAGTCGTTTAAAAGAAGATGTCTTAGCAGAAGTGCAAAAGTTAGTAGATGATGGATATAAGGAAGTTACTTTACTTGGTCAAAATGTTAATGCTTATGGTAAAGATTTGTATGAAGATTATACTATGGCTGATTTATTAGAAGATGTTGCGAAAATGGGTATTCCTAGAATTCGTTTTACTACTTCTCATCCATGGGATTTTACAGATCGTATGATTGATGTGATTGCGAAATATCCTAACATTATGCCTAGTGTTCATTTGCCTGTACAAAGTGGATCTAGTCGTATTTTGAAGCTTATGGGACGTAGATATACCAAAGAAAGTTATTTAGAGTTATTCCATAAAATTAAAGATAGAGTTCCTGGTGTTAGTATTTCTACCGATATTATTGTAGGATTTCCTGGTGAGACGGAAGAAGATTTCTTAGAGACTTTAGATTTAGTCCGTGAATGTCAGTATGATAATGCTTTTACCTTTATCTTTTCTAAAAGGGAAGGTACTCCTGCTTGCAAGCTTGCTGATCCAGTTCCATTAAAAGAAAAAGAAGAACGTCTTCAACGATTAAATGAAGTAGTGAATCACTATTTCTTAGAAAATAATAAGAAACTTGTCGGATGTGAGGTTGAAGTTTTAGTAGAAGGAGTTTCTGATAAGAAACATTTATATTATGGATATAGTGATACCAATAAATTAATTAATTTCTCAAGTGATAAGAAACTTACTCCAGGAGATTTAGTTATGGTTAAGATTGTAGATGCTAAAACGTGGAGCTTGGATGGTGAGGCTGTTGGATAAAGCATTAGATCAAGTAGTTTCTGTTATTACTCAAAGTAATGATTACAAGAGGTGTATTGAACTAAAAGAAAAGATGAAAAATAATAAAGAGTTAATACAGATAATTGATGCGTTGAAAGATGCACAAAAAAAATATGTTAAAGATGGTTTTAAGAATAAAGACGAGATAGAGTCTTTGGAACAAAAGTTATATCAGATTCCTATTTATGTTATTTATATGGAACATTTAGATAAGGTAAATGAAATGATTGCTTATGTAGAAGAAGATTTAAATGATTATTTTTATCAATTATTAAACTAAAAGACTATGAATAATGTTGTTGTTCATAGTCTTTTAATTCTTGTAATATTCTTATTTTTGTTTCTTCTATAAATTCTTTTATTAAGTATATATCAAAAATATAGTTTTTTTCTTCTTTTGAGTTTTCTATGATGATACTCATTTTGTCAAGTAAGATATTTAATTTTTCTTTTGGTATTTCCGTAATTTCTGTATCTGGGATTTGAAAATCTTCATAAAATAAAGATAAATCCATATTATATTCTTCTATTACTTTGATATTTAAGTTTGTATAGTCTGAATAAATTAATTTTGTTAATTCATCTCCTGTGCATCTCATGATGGTGCCATCAATCAGTCTTAATGAGTCACTTTGAATTAATGTTCTTAGAAATTTATCAAACCAGATTTTATCTGTAAAAAGATGAATATAATAGCCTAGGTCAAAGCCATTTTTATAAAAATCTTTGTATTTATTTGTAAACATTTTTATGTTTGGTACATCTTCTCTTTCATTATATAGGAAATGTGATTCTTGTTTGGTTCTTCCTATTTGTTTTGCTATATCAGGAGCAATCGATCCTAAATAATAATCTTTTCTGTTTTTAATATTTAAATATGGTTCTAGCACTTTTGCTACGGCTAGATGAATAATTGCTGATGCCAT